>CAWKAE010000011.1:0-97882 GCA_963847565.1 uncultured Halobacteria archaeon
CTGCCTGGCCATGTCCAGGTAAGCCTGCCGGACCCGTGCAAAGAAATCGACCTTTTCCTGCTCAAACCGGTCCGGCGCGCTGCGATCGCTTGCCCGCGCGAGCCCTACCTCGACCGGCACATCGAGTAGTAAAGTCAGGTCCGGGCGGAAATCGCCCTGCACCAGCTGTTCCAGGCGGGCAATGATGCCGGTATCGATACCCCGACCACCACCCTGGTAGGCATAGGTTGCGTCGGTAAACCGGTCACACAGCACCCAGCGCCCCTGCTCCAGTGCCGGACGAATAACTCTTGCCAGGTGCTCGGCACGCGCCGCAAACATCAGCTGTAATTCACAGACCGGGGCCATGCCAGTGTACTGTGAATCAAGCAACAGCGCCGTATGGCTTCACCCAGCGGGGTACCACCGGGCTCGCGCGTCAGCACAACATCGATGCCATCAGCTTCCAATAACTGTTGTACATAGGTGATGTTGGTCGACTTGCCGACGCCCTCGATACCTTCCACGGTGATAAATTTTCCGTTCACTTGTTGTTTTTTTCCTGTGGTAACGTGATGCCCGCGTTTGCCGCGCTGGAACTTGTCCACTGCCAGTTCGTGCTCGCGTAACGTGGCCGAGAAATAATGGCTACCATCGCCACGCGAAACGAAGTACAGGCTGTCACCGTCTGCCGGGTGCATGACGGCCGGCAAAGCAGCCGTTCCGGGCATGGCAATCGGCGTTGGCGGCAGTCCATGGCGCGTGTAGGTGTTATACGGGTTATCCTTTACCAGGTCACGCCGCCGCAGGTTCCCGTCAAAGGTCTCGCCCAGGCCGTAAATTACGGTGGGATCGGTCTGCAGACGCATGCCTTTTTGCAGGCGCCGCACGAACACGCCGGCAATCGTTGCGCGTTCCTCCGCCTTGCCGGTTTCCTTTTCGACAATCGAGGCAAGAATCAGCGCTTCATAGGCGTTCTTCAGGGGCAACCCGTCAGCGCGCTTTTCCCATGCACTCGCCAGCTCAGTTTGCATGGCAGCATACGCACGCTGCAGGAAGGCGACGTCCGTGGTGTGGCGCGGGAAATGATAGGTGTCGGCAAGGAAGCGGCCTTCCGGGTGCTCGCCCGGGTGTCCCAGCTTTTCCATGATGGCCGCGTTATCCAGGCCCTGCAGGGTAACCTTGATGACCGGGTGGGTGTGTATGCGTGCCAGCATTTCGGCAAAGGTATGCCCCTCGATCAGGGTCAAACCATGCTGCACGACCTTGCCATCCGTCATGAGTAACAATACATCACGCGGCGTCATACCCTGTCGCAGCACATATTCGCCGACCTTCAGGCTGCGTGCCGCGTTCAGTTCACGACCGAGTACGTTAAAAAAGCGCGGGCTGCTGATAATCCCCTGCCGGTGAAGACTGGCAGCCAGATGTTGCAGCGACGAGCCGGCGGGCACATCCACCGACTGTGTATCTGACGTAAGCGTGACCGGGGTGGCCTGAAATTTCTGGTAGGCAATAAATAACCAGCCGGCAATAATCAATGCAGCCAGCACGATAATCACCACCAGGTTCATCATGGTACGTGCGAACAGTGTTTTTTCCTTACCGTCTGTCATTCTTCTCTCAGGCCCGCCACTCGTGCCTGTCATCGTCAAATGCCTGCAGGCTTGATTGTAACCCGGCGGTTACCGGTCCGGCCGGGTAGCGATTGCTGTCTAATTCGGTAACCGGCCAGATACCGATCAGGCTGTTGCATACAAACAGCTCATCGGCCATGAACACATCATTCAGCGTGATATCACATACCGTTGACGCATAGTCTTGCTGCGCAGCGATCTCGAGTACGATATTGCGCATGATACCGGCCACGCCGCAGCGGGTCAGGTCCGGGGTCAGCAATGCAGCATTTTTTACCAGGAACAGGTTGCTCATGGTGCCCTCGATAACCCGCCCGCCCTGGTCGAGAATTAATCCCTCACGGATATCCGGATCGTTCCACTCCGCACGGGCCAGCACCTGTTCAAGCCGGTTGAGATGCTTGATTCCGGCCAGCTGCGGATTATTTCCCAGCCGTGATGAACACAGTGTGGCGCGAATCCCTTTCGTACCCGCTGGCAATGCCGGCCAGTCATGTAACTGTAAAATGCGGGTTGGCGTTACCGATGTGTCCGGCCGGTAACCACGGCCGCCCACACCCCGGGTAACAATGATCTTCAGAACGTAATTCCGGTCGTCCGCTACGCGCCCGAGCAGGCTGTCGCATTCCTTGCGTAATACGGTTTCGTCCACCGCTGCAATTCCCAGCCGGTGACAACCCGACTGCAGTCGGGCCATATGGCGGTTCCAGAAACGCGGTTCTGTTGCGTGTATCGCGATTGTTTCAAACACACCATCACCATAGGCAAGACCGCGATCACCCGCATCAATACAATTTGCACTTACGCCATTAATCAGGGTAACGGGTAATTGTGTACTCATGCCGTGGCGATGCCCAGCGAACGTAACAGGCCACGCGCCTTGGCACGCGTTTCTTCCAGCTCCGCTGCCGGCTCGGAGTCCGCAACAATACCGGCGCCGGCACGCAACACGAGACGGTCGCCGTGGCTGACCATGGTGCGGATAAGAATATTCATGTCCATGCTGCCATCCCGGTTCAGGTATCCCATCGAGCCCGTGTATGCACCGCGCGGCGCCTGTTCCAGCTCAGCGATTATCTCCATGCAGCGCACCTTGGGGCACCCGGTTATGGTACCACCGGGAAAGACCGCACGGAGTACCGCGCCCGGCGTAATGTCGTCTCGCAGCTGTCCGCGCACATTGGACACGATGTGATGCACATGCGCATAGGATTCAAGCACCATGAACTCGTTAACCTCGATGCTACCGGGCACACACAGTCGGCCGAGGTCGTTGCGCTCGAGATCGATAAGCATGACATGCTCGGCACGCTCTTTTGGATGTGCCATTAATTCTTCCGACCACGCCACATCCTGTTCCGACTGCTTGCTGCGCGGACGTGTCCCTGCAATCGGGCGCGTCTCGACCACACCCTTGCGAACGCTGACCAGTCGCTCCGGTGATGAACTCACGATGGCACTGTCTGACCAGTGGACCAGACCGCTGAATGGCGCCGGGTTGTGGTAACAGAGACTTTCATACAACGCGTGCGCATCGGCTTCCTGTGACAGGCGGATGTTCCATGCGCGTGACAGGTTAACCTGGAATACATCGCCTTCCACGATGTAGTCCTTGATGCGCCTGACCGCATCGAGATAATCACTGTCCGGACTTTCACTTATTTCCAGTGCCTGCGCATCCCGCCTGACCGGTGCACCGATTGTCGCCAGTGCGGCGATATCGGTCTCGATTAATTCGAGCCTGTCTTCACAGCCCGGCTCATACACGATCGTTACAACATCAGTGTCGCGGTCACGCACGAGCGCTGTGGCAAACCGGGTTGCGAATGCCACCGGCAGCAACGGGTCATCATGGGACAATTGCAGGGTCGGTTCGATCTGCCCCGCCAGCTCGTAGCCGAGATACAGGAACCAGCCGCCGCTAAACGGCAGCTCGCAGTCCAGCGTGGCTTCGCTGTCGCGCAGATGCCAGGCATCCAGACTGCGCAGAAAATCATTACCCGGAATCGACAGGCCTGCAGGGAGTGTCAGCTCACCGTTCTGCTGCAATACCAGGGAATCGCCCGGGCAGGCAAACAGCATGTCATAGCGCCCGTGAGCAACGCTCTGCAGCAGGTGCGGATAGCGTTCCGGTCGTGATCTTTGCAGATCGAACAGACAGGGGGATGATTCAACCTCCCTCGTAAGTACTTTCATGGCAGGGCCTGCTGTACTGGCCGGAACCGGCAGTGACTAGTCCAGCTGGCTGAAGACCAGCGTACCGTTGGTGCCACCGAAGCCAAAGGAGTTGGACAGCGCCGTCCTGATCTTCATGTCCCGCGATGTATTCGGAATATAGTCCAGGTCGCAGGCAGGATCCGGATTATCCAGGTTGATGGTAGCGGGCGCCTGCTGATCGCGCATCGCCAGTACGGTAAACACGGCCTCGATACCACCGGCCGCGCCCAGCAGGTGACCGGTCATGGACTTGGTGGAACTGATGGCTACTTTCCCGGCCAGGTCGCCGAACGAACGCTTGATCGCAAGCGTTTCCGCGACATCCCCCGCCGGGGTCGATGTGCCGTGTGCGTTGATATAATCGATATCCGAATGGTTAATGCCCGCGTCATTCAGTGCCGCATCCATGCACTGTGCCGGCCCCTCGCCGCCTTCTGACGGCTGCGTCATGTGGTAAGCATCGCCACTCATGCCGAACCCGGTGATTTCGCAGTAGATGTCCGCGCCACGCGCACGGGCCGTCTCGTATTCCTCCAGCACCAGGATGCCGGCGCCATCACTCAGCACGAACCCGTCCCGGTCACTGTCCCACGGCCGGCTGGCTGCGGTCGGATCGTCATTACGCGTTGAAAGTGCACGTGCCGCAGCGAAGCCACCGATACCGGTTGGACAGGTGGTCATCTCCGCACCGCCGGCGACCATGATATCTGCATCGCCGTAGGCAATGGTGCGTGCGGCCATACCGATATTGTGGGTTGATGAGGTACAGGCCGTCACAATCGCAATATTCGGCCCCTTCATGCCGTACATAATCGACAGGTTGCCGGCAATCATATTGATGATGTTGCCGGGCACAAAGAACGGGGAAATTTTACGTGCACCGCCGTCGAGCCAGGACTGGTAGGCGACCTCGATACCGTGCAGACCGCCGATACCGGAGCCGATGGCGATACCTGCACGCGGTGCATTGGCATCGGTAATTTCTATGCCGGAGTCACTGATGGCCTGGCAGGCCGCGGCAATTCCGTAGTGAATAAAGGCACCCATGCGCCGGGCTTCCTTGCCGGCGATGTAATCGCTGACATCGAAATCACGTATCTCGCCGGCGAAACGAACCGGGAAGGTGGAGGCATCAAAATTGGCGATCGGACCAATGCCGCTATTGCCGGCAAGGATATTGTCCCAGGCCGTCTGGACATTGTTACCAACGGGTGAAATTATGCCAAGACCGGTTACAACTACACGTCGCTTCGACAATGCATATCTCCCGCTACGGGACTCATCATGAACGGATGTGAAAAACTAAAAGGCCGCACCACGATCTATCACGGGTGCGGCCGGATTCTGTCAGACAAGATTACCCGAGATGTGCGTTAACGTAATCGACTGCCTGCTGCACGGTGGTAATCTTCTCGGCTTCTTCGTCAGGAATTTCACATTCAAATTCCTCTTCCAGCGCCATGACCAGCTCAACAGTGTCGAGGGAATCAGCGCCAAGGTCGTCGACAAAAGAAGAACTGCTGTTAACCTCGTCTTCTTTCACGCCCAGCTGTTCAACAACTATCTTCTTGACGCGTTCATCAATATTGCTCATTTCGGGAAATTCCTCTCGGTTTTATGAAGGCAGCCAAGGCTGCGCGGGTATTGTAGTTAATGCGACAGACAAGTTACAAGTCGGTTACCACTCGCGATTTTCGTAACCTGGCCGCTGCCTGAAGCGTATCGCACAAAAACCCGCCCTGAATACAATTATTATAATATATTTCATATACTTATACTATTCTGCTATAGGCTTTACCCGAACAGGCGACTACCCCATGTACATACCACCGTTGACATGGATTGTTTCGCCGGTGATATAGGCGGCGTCCCCGGAAGCCAGGAAGGCAACCGCATTGGCAATATCTGCGACATCGCCGAGCCGGCCAAGTGCGATTTGCCCGAGCAGCGCCTCGCGCTGTTCGTCCGGTAATGCGCGCGTCATATCCGTATCGATGAAACCGGGCGCCACTGCATTCACGGTGATACCACGTGAGCCGATTTCCCGTGCAAGCGACTTGGCGAAACCAATCACCCCTGCCTTGGTTGCCGCATAATTTGCCTGGCCCGGGTTCCCGGTCGCGCCGATGACGGATGAAATCATGATAATACGACCATGCTTTGCCTTCATCATGCCGCGCAAACACGCCTTGCTCATACGGAATGCGGAGGTCAGGTTGGTGTTGATAACATCTTCCCACTCCTCGTCTTTCATGCGCATCATCAGGTTATCGCGGGTGATGCCGGCATTATTGACCAGGATGGATGGCGCGCCGAATTCTTCCTGTACGGACTTGACCAGCCCGGTAATCGAATCAGGATCGGTCACATTCAGCACACGGCCGGCGCCCTTGATGTTAGCTGCCGCCAGCGCATCATCTATACCCGCGGCGCCAGCGGCTGACGTGGCTGTGCCGATTACCAACGCGCCCCGGCTCCCGAGTGTTTCTGCGATGGCCCTGCCGATACCCCGGCTGGCACCGGTAACGAGTGCGATTTCATTGCTTAATGGCATGTCTTGATCCTGATATTGAATGTTTTATTCAGTCAGCGAGTGCTGCGGCCAGTGACGCGGGGTCAAACACCGCCCTGTTGTCGATTGTTTTATCGATACGCTTGCACAGCCCGGTCAGCACCTTGCCCGGCCCCATCTCGATCATGCGCGTCACACCCTGTGCCTGCATGGTCTGCACACTGCTGACCCAGAGCACCGGCTTGCAGAGCTGCCTGGCGAGTTTATCGCGAATTGTTTCCGGCTGCTCATGGCTATGGGCATCGACGTTCTGGACTACCGGAATCGCAGGTGAATGAATAACGACATCTGCCAGCGTCAGGGCAAATTTCTCCGCGGCCGGCGTCATCAGGGCACAATGCGAGGGTACGCTTACCGGCAATGTCACGGCACGCTTCGCGCCCGCTTCTTTTGCCAGCTCGATAGCGCGCTCGACTGCCGCAGTATTACCGGCAATGACAACCTGGCCGGGCGAATTGAAGTTAACCGGCTCGACCACCTCATTGTCTGCCGCACGCGCACAGACATCGGCAACAATGTCGTCAGCAAGTCCCAGCAAGGCAGCCATTGCACCGGCACCGGACGGCACAGCACTTTGCATGCAGCGACCGCGCTCCGCCACCAGCGCGATGGCATCGGCAAAACCGAGCGCACCGGCGCAGACCAGCGCAGAATATTCTCCCAGGCTATGGCCGGCCATCACTGACGGCATGGCGCCATTTTGTGACTGCCAGACGCGCCAGACGGAAACACCCGCTGCCAGCATGGCCGGTTGCGTCCTGTCGGTCTGGTTGAGATCTTCTTCCGGCCCGTCCTGCACCAGTTTCCAGAGGTCGTAACCGAGCACCTCGCTGGCCTCGGCGAACGTGTCACCGACTGCTGCGTATTCCGCAGACAGTTCCGCCAGCATGCCCGGGGATTGAGAGCCCTGACCCGGAAATACCATCGCCAGGCTGTTATCAGTCGTCGCAGACACCTTGAGGCTCCCGTTCAGTATTTAACCAGTGCCGAACCCCAGGTAAAGCCACCGCCGAACGCTTCCATCAGCAGTGTTTCACCTCGCTTGATCCGTCCGTCCCGCACAGCCGTATCGAGCGCCAGCGGCACCGATGCCGCCGAGGTATTACCGTGTTCTTCCACTGTGACCACCACATGATCCATTGACATGCGTAACTTGCGTGCCGTCGCCTGGATGATACGAATATTGGCCTGGTGCGGTATCAGCCAGTCAATATCGGACTTCTCCATGTTATTGGCGGCGAGCGTTTCATCAACGATACGGCCGAGGGTGTTGACCGCCATCTTGAATACTTCATTACCCTGCATTTGCACGTACGCCTGTCCGGCCTGAACCTTGTCATAGCCCTGTGAAATCCCGGCGGGCACCGTCAGGAGGTGCTCGTAACTGCCATCAGCATGCAGGTGTGTAGACAGTATCCCCGGTTCATCATCCGCTTCCAGGATGACCGCACCGGCACCGTCACCGAACAGGATTGCCGTACCGCGATCGTTCCAGTCAACGATTCGCGAAAGCGTCTCGGCGCCGACAACCAGTGCGCATTTTGCCGCACCCGTCTTGATAAACTTGTCCGCCACGCCGAGCGCATAAATAAACCCTGTGCAAACCGCCTGGATATCGAAGGCTGCGGTGCCATGAATATCGAGTCGCTGCTGCAACAGGCAGGCGGTACTTGGAAATACCCGGTCGGGCGTGGTCGTTGCAAATACAATCAGGTCAATCTGGCGCGGTGTTTTACCGGCTGCCTCCATGGCGCGCAGGGCGGCCACTTCGGCCAGGTCGCAGGTGGTTTCGTCACCGGCCGCGATATGACGCTTGTAAATACCCGTACGCTCACGAATCCACTCGTCAGTGGTATCCAGGATTTTTTCCAGATCGTGATTGGTGAGCGTCTTCTCGGGAAGATAGCTGCCGGTACCGGTAATTCGCGAATATTTCATGAGGCCTGCCTGTTCTCCTGGAACGACTGCAACCGCGCACTGATTCGGTCAGGAACCGCTTCGCGTACCGAGAGAATCGCCACCTTGATGGCATTATTGAAAGACAGCGCATCGGCACTGCCGTGACTCTTGATGACGATGCCGCGCAACCCCAGCAGGCTGGCACCGTTATAGCGGCGCGGATCAATCCGGCGACGAAACGCCTTGAGCACCGGCATGGCGATTAGCGCGGCCAGCTTCGTTAAAATATTTCGGGTGAACTCCTGCTTGATAAACGTAGCGATCATTTTTGCCACGCCTTCACTGGTCTTGAGGGATATATTGCCAATGAAGCCGTCGCAGACGATGATGTCAAAGTTCCCCTTGTAGATATCATCACCTTCGGCATACCCGGCGTAGTTCAACCCGCTTTGACTGATGAGTCGGGCCGCCTCCTTGACCTGCTCGTTGCCCTTCATTTCTTCTTCGCCGATATTCAGCACACCGACAGTCGGATTGCGATTCCCGTCTACCGCGCCGGCCTGCTCCGAACCCATCAGGGCAAACTGCAGCAGGTGCTTGGCATCGCAATCAACGTTAGCGCCCAGGTCCAGCATCCAGGTGTGATCTTTTTCACTGGGTAACGCGGTACAGATGGCCGGGCGATCGATACCCGGCAACATCTTGAGAACAAAACGCGAGGTCGCCATCAAAGCCCCGGTATTGCCGGCGCTGACGCAGGCATGCGCCTTGCCTTCCTTGATCTGGTTGAGAGCGACGCGCATGGATGAGTCTTTCTTGTTGCGCAGGGCATGTGACGGGAGCTCGTCCATTTCAACTGTCTGGGTGGCATGCTGTACGTGCAACTGGCTGTCACCCGCCGAGCCGGCCTTGTCCAGTGCGGCCTTGATCTCTGCTTCATCACCGACCAGGATAAAATCCACATCCGGGTTTTTTCTTGCGGCCAGCACGGCGGCAGGAACCACGATGCTCGAGCCGAAATCGCCGCCCATCGCGTCTAGCGCAATCGTGACGCGACTATCCATTGACAGCAACAAGTGGCTGCGCGGGCAGCACCATGACGACGCCTGGTGGTTTCAACTGGATACGGACTGTATCAGTCCAGGTCTTTATTGATGACCTTGCGACCCCGATAGAACCCGTCAGCACTGATATGATGACGTAGATGTGTTTCGCCCGTTGTCGGCTCGATGGACAACGTTTCACCGGTCAGTTTGTCATGCGAGCGACGCATACCCCGACGGGAAGGCGTTTTGCGACTCTTTTGTACGGCCATGTTGATTACTCCTGTCTACGGCTGTTTCTGTTTCAATTCTTGCAGTATCGCAAACGGACTTTCGCGTGGTGCGTCCGCCTGCGGCTGATATTCTTTCAATACACCCTGACAACGGCTGTCGTTCTCGTGCAAAGGCACCAGCGGCAAAGCCAGCAGCACCTCGTCAGACACGATGTCCGCGACCCTCGCCGGCTCACCGGTTACCAGTAATGCCTCATAGTGTTCAGGCAATGCAGCTATCGCCGCCTCGTCCTGCACCAGGCCGAGCCGAAACGTCAGGTCAAGCGTCTGTTTCACCGGTTCCAGGCAACGTTGACAATTAATCGCCACGCTCGCCCTGGATGGTACCTGCCAGGTAATAAATACCGCCCGGATCCCTGCCCAGTTCGAAAACCACCTGTAACTCACCGTCACTCGAAGCCAGGGCCGGCAAGACCCGCTCCAGGCGCGCCAGCGGTACACTCCCCCGCATGCTACGCCCTGCCCCGGCTGTCGCCAGCAAATCGAGACGCTCCGGCAGGTGGTCAATCATAACCCGCTTATGTTAGCGATTGAATTTGACAGTGTCAAAGGGGAAAACACTGAATAATCGGCGTTTTCCACCCTCGGGGTACCCGGCAGGCGTATTGACAGGGCCGGTGAAATTCCGTACTAAAAGTGATCTATTGTCTGTCGGCAGGTAACCGCGTGATCAAGAAAATCCTTATTGCCAACCGCGGTGAAATCGCCGTCCGCATCATACGCGCCTGCGCCGAGGCCGGCATAACCTCGGTGGCCATCTATGCGGATGCCGACCGCCATGCCCTGCACGTAAAAAAAGCGGACGAGGCCTACAATATCGGCCCCGAATCCATTGCCGGCTATCTGAATGCCCACCGCATCGTCAATCTGGCGGTCGCCGCCAGTTGCGACGCCCTGCACCCGGGCTACGGATTCCTGTCCGAAAATCCGCTGTTGGCCGAGATCTGCCGGCTGCGACACATACGCTATATCGGGCCCGATGCCCGCGTTATAGCCCGCATGGGCGACAAGGTTGCTGCCCGCCAGGCGATGATCGAGGCCGGCATTCCGGTGGTACCCGGCAGTGACGGCAACCTGGCCAGCCTCGACGAGGCCGTCGTGCTGGCGGCTGACATCGGCTACCCGGTGATGCTGAAGGCCACCACGGGCGGCGGCGGACGCGGCATCCGGCGCTGCAACTCCGAGGCCGAGCTGCGCAAATACTACGACCGGGTGCTATCCGAGGCTGCCAAGGCCTTCGGACAGGCCGACATTTTTATGGAAAAGTGTATTGTGCGGCCACGCCACATCGAGGTTCAGGTGCTCGCCGACAGCCATGGCAACTGCGTCCACCTGTTTGAACGCGACTGCTCCATCCAGCGCCGCCACCAGAAACTGATCGAAATCGCACCCTCACCGCAACTGGACGAGGCGCAACGCGAATACCTCGGCAACATGGCTGTACGCGCCGCAAAGGCCGTGCATTACGAAAATGCCGGCACCGTCGAATTCCTGCTTGATGACGACGGACACTTTTATTTCATGGAAATGAACACCCGCCTGCAGGTCGAACATACCGTTACCGAAGCCATCACCGGGATCGATATCGTGCAGGAACAGATCCGCATAGCAGACGGTCAGCCACTCTCGTTCGCCCAGGCCGACATTCAGCGACGCGGTTATGCCATGGAATTACGCATAAACGCGGAAGATCCGAAAAACGATTTTCTGCCAAGCTTCGGCAAGATAACACGCTACTTTGCTCCCGGTGGTCCCGGCGTACGCACCGACGCGGCCATTTATACCGGTTACGTAATACCACCCTACTATGATTCAATGTGTGCCAAGCTGACAGTCTGGGCGCTCACCTGGGATGGATTGCTGAATCGCGCAGGGCGCGCCTTGCAGGACACCGGCGTATACGGTGTTCGCACGACCATCCCTTATTATATGGAGATACTGAAGGTACCCGAATTCAGGCGTGGCGAATTCGACACAGGCTTTGTCGAAGACCATCCGGAGCTTGTTAATTACAGGACCAGCCGCCCCACGCGCGAGTTATCGGCCGCCATATCCGCCGCACTTTCCGCTCACCTTGGAATGTAGGCACGAATGAACACGGACACGTTATGACAACCGTAAACATCACAGACGTAATCCTGAGAGATGCCCACCAGTCACTGATCGCCACGCGCATGCGCACGGAAGACATGTTGCCGGTATGTGAGCGACTCGACCGCATCGGCTACTGGTCACTCGAGGTCTGGGGTGGCGCAACCTTTGATGCCTGCCTGAGATACCTGAAAGAAGATCCGTGGCAGCGGCTCGAGGATCTGCGCGTGGCATTGCCCAACACACGCCTGCAAATGCTGCTGCGTGGTCAGAACCTGCTTGGCTACCGGCACTACTCCGATGACGTGGTCGACGCCTTTGTTGAACGCGCCGCCGCTACCGGTATCGATGTATTCCGTGTCTTCGATGCACTCAATGACACACGCAACCTGCAGACTGCAATTGCAGCGGTACGCAAAACCGGCAAACATGCCCAGGGCACGATTTGCTATACAACCAGCCCGTGTCCATGACACGGATAAATTTGTCGCCATGGCGCGCGAACTCGAAGACATGGGCTGCAACAGTATCGCCATCAAGGATATGGCGGGCCTGTTGACGCCGATGGTGACGGGCAAACTGGTTAGTGAAATCACGCAGGCAACACGGCTGCCGGTTCACCTGCATTGCCACGCCACCGCCGGTACGGCCGAGATGTGCCTGTTGAAGGCCATCGAAAACGGTTGTCGGCATATCGATACGGCAATCTCCGCATTCTCGGGCAGCACCAGTCATGCTGCAACCGAAAGCATGGTTGCCGCATTGCGCAATACGGAATACGACACCGGGCTTGATCTTGATGCCCTGCAGGAAATCGGCCTGTACTTCCGCGACGTCCGCAAGAAATATCACCAGTTCGACAGTGACTACCTCGGACCGGATACCCGGGTGCAGGTGTACCAGGTGCCCGGCGGCATGATTTCCAACCTGTACTCGCAGCTGCGCGAACAGGGTGCACTCGACCGCATCGAGGATGTCTTCGCTGAAATTCCCGCTGTCCGCAAGGATCTCGGCTACCCGCCGCTGGTAACGCCAACATCGCAGATTATCGGCGCACAGGCGGTATTGAACGTGCTGACAGGGAAACGCTATTCAACGATTACCAACGAGGTAAAACTCTACCTGCAAGGTCGTTACGGCAAGGCACCGGCAGCAGTGGATCCGCAGGTACAACAACAGGCAATTGGCAAGGAAAACGTCATTGACGTGCGCCCTGCCGACCTGCTGGACAACGAAATGGGTCGACTGCGCGAAGAGATCGGCGAACTCGCAGACAATGAAGCGGACGTCCTGACCTATGCGATGTTCCCGGAAATCGGCAAGGAATTTCTGCAACAACGCAAGCAGAATGCCCTTGTCCCGGAAACACTGGAGCCGGTCAGCGAGAAAAAAACCGCGCACACCCGGCCGACCGAATTCAATGTCACCCTGCATGGCGAGTCCTACCATATCAAGGTAACCGGAACCGGTCACAGCACCCTGGATAACCGGCCGTTCTACATGACAGTTGACGGCGTACCCGAGGAAGTACTGGTTGAAACGCTGGACGAAATCAGTCCTGACAAAAAAGATAACAGCGCGACCGACGGCGGCAGCCAGCGTCCGCGTGCGACCCGGCCCGGTCATGTTACTGCATCCATGCCGGGGACCATCATTGATGTACTGGTAGCCGTCGGCGATTCGGTTGAGGCCGGCACGCCGGTGTTGATATCCGAAGCGATGAAAATGGAAACCGAGATACAGGCACCGGTCGCCGGACGCGTGACCGCCATCCATGTCGCCAAGGGCGATTCAGTCAACCCGGATGAAACGCTGGTAGAAATCAATGACGACTGAGGTCAGAAAAATAATCCTGGCCTCGTCTTCACCGTTCAGGAAAGAATTGCTCGACCGACTGGGCCTGGACTACACCTCTGTCAGCCCGGACATTGATGAAAGCGCCCTGCCAGGTGAGGCACCGGAGAGACTGGTCGCGCGACTGGCGGAACAAAAGGCGCGCGCTATCGGCGCAATACATAACGGACTGATCATCGGTTCCGACCAGGTTGCCTGTATCGATAATGTAATCCTTGGCAAACCCGGCAACCATGCAACAGCCGTTGCGCAGCTATCGCGTCTGTCTGGTCGACAGGTAACCTTCTACACCGGCTTGTGCCTGCTGGATAGCAGCACACATAAAGCGCAGATCGATATGGTTCCGTTCACAGTACAGTTCAGAAAACTTGATAGTGAACAGGTTGAGCGCTACCTGAGAAACGAACAACCCTACAACTGCGCCGGCAGCTTCAAGTCCGAAGGATTCGGCATCACCCTGTTTGAAAAAATGACTGGTGATGATCCCACTGCATTGATCGGACTGCCGCTCATCCGGCTGACAAGCATGTTGGCCAAGGCCGGCATCGTGCTGCCCTGATTACGCCTCGGGCACCAGTGGATCCTGAACGGCTCCCGGGTACGGGGATGACGACACATCAGAGGTTCCCTGGAAAATAAATTAATTCGAACCGTTAACGTGCCGTCGCACAGTTATCAGTGAATGCTGCCGCTCCCCTGGACCATTAACCGCCCCATCGCCCTGGCCATGGCAACGCCAATGCGGTCACTCAGGCGCTCCAGCAAGTCGGGCTTCTGGGTAAAGTCGACAATCTCCTCCTCGCCGATCACCTCGCGTGCCACGTAGCCGGCACTGCCGATCTTGTCGACCAGACCCATGTCGACACTCTCTTCACCGGTCCAGACCAGGCCGGTAAACAGCTGTGGTTGGTCCTGCAACCTGTCTCCACGTCCTTCACGCACCGCGCTTTTGAACTGCTCGTGTATATCGCCCAGCAACCTCTGCACATGGTCGACATCCGCTTCCTTGCTCGGCAGAAACGGATCAAGGAAACCCTTGCTTTCACCGGCCGTGTATAACCGCCGCTCAACACCGAGCTTGTCCAGCGTATCCACAAAACCGAAACTGTCCATGCGTACGCCGATAGAGCCGACGATGCTGGATTTGTTCACATAGATCTCATCGGCTGCCGCGACCACGTAGTAACAACCGGATGCGCACATGTCAGTGACCACGGCGTACAGTTTCTTGTCCGGGTGCAGCTCACGCAGCCGGCGTATTTCCTGGTAAATATATGAAGACTGCACCGGGCTGCCACCGGGTGAATTGGCGCGCAGGATTACGCCGACTGTCTTCTTGTCTTCAAATGCATCACGCAAGCCGCCGATCACGGTGTCCGCACTCGCCTCGCTTGAATCCGAAATGGCACCCGACAGTTCAACCAGCGCCGTATGCTTCTTGCCCGCCGCAGTCACCTCGCCCCAGTCACGCGGCATATAGAGCAGCAACAATGCCAGCAGGTAAAGTGCCAGCAGCACCTTAAAGAAGACACTCCAGCGGCGCGCACGTCGCTGTTCAGTTACGGCGGAGAATGCCAGTCGCTCGATAACTTCGCGCGACCACCCTTCATCCCGGCTATCTTTACCTTCCATATAAATTCCTTCCTGTTTGAATCATTGGCCCGGAATATAGCCCTTGTCATGCATCCATTCCGGCATATCCATCACGGTATCCAGGCACACCAGCGGGTCGTGCCGGTTCAGGCGATCCTCCGAATGCACACCGGAACGCACGGCAATTTTACCTGCTCCCGCATTGGTCGCCATCTCCATGTCATATTCGGTATCACCCACCATGACCGTCTCAACGGGCGACACGGACAACTCCGTCATGACATCCTGCAACATCTGCGGATGTGGCTTGGAAAGCGCCTCGTCCGAACAGCGCGTGGCATCGAAATAGTCTGCCAGGCCGGTCTCGTCAAGCACCCTGACCAGGCCCTTGCGCGCCTTGCCGGTGGCAACACCGAGCAGGATATTGTGCGCCTTGAGCCGGTCGAGCACCATACGCGCGCCCTCGAACAGTTCGGAACCGTCATGGGCAAACCAGTGTTTACGATAGGCCTCAACAAAGGCACGGTGGAATTTATCGTCCCGCCCGGGCACCAGCGCATCGATCGCCTCGCGCAGCCCCAGGCCGATAATATTCTTGACCGTATCATCATGCATCGGTTCAAGACCAAGATCCGCGATGGACATATGCAGGCAATGGACGATCTGCGACTCCGAGTCCATCAGCGTCCCGTCCCAGTCAAACACGATGCATTTAATCGATTCTTTCAAGCTCGCTACCTGTGTCGGCTTCCTGGTGGGATTATGAAGACTCCAGCCGGTCGAGAACAGCCTTCAACTGATCATCAAGCGGCGCACTGACATCGAGCGGGTTGTCATCCTGGTCGACAAACACCACGCGGTGGGCATGCAGGAACATGCGACGCAAACCCAGCGCGCGCATCGTCGTATTGAATTCCCGGTCGCCGTACTTGGTATCGCCGGCCAGCGGATGCCCGATGTGAGCCCCGTGCACGCGGATCTGGTGGGTCCGCCCGGTATGCAACTGCGCCTCTACCAGTGTGGCGGTTCGAAACCGGTCAATCGGTCTGAATACGGTCAGTGCCGTCTTGCCGGTATCATCCACGCGCACGACCCGTTCGCCACCGGCGAGCGTATTCTTGCGCAGCGGTGCCGTCACCTTGCGCTCGCCCTGATCCCATTGTCCCGCCACCAGCGCCAGGTAATACTTCTCGACCGACCCGTCACGCAATTGTTCATGAAACGCCCGCAAAAAACTGCGGCGTTTGGCGATGACCAGGCAACCGGAGGTATCCCGGTCCAGTCGATGGGCCAACTCAAGATAGGGCGCCTCCGGCCGCTCGGCGCGTAATGCCTCGATGACGCCGTAACTCACACCACTGCCGCCATGCACCGCCATGCCGGCGGGTTTGTCGAGCACCAGGCAGCGCGAATTTTCGAGCAGGATACGACCACCCAGGCCCACTCCGGACACCGGTATCGGCCCCCGACTCTCTCTTTCTGCGATACGTACCGGCGGGATACGCACCGTATCGCCGGCACATACCTTGTACTGTGCCTTGATACGCCCACTGTTCACGCGCACCTCACCGCGACGCAGAATGCGATAAATATGACTGCGCGGCACCCCTTTCAGGTATCGCGCCAGAAAGTTGTCAATGCGCTGACCGGCCTCGTCGGCCGATACGCTGACCTGGCGCACCTTCGGGTGATTGTTCGCAACGGTATCGTTCATAAGGAAATTTTCGCTCGATGACGGTCTGGCAATAACCCTGCCGGTAACGTGCCATATACCCACGCATGTTTGCGGGTATTGGTCAAGGTTGTTATAGTGCGGCCTCGGATTCCGTGACGATTCGGTAACACCCGTGATCAGCCGGACTCCGACAAACCGTTTTTACCGGGGCTGTTGGCTGCTTGATTAACCGACATTCTCCATTCATTCAGCTGAATGCTGTAAACATACTATCAAATAAACAACAAGCGCTCCCATGGAACACGCCGCCGTTTATATCACAGTGTTAGCCTGGCTGACCGTACTGACGGAAAGAGTTATCTCCCGTCCGGATCGGCATTCCGGCTATCTGCGTGCCCGGGTTGAGACGATGAGAGACAAATTACATGAAACGAATGCTGATCAATACCACGCAGCCCGAAGAGCTGCGTGTGGCCATGGTCGATGGCCAGAAACTCTACGACCTTGATATCGAGGTTCCTTCACGCGGTCAGAAAAAATCCAACGTATATAAAGGTAAAATAACCCGCATCGAGCCCAGCCTCGAAGCGGCCTTCATCGAATATGGCGGCAACCGCCACGGCTTCCTGCCACTCAAGGAAATCGCCCGCAGCTACTTTACCGAAGAAGCCCGCCAGGCCGGCGGTCGCCTCAGCATCAAGGATGCCCTGCGCGAAGGCCAGGAACTGGTTGTGCAGGTCGAGAAAGAGGAGCGTGGCAACAAGGGCGCCGCACTCACCACCTTCATCAGCCTGGCCGGGCGCTACCTGGTCCTGATGCCCAATAACCCGCGCGCCGGTGGTGTGTCACGCCGCATTCAGGGCGATGACCGCAACCTGGTCCGGGAAGCCATGAGCAACATGATCATCCCGGAAGACATGGGCATGATCGTGCGGACAGCCGGCATCGGGCGTAGCGGCGAAGAGCTGCAGTGGGATCTCGACTACCTGGTTCACCTCTGGTCCGTCATCGAACAGGCAGCCGCAGAACGACCATCGCCCTTCCTCGTCTACCAGGAAAGCAATGTCATCATTCGCGCCCTGCGCGATTACCTGCGCACCGATGTCACCGAGATACTGATCGACAGCCAGGAAGTATATGAAGAAGCCCGCGAGTTTATGGAACGGGTTATGCCGCACAACCTGGGCAAACTGAAGTTGTACGCGGACCAGGTCCCGTTGTTCAGCCGCTTCCAGATCGAATCGCAGATCGAATCGGCCTTCCAGCGTGAAGTGCGCCTGCCCTCGGGTGGTGCCCTGGTCATTGACCATACCGAAGCGCTCATCTCCATCGACGTCAACTCGGCGCGCGCCACCAAGGGCAGCGATATCGAAGAGACTGCACTCAATACCAATCTCGAGGCAGCCGATGAGGTTGCGCGCCAGCTGCGTATCCGCGATCTCGGCGGCCTGGTCGTCATTGACTTCATCGACATGCAACCGGCCCGCAACCTGCGCGAGGTGGAAAATCGCCTGCGTGATGCGCTTAAGGTTGACCGTGCGCGTGTACAGATCGGACGTATTTCCCGCTTTGGACTGCTGGAAATGTCACGCCAGCGTCTACGACCATCACTGGGTGAATCCAGCCAGATAGTCTGCCCGCGCTGTACCGGCCAGGGCACGATTCGTGGCGTGGAATCCCTGTCACTATCGGTCCTGCGCATCATCGAAGAAGAAGTCATGAAGGACAACACCCAGCGGGTCGTTGCACACGTGCCGGTCGATGTCGGCACCTACCTGCTTAACGAAAAACGCGACCTGTTGTCCGAGCTGGAAGCCCGTCACAAGATTTCTGTCATGCTGATCCCTTCTCCGGCACTTGAGACACCGAACTTCGATGTGCAGCGCGTACGCACTGACGAAAGCGCCGAAATCAAGGATGTCGCCAGCTACGATTTACAGAAAACACCAGAACCGATAGAAGCACCGGCCACGCGAGCCGAGTCTACGGCGGCTGCCGCAGAAGTTCCGGCGGTCAAATCAGTCAAACCGGTCACACCGGCACCGCAGCAGGTGCCCCAGGCCGTCGCAGTCGTAGAAAAACCCGGCTTGCTGAAACGGTTGTTTGCCGCCCTGTTCGGAACTGGTAGCAGCAGTCAGTCACGCAAACAACCATCATCCAGCCGCAGCAAGCCACAGAACCGGCGCAGTAGCACCGGTAGCAGTCGTCGCAGCAGCAGTAGCAACGTCAGCAGCAGTCGGCGGAGCAGCGGTCGGCGAACAGATGATCGCCAGGGTGGAACGCGCAGCAGTCGGCCAAACACGCGCACACGCTCACGGACGCAAACAGGCCAACAGGACACGAACGCACGGAAACAGTCCACCCAGGCGAAGACAGCACCACCAGCCAGCAAGTCTGACGCCGGTGACGACAAACAACAGGTCCAGCCCAAGCGCCGCTCACGTCGCGGTCGCCGCGGCGGCAGGCGTCGTTCGTCCAGCCAGAACAGCGAGCAGACCGGTAATACGCAGGTGAACGGGCCATCGAGTGATACCGGCCAGGCGAGTGCCGCAAACGACAAACAGCCGGCACCGGCCAAGCCGACGGGAACAGCGGCTGTAAAATCCCCGTCACCTGCGACCGCGCCGTCTGACAATACCCGACCGACGAACACGCAGTCAGCCACCGCCGAGAAACCGGCAACTACGGCAAACAGGAATCAGGGCGGCAACGAAGCAAGCGCCGGCAAGGACACCCGGCCGCCGGTGAAGGAGAATGCAGCAGCCGATTAAAACAGGTGAATGAAAGGCTAGATGCTGTGCTGCTGGCGAATTTCAGCCAGCAGGCCGGCTGCGGCCTCTTCAATCAGGTCAAGCACCCGTTCGAAACCGGTCGATCCGCCGTAATAGGGATCCGGCACCTCGGCAAGTCCGGAGGCAGTTGCAAACTCAAGAAACATCTTCAGCTTTGCCTCGCTCCCGGGCGAACCCAGCGCGGACAAATCCGCATAATTACTGTTATCCATGGCAAGGATATAATCAAATTCGTCAAAATCAGCGGCACTCACCGACCGGGCACGTTGCGTACTGAGATCAACACCACGGCGATTGGCCGCCTCGGTCGCCCTTGCATCAGGCGGTTCACCAATATGGTAGGCGTGAGTACCGGCAGAATCGATGATAATTTGCTCTGCCAGGGCCGCGTCGATTACGAGTTTCTCGAAGACACCCTGGGCCGTGGGCGAGCGACAGATATTGCCCATACAGACAAATAATACTTTAACGGTTTTCATACGAAGTAATCACTTTTCCACCTGGCAACATTCAATGCCAGGATAATAGAGGGTATGGCGGCCCGTAACGCGACGAACCGGTTTTCTGGTAATCTTGGCATTATAACGGCGCACTATAATTTGCGCGATACCGGCATTCCGCACCTGCGGAACCAACAGGGCCGGCAACCTGCAATCTGAAACTGTACAGGCATGGATAAACAACATTTTGCCATTGATCGCAAGCACGCGCGGATCGAGACATCGATTCCGTGCCGGCTCGGATTGCCCGGCGCGCAACTGCACGACGCGACTATCATCAACCTGTCAGTCGGCGGATTGAAAATCGAGTGTGACCTGGCGACCTACAAGGCCATTATCCCGGCAGAACAACACACACCCGGACAGGTCGCGGATGTCAGCGTCTGCATAAAATTCTCACTGCGCCCGATTAACCGGCGTGCAATGAACCTGGACCTGACCTCCCTGCTAATACACACGGAACGGCTCGCGCAGGACACGTACCATATCGGCATTCAATTCAGAGAACTGCGAAAATCCGATTACAATCGCATTGAAAGCCACATTGAGGAAGTCACCGCCGCCGGCGAATCCGGTTCATCCGCCCAGTAGCGCAGCAACGCGTGCCAGGTCTTCGCGGGTATCCACGCCCGGCCCCGGCTGCTCCTCTGCGATACCGACATGAATTCGCAAACCGTGCCAGAGAACCCTTAACTGTTCGAGTTTTTCAATATCCTCGAGCGGTGACGGCGTGAGCGTGCTGTACGTCTGCAGAAAATCCGTGCGGTATGCATAGAGCCCCAGGTGCCGTAACGCGGCAACACCCAGCACACCCTTGTTATCATCACGGTCAAACGGGATCGTGGCACGGCTGAAATACAATGCATAGCCACGCTTATCGAGCACGACCTTGACCACATTCGGGTTGCACCATTCGCTCGCATCCGTCAGGGGACTGGCCAGCGTGGCTACCACGGCGTCTTTATTCAGGGATAGACCGGACGCTACCTGCCGTATCAAGGCAGGCGGCAGCAACGGCTCGTCACCCTGCACGTTGACGACAATGCTGTCATCCGGCCAGCCGAGTGTTTCGGTAACTTCCGCAATTCGCTCGGTACCGGATGAATGCGCGGTCGAAGTCATGCAAACCGCTGCACCGAAACCCGTCGCCACTTTCTCGATGCGTGCGTCATCAGTTGCAATAACCACTTCATCAGCACCACTGCTTAATGCGCGTTCGTAAACATGTTGCAGCATGGGTTTGCCGGCAATGGGTAACAACGGCTTGCCCGGCAAGCGGGTCGAACCATAACGGGCCGGGATAACTACTTTGTAGACCGAATCAGACATGGGCGGAGATTTCAGATCGCCTCATCAACCGGGATAGCGCGCGCCTCTTCTGCAAGCATGACCGGAATTTCATTTTCAATGCGAAATGCCAGCCGGTCTGCCTTGCACACGAGTTCCTGTGCATCTTTTCTGTATAACAGCGGACCCTTGCAAACCGGGCAAGCGAGGATTTCCAGCAACTTCTTGTCCATGTAACTCTCCAGTCAGGCCAGATTACAGGTGAACAGCATCCGCTACAGCTGGCGCGCGCAGTTCGAGTAACTCATTCAGACGCTTGCTGAATTCATCGCTCAGTTCGACTTCAGCCGGCACGTACCAGACATTGTCACCGGCAAAGTAGCGACATTTTACCGCATCCTTCTCTGTCATTAGTACCGGCCGGTCGTCACCGAATGCAATATCCTCCGGTCGATAATGATGGTGGTCAGGAAATTCGTGCTGCTCTACTGCGCGAATATCCTGTGACAATGCCCGGAAAAACCGCTGCGGGTTACCGATACCGGCTACGGCATGGACGGATTCAGACTGGAAATCCGCCAGTGGTCGCCGTGTACCATCGACCAGCCTGAAGGCATCGCCGGTACGCATGTGCATGGGGTATTCACGACCGGCACCGAGTCCATTCACGACAACCAGGTCAACGGAGTTCAGCCGTGAAACAGGCTCACGCAAGGGCCCGGCCGGCAGCATAAAACCGGTGCCAAAGCGGCGTATGCCGTCGATGACGGCAATTTCGATATCACGTGCCAGCGCGTAGTGCTGTAATCCGTCATCACTGATAATAATTGTGCAATCGCTGTGTTGAACGAGCGCGCGGGCTGCTGCATAGCGATCGGGGCCGACTGCCATCGGGCAATGAGTACGCCCGGCCAGCATCACCGCCTCGTCGCCAACCGTTGCCGGGTTGCTGTCGGGACGCACCTGTTGTGGCCACTGGCTGGCATTGCCACCATAGCCGCGTGCGACGATACCCGGCTGGTAGCCCCTGTCACGCAGGTATTCGGCCAGCCACGCGACCAGCGGGGTCTTGCCGGTACCGCCCACAGTGATATTCCCGACCACGATAACCGGTACACCGGCGTGCCTGCTGCGCAACAGGCCACTGCGATATGCCAGCCGGCGTGTGGCCGCTACCAGGCGGAACAACAGTGAAAGCGGCGTCAACAGCAACAGCCATGGACTGCGCGCGTACCAGTAGTGGTCCAGACGCTTCATACGGTACGTGCCCGTGCGTTCGGGAACGCGCGTTACTCCGACGTTGACCGGGTCGTAGCAAGCGAAATTCGTGTCAAACCAAGCTGGCTGGCCGCATCAAGGACCGTCACCACGGACTGGTGGGGAGAATTTGCATCCGCCCGCACAATTACCGGCATGTCGGTTCGATCACCAAGCACATTGGCAATGGCCCCCTTCAGGGTCTTTAGTTGCGAATTGACAACCTGCTCTTCGCCAATGAAATACCGTCCCTGTGCATCAACGATAATTTCAAGTGACTCGGCTTCCGGTGTGGTCGGCTCTGCACTCGCCTCCGGCAACTCGACCTGGATACGGGACTGGTGCTCGAATGTTGTCGACACCATGAAGAAGATCAGCAGCAGGAATACGACATCGATCAGCGGCGTCAGGTTGACGTCCGGTTCGTCACTGTCAAGCGGCTGCAGGTTCACTTGTCACCCCCGCCCGGCTTGCGCGTCCCATGCATGATCTCGACCATCAGCATGGCTTCCTGCTCCATGCGCAACACCAGCATCCTGACGCGGCCCCTGAAGTACCGGTAAAACATCAGCGTCGGTATCGCGACCGACATGCCGGCAGCCGTGGTCAGCAGCGCTTCCGAAATACCACCGGCCAGCGCACCCGGATTGCCGACCCCCTGGGTGGTGATTGCCGAAAAGACCTTGATCATGCCGATAACCGTGCCGAGCAGACCCAGTAGCGGCGTAATCGCCGCAATGGTGCCCAGTGTGTTCAGGTAGCGTTCGAGTTCATGGACCACGTGGCGGCCGGTATCCTCGATGCTTTCTTTCATGACCGCCCGGTTCTGGTGGCGGTTGACAATACCGGCCGCCAGGATAGAGCCCAGCGGAGAACTGGCCTGCAGCTCCCGCATATGCTCGTCGTTGAGCTGGTGAATTTTCTCCCAACGCCATACCTGGGCCACCAGGTGTTTCGGTAATACCCTGCGCAGGCGCAGGGACCACAGTCGTTCCGCGATAATGGCTACCGCGATGATCGAGCATAAAATGATGGGCAACATCAGCCAGCCGCCCGCTTTCACCAGTTCCAGCACCGTATCACCGTCCTTTTTATTGCCAGCCAACGTAACCGGTGAGAATCATACTGTATTTGCGTCAATAGCCAAACATAAGCTCACTCATTCCGGCCGGCGCCACAGGCGCGGCCATGACTGACGGAAACGATTCACCTCGGGGCGGCGGCGCGTGTGGCCTCAATATGACCGAAATGGCACCCGATTTACCGGTTTCCAGCATGCGGCTACCGTTTTCTTTATAGCGAGCCATCACCTCGGGCCGCGGGAACCGGTAACGATTCCTGTGCCCGGCCGGAACCAGTGCCAGGTCAGGATTGACAGCGGCAATAAAACTGGCGGTCGACGAGGTCCGGCTGCCATGGTGCGGCACTACCAGCACCGAACTTTTCAGCTCCTCACCGTAATGCACCAGCAGGTCATGCTCCCCGGCACGCTCGATATCACCCGTCAACAGCAGCCGCAGGCCGCCCGCCACGCTTATCCTCAACACACACGACGCATCATTGCCGCTGTGACCGTCACCGGCCTGCGGGTGCATTAGCGTGAACATGACACCGTCCCAGGACCACTGCATACCCCGGCGGCACGCAGTTGCTGCATGCCCGTCATACTCAAACGGCACACTGGACAGCACCTCATCGGCCGGATAAACCGCCAGCATCGAGCGTGCTCCGCCAATGTGGTCATTGTCACCGTGACTGATAACCAGGCGATCGACGTGGGTAGTTCCCTGGCTACGCAGATATGGAACAAGCACCGCTCGACCGGTATCGAAATGACTGCCGAATGCGGGGCCGGTATCGTATACCAGTGTGTGCCGGGCCGTCCTTATGACAGCCGACAGTCCCTGGCCAACATCCAGCAGCGACACCCGGACCTCATTCGGCGCCGGCTGCACATGCGTGGCAAGCAGCATGGGTAGCAACAGCATGACACCCGCCCAGCGACCGGGCATCCCGCGAGGAAGAAACAGGCATGCCACGCCGAGTGACGCCAGCAATAGCTGACTGCCTGCAGGTTGCGGCCATGATGCAAGCGCAATATCCAGGTCAGCAAGCCAGGCCAGCGCCTGCCACAACACATCCAGTATCCATGCCGAGAGCTGCAGCACGACGAGTCCGGCCGCTTCACTGAATGTGCACAGGACCACGCCGGCCAGTGCCAACGGCACCACCAGGAAGCTGACCCAGGGAACCGCCACGATATTTGCCAGTGGCGCAACCAGCGACACTTGCTGAAAAAACAGAATCAACAGCGGCATCATGCAGATCGCCAGCATGACCGGCATCATGAACCAGCGACTCGACGGGTATCGGTAACCGCTTCGACCGATGCTGAACCACGCAATAATCGTAACGGCACTGAATGACAGCCACCACCCGGCAGACAGGATTGCCACAGGATCCATCAACAGGGTTACCAGTGCCGCCATGCTGATCACGCCGGGAAACGTTGCACGCCGACCGGACATAAGTGCCACCATCAGCAGTGCGACCATAATCAGTGCGCGTTGCGCCGGTATCGCAAAGCCGGACAGCAACGCATACAGTGTCGCCGCTAACAGCGCTGCCAGCGCCGCTGCGCGCACGGGCAACAGCCGCGTTGCAAGCATGGCAGAACGTGCCCATGCGAACCTGACGCAGCCGAATACCAGCCCCGCAACAAGACTGATATGCAAACCGGATATCGCCATCAGATGACTGGTACCGGTCGCACGCAGTATTTGCCACTGGTCCTGGCTGATACGGTTGCGCTGCCCGACAGTCAATGCCTGTACCAGGGCCATGGATGGGCGTGTCCCGGCATCAACAGCCATGGTTGCTGACAAACTGCTGCGAATGGAATCAATCACTGAAACTGACCCGGTGCCGATATGCCGGTTCCGGTCGTCAGCACGAACGTACCCGGTGGCGCGAATACGTTCACGGTAAAGCCACTGCTCGTAATCGAATCCGCCCGGATTGGCGTATCCACCGGGCTGCCTGAGCCTGACTGCAAATGTCCAGCGCTCACCCGGCTGCGGGTCACCATGTTCACCGTACCAGTCCAGACGCACCCGCGTTGCGAAAGGCTGCCAGCCTTCTCCCGCATCCAGCCGGTCAGCCTTAAACAAAAAACGTATGCGAATCCCGCTCGCAGCAGGCGGGCGTTCCAGCACCTCCCCCTCAATCAGCACTGTCTCGCCCTGCAGATTCTCAGGCAGGCCCTGCGCTGTCAGAAGCACGTTATGAAACGCGGCCCATAGAAAGCCGAGGCTGAAGATAGCCACGGGTCGTAACCGCCGGCTGGCGAGAAAAGGCAGGGTTGCTGCAACCAGCAGCAGAATAGAAATAGCTGGAAGTTTCGCCTGTAAGTGCAGAACCGGCGAGTTAGCAGGGCTGTCAGCAGCACGTTATGACGTGGCCCATAGAAAGCCGAGACTAAAGATAGCCAGGAGTCTTAACCGCCGGCTGGCAAGAAAAGGCAGGGTTGCTGCAACCAGCAGCAGAATAGAAACAGCTGGAAGTTTCGCCTGCAAGTGCAGAACAAGGGTGCCGGCAACGAATGAAATTGCGTGGAATGTCATGCTCTTCCCTGAACATGATAAATAATTACTTAATTGTGATTTTCGTCAGATTCCTTCAGATAACCGTCATCCAGATGGATAATGCGGTCCATGCGGGCGGCGATGCGCGGATCGTGCGTCGCTACCAGCAGGCTGGTGCCGAGCGCCTGGTTCAACTCCAGCATCAGGCCATAGACCTGTGCAGCATTATGCTGATCAAGGTTGCCGGTCGGTTCATCCGCGATTACGCAACGGGGATGCGTGACCAGCGCACGTGCCACTGCCGCGCGTTGCCGTTCACCACCCGACAGTTCGCCTGGCTTGTGCGTAAGTCGTGCTGACAAACCAACGCGTTCCAGCATCTCGGTGGCCTGGGCCGCGGCAATGGTCGGCTGTATACCACGCACCAGCAGTGGCATGGCAACGTTTTCCAGCGCCGAAAATTCCGGCAGCAGGTGGTGGAACTGGTACACGAAACCGAGCGCGGAATTACGCAGTCGTCCGAGTGCCGGCGCTGACAGGCCGGATATTGCCTGCCCGTCAATCCGGACAGTCCCTGCAGATGGCTCGTCAAGACCGCCCAGTATATGCAGCAAGGTGCTCTTGCCACTGCCGGATGCGCCCATGATGGCAACCTGCTCCCCGGACGCAATATCCAGGTCAATCCCCTTCAGTATTTCCAGGGCATGCCGTCCTTCGAGAAACTTCTTTTGCAGTCCGCGGCACTCGATCACGTTACTCATAACGCAATGCCTCCGCCGGGTGTGTGCGGGCCGCCCGCCAGGCAGGGTACAGTGTCGCCAGCAGGCTCAGTCCCAGCGCCACTGCCGCCATTCGCCAGACATCGTCCCAGTGCAGTTCCGAGGGTACATCGCTGATGTAGTACACATCTGCCGACAGGAACTGCACGTTGAAGAAATTCTCGATTGCCGGAACAATTGTTTCAATATTCAGCGCCAGCGCGACGCCACCGGCCACGCCGAGTGCGGTTCCCAGCACCCCGATAACCACTCCCTGGATGATAAATATCAGCATAATTGAACGCGGCGTGGCACCAAGAGTCCGCAGGATCGCGATATCCGCACGCTTGTCAGTGACAACCATAATCAGGGTTGAAACGATATTAAAGGCGGCAACCGCGACAATCAGTGTAAGAATTATGAACATCACACGCTTTTCAGTCTTTACCGCACGGAAGAAATTCGCGTGTCGCCGCGTCCAGTCTTCAATGAGGTAGTCACCCTGCAGCTTGTCATACAGCTGTTGACTGACAGTCGGCGCATCGAATACATCATCAAGCTTCAAGCGCAGTCCGGTGACGTTGCCATCCAGCCGGAACAGGCGTGCTGCATCCTTGATATGCACCAGCGCTACGCCACGGTCATACTCGAACATGCCAACTTCGAACAGTGCCACCACGGTAAAGCGGCGCAGGCGCGGCATAATCCCGGTCGGACCGACGATGACCTGTGGCGACACGACCGTGACAGCATCACCGATTCCGGCACCGAGCGCCGTGGCCAGCTCGCTGCCGAGAATAATGCCGTATTCGCCTTCCTGCAGCAGATTTATATCTCCGCCAATGATGTGGTTCACCACATCAGACACCGTATCCTCGACGCCGGGTAATACGCCCCTGAGGAGAGCCCCGCTGGCCTGGTTGCCCAGACTCAGCATCGTCTCGCCGCGCACGTAAGGTGCCGCAGCCAGCACATGCGGCTCGCGAGTGACGATATCCGCGAGTCCTTCCCAGTCCGACAACTGGCCAGCGAAAGTTGTCACGGTCGCATGCGAGGCCATACCCAGGATGCGTGTACGCAGCTCTTTTTCAAACCCGTTCATGACCGAAAGCACGGTAATCAATGCCATCACACCCAGGGCAATGCCCAGCATGGATGTCAGCGATATAAATGATATGAAATGCGTTCGCCGTTTGGTATGCGTATAGCGCATACCAATAAACAGCTCGAGTGGACGAAACATGAATTTACTGCCTTCCCCGGCACGCCGTGATAACAGGCGTGATTATTACACACCCGGAGAAAGAGTTTTATACGAATTGCGACCGGGACCACAGCCGGCAGGCTGCGGCCCGGCATATCGGTCAATCAGTCAGCAAATTATTACCAAGGAGGTTCTCAATGATCTGCACGCTGCTCTGGTTCGTGGTATCGAAGCCGGTTAGCTGAATCACCTGGTCCGTATTACCACCGCTGCCAAACACGGTAATGACCGTATCAGAGCCGGATGCAATGCTCATGTAGCTACCATCGAGCTCGGCCGCGGTCAGGTTATTCGGGCCGGTCAGCAGATCAGCAATGTTCAGAACATCGCCTTCGGCGGTATTGAAGTCGATAATTTCGTCGCTACCGGATTCGTTTGCATTCCAGATAAATATATCTGCACCGCTGCCTCCGGACAGGATATCGTTCCCGGCACCACCGGTGATGATGTCGTCACCTTCCTGTCCATAAACGATATCGTCACCCGCACCGGCATCGATTATGTCATTACCGCCGGTACGGCCCGCCGCATCCAGTGTCGACTCTGCAGACAACTCAAGGTGATTTGCCCGAATGTAATCGGTGGTTTCTTCACGCCCCCAACCCGGCGTCGCTTCCAGCTCGGCAAATACCCGCCAACCCGCCCCGTCCGGCGTGGCCAGTCCCTGGTTATCGGCCAGGATATCGGTGAACAGTGAGTCGCCGAAAACAATGTCGTTGCCATCACCCGCATTAGTCACATCATTACCAAGCGGGGCCAGCTGATTCAACGGATTCAGGTCTGACAGGGCATCAACCAGGTCATTCGCGGTGAAAATATTATCCGCCGCGTCGGAACTACGCGCCTCTCCTTCAACCTGGTCGAGGTTATCGATATCAGACTGACGCGTCAGTGCAATACCAACTGGCCTCTATAGGTCCAAACTGGTTTTCAAGAATCTGTACCTCGTTGGTCCCATCGCTGCCCAGTATCTGGCCCATCGCCGTGGATGCCGAGGCGCTGCCGCTGAGACTGCCGTCGTCATTCAGGTAACGATTCGGCTGGCCATCCGAGATAAAGAATGTCTGGTTAATGACATTATCACCGGAGAGAAGATTGCCAGACACTGCTGACCAGTCGATGGCAGCCTGCAAGCCGGCTTCATAATTGGTGACGCCGCCGGCTGTGGTTGCATTGACTGCGTCAATCGCTGATTGCAAGTCACCGCCCACCAGGTCGAAGGTGCCCAGGGCTGATGCATCACTGCTGAATCCAACGATATGCACGCGCACTTCAGCAGCACCGCTGTTCGCCATCTCGGTCAGCAGGGCAATGACAGCAAGTTTCTGTGCATTGAGGCGCGACATGGACGAGGTGACGCCATTGCTGTCCTTGAAATTAATGGACGAAGTCATACTGCCGGAAATATCCAGCACCAGGATCATGTTTGCATTGGTATCAATGGATGCCGTACCGCCAGCATCACCGGCAATAAAGTCAACACCTGCGTCACCGATTATAGTGCCTGACGCTATCGGCGTCGTGTTCAGCACATGCGGATCTATACCGTCGTCTGGCCCCTCGTCATCTGCGCCACTGCCAATAGCCATGTTCGGACCAACCACTTCAAACGACACCTGCGTGGTTGCGCTATCGCCATCGCCGTCAGTCACCGTGATCTCGAACTTATCCAGCTGCACCGCATTTCCGTCAGCGCCATTGTCGACATCCGCCGGCGGCGTATACACGAGCTGACCATTGATGACTTCGAGCGTACCACCGAGTGGCTTACTGTTGGTGATGTCGATGCTGCCAAGGCCGTCGGCACCCGGGTTAATATTCAGTACTGTATCGACAGCCCCCAGCACGTGCGTCCCGCTGCCCTCATTAAATTCGCCCAACAGCCCCCCGGTCAGGGAAGGGCCGTCATCCCGGAAACTGATCGCAGTACCGAGACCCAGTGCGGCACTACTGCTGTCGCCGTCAGCATCCGTTACGGTGCCCGTGAGAACAACAGTATCTATTGCGCCAAGATTCAGCACATCATCCGGATTATTTCCGTCCGGATGCGCGACTGCGCGTATCTGATCCAGCGTAACCACACCGCTGCTGTTAACACTAAGCGTAAAGACCAGTTCGCCGCCGGTTTCCGTGCGACCCTCGATCACACCATTCACATTAGTTAACAGGACCCGTTCACCACTGGCAGTATCAACAACACCACTGTCAGCCCCCGCACCACCCGGCACCGACAAGGCATAGTCCACCGAGGCCGGTGTATCTGCACCTGTCACGACCGTGAACTGACCACTGACATCCAGCTGTGCATCGGTCGCCAGGTCAGTCTCATCTACCTGCAGGCCACCGCCCGGCAAGGCCGTGGAGATAATTTTCGGCCCGTCATCGAGGATGGCAATATCCAGTACGTCATTCACCACATCGCCATCACTGTCGGTCAGCACCACGTTGAACTGCTCAGCAATGCCTTCGGCCGTGCCCGTGCTGGTCGTGTCCGGGTGCGGCGCATTCGTGTCCAGCAGGTAATCCCAGCTGTACACCCCGCTGGTCAGCGTCACCGTCAGCGTGCCGTAGGCACCCGCCACCGTGCCGCCACTGGTTACGTCCACCCCGTTGATCACCAGCGAGCCGACACTGTCGCCGCCCGTGTTGATACCAAAACCACCACTGGCCGCTTCGTTCGGACTGGCCGCATTACTGCCCGCCGGCAGCGCCGCCTCGTCTACCGTGCCATCCTGGATGCTTAACGCCGGCACCGAGTCCAGCGCCACTTTGACCGTTAATGTCGCCGACGCGGGATCACCGTCGCTATCAATAATGGTGTAATTCACCACGATCGGACCTTCGTAGCCCGCTGTCGGCGTCACCGTGATGTCGCCGTTCGGCAGGAACGTCACCGTGCCCTGCCCACTTGCCAGGCTCGCCGCCGTCACCGTCGCCGGGCCATCGGCACCGGCCACGTCATTGCCCAGCACGTTATAGGTAATCGCCGCGTCTTCGGCCGTACCGGCGATATCGTCTACCGCCTGTGGCCCGTCATCCCGGAAACTGATAGCAGACCCGAGATCAAGCACTGCGCTTGCCGTATCACCATCCGCGTCCGTGACTGTGGCTGTCAGTTGCACCAGGTCGGGAGACGCAAGGTTCAGTACATCATCGGGATCGGTTCCGTCCGGATGACGCAGGGCACGCAGCTGGTCCAGCGTAACCACGCCGGCACCATTAACACTGAGTGTGAACACCAGGTCGCCACCCGTCTCGGTGCGGCCCTGGATAACGCCGTTAACTTCACTTAACAGAATCCGCTGACCGGTGGCCACATCCACCAGTCCGCTGTCAGTACCGTCTCCTTCCGGTACCGTCAGTGCATAATTCACGGCGGCCGGCTGATCGGCGCCGGCAACAATTGCGAACTGCCCACTCACATCCAGCTGCGCATCCTGGGCCAGCAGGCTTTCGTCGACCTGCAGGGCATCGACAGGCAAGGCCGTCGATGTAACGGACGGGCCATCATCATTGACCACGACGTCAATTGACGCCGGCGGAGAAATATCACCATCATTGTCAATAACACGCACCGGGAATACATCACCCGGCACCTGGTCTGCCGCTCCCCGGTCGCTGTCGCCATCCAGCAGATCCGTATCCGTGTGTGTCGTCAGGTTTGTGGTCAGATCATAGGACCAGTTATAGACACCATTGTTAAGCGTAACGGTCAGCACGCCGTCGACGCCCTGCACCATAACGTTGCCGGCAGTCACATCAATCCAGTTGCCGTCCTTATCCTGCACCTCGAACGCCGCCAGCTGATCGTTACCGGTATCGATCGTGAACGAACCGGTTGTCGTGGCTGAACCATCATTACTGCTGGAACCATTCGACAGGCCGGCCTCGTCAACCACGCCGGGACCACCGGCGATATACGTCACATTGAGATCAGGAATGGAATCCTGATCCTGCAACAGTTCTTCGATATCAAAGCTGATCGGTAAATCCTGACCGTGCGTTTCATGGCCGCTGTCGGGTGTCACCGCACGTCCGGATGGCAGGATACGGATATGGGTATGACCCTCGTTGCTGTCGGTCTCGCCGACACCGGGAGCCGGCGCGTCCTGGGATGGATCACGCCCGGCAAGAATCGCCGCCTGGATTTCGGCGGGATCATCGATCCCGCTGGTGAGAAATTCGCCTTCCCGTTGCGCCGCCTCGCTGCCGCCCAGCCTGGACTGGCTGCCTGGTTCGATAACCGTTTCACTACCGTCGGACAGTTGCAGCATGGCGGAGCCATCGGCTGCAGCAATGAGGGTATCGCCCGGGTAGAGAAGATCACCGGCGACCAATTCGCGCGGGACGCCATCACGCACGACCTGGACCTTGCCATCTACACTGCTGACGGTTGTTATTCCGGTGACAGTAATTGCGGTGACGCTGTCTTCTGAAATCAGGATGCCACTTCCCGATACATCCACAAGGTTTGCATCCAGGGAGATAGTCTGACCGGCATCGATAAGCAGTGATGAACCATCATGCAGACGCAAACGGACACTGGCATCGGCATCCGTCTTGATGAGATCGTTCATGTAGACAGGCATGCCCTGTGTGAGCGGGCTTTCGCTCCCGGACAGTGGCGTGACCGTGACGCCACCATCAATCGTCTCTACTCTGCCTATATGTGCGTTTGCCATGGTACTTACCTTCCTGAATTACGCCCGCGGGACACGACATCCTCTGCATAATCAATATATACATTCAGTCGAGCAACCGTCCATCGGACTTAAGTACAACGATTTATTCAGTTTTTAACGATCGGGACCTGCCCTTCCGGGTGCGGGAACAGGGAGTCGTCACCTGCCTGTTGCAATTGATGGTGCAGTGACTTGACCAACCCGCGTGATACCCATGTTTCTCCGGAGTACAGCACAGGGATGGCTTTGCGAATAGAGGACAGCATGCTGGTGCGTGCCATAACACCGGTAATCCCCATTGAAAGGGCCTCCATCGTTTTGTTTCTACTGACATTTTCCATGATCAGCAGGATTCTGGCAAAGGGAAAACATTCGTGAATTTCACGAATAGCCTCGCCACCGCTTTCGCTGACGGCCAACTCATCGAGAAGAATGACGTCGCTACGACCCAGGTCCTGCCAGATATCGGCTGACGACAGGGTCGAATAACGGGCGACGATTTCGAACTCCGGACAGGTGGCGATGATATCGCCGCAACCCGGGTACTCCTCTTTGCCGCTGAAAATTATTGTTATCCTGATCTTTTTCATAACTATTTGTTTTTATATGGTTTGTAGAGTCTAGTGGCTCCACTGACAGGGTGCAATTGGACTTAGGTACCAACGCTAAACAAGCACGAAAAGTATGCCTGTCAGCGCCTGGTTAGCAAATGTTTTCGCTAAGTCATGGGCATGGGCGGCCGATAAATTGCCTGTTAACGATTGGTAACCCGGCCTGGACGTTTAATGCCCGCACTGCCCGCATTACAAGCTCGATCTGCCTGGCGATGGCTGCGTACCCTTGCCTTGTTGTTGCTATATCCGGCCTGTATGTCAGTCGCCTCGGCAGAAGAGAGTCCACAGGCCATCCTGGCGCTCGATAACCTGGAGCAGAAGCATGGCAGTATAGCCCGGACGCGCCTGGAGGACTGGCGCTCCCTGATTCACACTGCCGGCAATCTGAATGACCTGGAAAAACTGCAGCGCGTCAACGAATTCTTCAACCAGGTGACATTCGTCAATGACATCGATCACTGGGGCGTTGAAGACTACTGGGCAACACCCACACAATTACTGACTTCAAATGGCGGTGATTGCGAGGACTTTTCCATTGCGAAATACTTTACCCTCCGCCAGATGGGTATACCGGCTGACCATCTGCGATTAACGTACGTCAAGGCACTAAAACTTAACCAGGCACACATGGTGCTGACCTATTTCAAAACACCGGGCGTCGATCCGCTGGTACTCGATAACCTGGTTGACGGGATACAACGGGCGTCCAGTCGAGATGACCTGCTACCGGTATACAGCTTTAATGCCGAAGGTCTCTGGCTGGCACGGGAGCGCGGCAATGAACAACACATTGGCAAGCCGGAGCGATTAAGCCGCTGGAAAGAGGTTGTCGCCCGTATAAATACCGAACAACTGCCGTAATCCTGGACGCCCGGCAAACGACAAACAACACCGGGCAAAATATAAACGGACGAACAATTAATGACTTTATACAAGCAGATTTCTGCAGGCATCGTAATGCTGTTCTTAATATGCTTCGCCGGGACTGTTTATATCAGTACGGGAAATCTTAAAAATTTCCTGTCCGCACAGCTCGATGCGCACGCACAGGACACTGCAACATCGCTCGGGCTGTCGATATCCCCGCATATGCAGGCAAATGACATGCCTGTCATCGAAACGATGATTGATGCCATTTTCAACCGGGGTGATTACAAGCGTATTGTCCTGCTATCAAATAATGGTGAAACCCTGGTCGAGAAAACTGCCGACACCGGTGACCCGGACCTGCCCCGCTGGTTTGTCGACGCTGTGGCATTACAGGCACCGGTTGCCAGGGCCCTGGTGATGTCCGGATGGAAGGAAGCCGGCAGCATTCTCGTCACCAGCAATCCCGGTAATGCGCACCGTGAACTGTGGACCAACACAATCGATACCTTCTGGCTGTTCCTTGCCTGCGCCATAGCCTTGCTGATAGCCGGCCTGTTGACGTTGCGGCTGTTACTGCAGCCACTGCGCAAGGTGGAATTACAGGCCAGCGCTATCTGCAACAGCAATTACGAAATCCAGGATGCATTGCCACGCACACGTGAATTACGCAGCGTAGTTATGGCCATGAACAGGCTATCGGAAAAAGTCGGCAGTTTCTTTTCTGAACAATCCGCCATGACCGAAAAACTTCGTGAACAGGCTTTCCGCGACAGCGTTACCGGCCTCGGTAACCGGCAACATTTCGATCGACAGATGGCCGCCCTGTTATCACGCAGCGATAATCCAACCCAGGGCACCCTGCTGATACTTGAACTACATGACTTTTCAGGCGTAAATGACAGGTCAGGGTTTACCGGTGGTGATGCCGTTCTGAAACGAACTGCAGAACTGATTACAGACCTGATCAGCGACTACGAGAACTGCTTTGCCGCAAGAATTTCGGGTGGCGGATTCGCAATTGTTGCCACGGGCCTGGCCGACAGCAGCGCAGATGAACTGGCCACATCATTATCCCGAACGCTGCTACAGCTACGCGCCGATGGGCTGGTGGAAACCAATGAAATCGGCCATATCGGTGTTGCCATGTGGCAGTACCCGTCAACCCTGCCCGAGGTGCTGTCAGAAGCTGATATTGCCCTGCGTGCAGCACAGGCCTGTGGACACAATACCTGGCAGCGATTCGTGCCACCCGCAGCTAACCAGTCGGAGATTTACGGTGCAGAACACTGGCGCCTGCGTCTGCGAGAGGTCCTCGATGAAGGGCATATGCTACTGGAAACACAGCCGGTCTATGGCACCGGAGACAAGGGCAGAATTATCCTGCATCGTGAAGTCCTCGCCAGGATTCCTGATATCAGGGGCAACGGGGTAGCTGCGAGTATTTTTATGCCCATGGCCGAGCGTCTTGGCCTGTCGTCCCGGCTGGACAAGCTGACCGCAGGCATCCTGTTTGATTACCTCGATAATCACGACACGACGGACATCCATGCATTGAATCTTTCGGCGGGCGCCCTCCACGATGCGGTATTCATTCAGTGGCTATGCGCTCGGCTGGAAAAATCACCGGCGTTAAACAGTCGCCTGCAGATAGAATTTCCCGAGTATGCCGCGCAGGCAAATATGCAAGCCACTCGCAACCTCGTTGAACGACTGGGCAGCCTGGGCTATCGCTGCGGACTTGATCATTTCGGCAGCGGCTTTTCCTCGTTCGGTTATCTTCGCACGCTGAAAGTGCAGTACCTGAAAATCGACGGGAGTTTTACACATCAAATCGACACGGATGAAGACAATCGATTCTTCATTCGATCACTGACAGACACCGCGCACAGCATTGATATTGAGGTCATTGCACAGGCTGTTGAATCGCCTGCGGAGCGTGAAGCACTTGAATCGCTCGGCATTGATGGTATCCAGGGTTACCTGACAGGCAAACCCGAACCGGTTAAACTGGACGGCAATTAAAGAATGTCATCCTCATCGACCATCAGGTTATCGAGTACATTCAGGTCGCTGCGCATTTGCTGACGCCAGTTGAGTTTGTGACGGGCGGCATCCGGCAGATCCGTCAGGAGAATCAGTCCTTTCTTGATCAGGACGTCGACCAGATCCTCAATGACGCGAATTGTTTCCGAGTCGGAGGTGGACAGCTGCTTGCGCGCTGCATGCAGGAATGCCTGCACCTCCGGATCGGACAGGGACAGCTCCTCACCCGGTGATTCGGGACTGTGCTCCGCAAGTCCGATGATGCGCCCGTCTGTATCGCGTATAACATTTGGCATAACAAGCAACAGATCGGCACCGGGCAAGCTTGCTTTAACTGTCTGATCTGACATGTAATCCGGGCTAACCTGATTAAATATCACTGGCCGACTGGCCGATGCATTCCAAGGACCAGGGGAAATCCCCGGATATTTACTGACAGATCTTATCTTTCAGCAGTATCTTATTGTATCTTCTACATTCTTCTGGCGGGTCGGTACCTATAATATGTCAGCACAGGAAGACACATCAGCGACACAGTGGGACATCCCGCGCGCATCTGATATGCGCGAGGATCCCCTGCTCGGCTGCCTTCTGACACTTTGCCGGATTTACCACAACCCGATGACACGCGATGCGCTAACAGCCGGGTTGCCGCTGGTGGATCACCGCCTGACACCCGAGTTGTTCGTGCGGGCTGCACGACGCGCAGGCATGACATCGAAACTGCAGCGCCGCCCCCTCGGCGAAATTTCCAATCTCGTTTTGCCAGCCATCCTGCTGTTAAAGGGTGGCCGGGCATGCATCCTGGAAAAGACAGACCGGGACGGCACGGCATCCCTGCTATTCCCCGAGACGGGCGACGGCGTTACGACTGTGTCTCTGGACAAACTGGCCGGCGACTATAGCGGCTACGTAATTTTTGTACAGAAAGGCTACCGCTTCGATAAGCGCGTCAAGGATGCCGTACTCACTCGCCCGCAACACTGGTTCCGCGATACCTTTGTTGAATCATGGCCGATCTATGGCGAGGTAATGGTTGCTGCGCTGCTGATAAACCTGTTTGCACTGGCATCGCCATTATTCATCATGAACGTGTATGACCGTGTCGTACCGAACCAGGCTATCGAGACACTCTGGGTGCTTGGCATTGGTGTCAGTATCGTGTTCTGTTTCGACCTGCTGATGCGCACACTGCGTGGTTACTTTCTCGATGTTGCCGGCAAACGATCCGACATCATTCTGTCCGCCATGGTATTTGAGCGTGTGCTGGGCATCCGCATGTCATCGCGCCCTGCCTCGGTCGGCGCCTATGCCAATAACCTGCACGAATTTGACAGTTTCCGTGAATTCTTCACCTCGGCCACATTGACGACACTGATCGACCTGCCCTTTGTCATCCTGTTTATCGTCATCATCTGGCTGATCGGCGGCCCCGTGGCACTGGTACCGCTCGCGGTATTACCGATTGCCTTGCTTGCTGTTTATGTCATTCAACGCTCGCTGGCCGACAAGGTAGATGAACTCCTGCGACATTCTTCCCAGAAACAGGCCACCCTGATCGAAGTGCTGACCGGGCTCGAGACTGTTAAAAGCCTGGGTGCCGAGGGCGCCATGCAACAGCGCTGGGAACAGTTGTCCGGCACCATTGCCGAACTGGGCCTGAAAACGCGCTTCATGTCATCCAGTGCGGTGAATATCACCCAGTTCCTGCAACAGCTCGCAACCGTCGCCGTCATCATCCTCGGCGTGTATCTTATTGCCGAGGGTGAACTCAGCATGGGTGGCCTGATCGCATGCACCATACTGACGGGGCGCGCACTGGCACCGCTCGCACAGCTGGCGGGAACATTCATGCGCTACCACCAGGCGCGCTCCGCGTATGCATCCACGGACGCGATCATGAATGCCCCGGTAGAACGACCGGATGACAGGGAATTCCTCGATCGTCCCGTCATCAAGGGTAAAATTGAATTCAGAAATGTCAGTTTCTCCTATCCCGGGCAAGCAGTCGAAGCACTGAACAATGTTTCATTCAGTATCAAGCCCGGCGAACACACGGCAATCATTGGTCGTATCGGTTCGGGCAAAAGCACCATCGAACGCCTGATACTTGGCCTGTATGAACCGGATAACGGCTCGGTCCTGGTCGATGGCGCGGATATCAGGCAACTTGACCCGACGGACCTGCGCAGGAATATCGGCTATGTACCGCAGGACACCTACCTGTTCTATGGAACGGTCAAGGACAATATCCTGCTCAGCGCCCCGCACGAGGATAACAAGGCAGTACTTGAAGCGGCCCGAATCGCCGGTGTAACGGACTTTGTCGATCGACACCCGTCCGGCTTCGACCTGCAGGTTGGCGAGCGCGGCGAACAACTTTCCGGCGGTCAACGACAGAGCATTGCCGTTGCACGCGCGCTGCTACGTGATCCACCAATCCTGGTGATGGATGAGCCAAGTAACGCAATGGATAACTCGACAGAGGACATGTTCAAGCAGCGCTTCAGCAACTGGTCATCCGGGAAAGACACTCGTGCTGGTCACGCATCGCGCTTCGTTATTGAGTCTCGTCGACAGAATTATCGTCATGGACAATGGCAGGATAATCGCTGACGGACCCAAGGAAAGTGTGCTGGAAGCGCTTAAACAGGGTCGCATCAAGGTTGCCAAACCATGAGCCGCAAACTGTTTAACCGGACTAACCCGGAGAAATACGCGCTGGATGAGGCAGATCTCGACTGTTTGCAGGATGATGACGCTGAATTTATGTCCGACAGGGGCGCGGCAGTTGTCATGGGTGCGAGTCGTACCAGCCACCTGATCCTGATTCACCACCATTTTATTCCTGATATCCGCGCTGGCGTGGGCCTCGCTGGCCAATATTGATGAAATTACCCGCGGTGAAGGCAAGGTCATCCCGTCCGGCAAAATCCAGGTCGTGCAGAATCTTGAAGGTGGCATCCTGACCGAGTTACTGGTCAAGGAAGGCGATACCGTCGAACGTGACCAGCCGCTGCTTCGTCTTGATGACATACGCTTCTCCTCGACCTACCGCGAGACACGCACCAAGTACCTCGCCCTGCTGGCACGGTCTGCACGCCTCAAGGCCGAAGCAAACAATACTGCACTTGAGATCCCCGAGATTATTACGCGTGAAGATCCCTCTCTGGGCGCCAGTGAAAAGGCACTGTTCGACTCACGCGCCAGCGAACTCACCTCGAACCACCGTACACTGCAGCAGCAGCAAAACCAGACGCAGCAGGAGCTGGCCGAACTGAATGCCCGCAAGCGCAAACTTGCACGCAGCTATTCACTCCTTAAACAGGAACTCGCCATGTCAGAGCCACTGGCTGCAGAGGGTGCGATTTCCGAAGTCGAGATTCTCAGGCTCAAAGCGCAGTGTCAACGAAATGCAGGGTGAACTGGAAGCCAGCCGCCTCGCGATCCCGCGCCTGGAATCGGCAAACGCGGAGATGAAAAGCAAAATCAACGACCTCGAGTTCAGCTTCAGAACCAAGGCACGCAGCGCACTCAGCGAGGTGGAAGCCGAGCTGTCAGCCGTCGAGGAAACCTTGCGCAGCCAGGAAGACCGTGTCAGCCGTACGCTGGTCCGCTCGCCGGTCAGGGGAACGGTCAAGCAGGTACTGGTTGCCACTGTCGGCGGTGTCATCCAGCCGGGTATGGACCTGGTGGAAATTGTGCCGCTGGAAGGTGGTCTGCTGGTCGAGGCCCATGTGCGCCCTGCCGATATTGCCTTTCTGCGCCCGGACCAGGACGCCAAGGTCAAATTAACTGCTTATGATTACGCCATTTACGGAGGACTGCCGGCTAAACTCGAGCATATCAGTGCCGATACCATTGTGGACGAGAGTGGTGAAAGTTTCTTCCTGATACGCGTCAGGACCGAGCGTGACCATCTTGGCACTGACAAACAACCGCTGAAAATCATACCAGGCATGACGGCCATGGTGGACATTCTCACCGGTGAGAAAACGGTGCTGGATTATCTGCTTAAACCGGTTCTACGCGCCAGAGAGAGGGCTTTGACTGAACGCTAGGCTGATTTCGTAATGGGCAGGCAATATGGCAGGCAAGGCGCAAGACCAGAAGACCGTCGTAATTTCGACAGGTGATGCATCGCTGGGCGAACACTATTGCAGTATCCTGGATAAAATCTACCCGGTCACCATCATCGCCTCGCTCGAGGAAACACTGGCGCATACCCGGGAAACCCGGCCCGCATTACTGGTCCTCGACCCGAGGCTGGTTGAACAGGACCTGAATGACTCGGTTGCAGACATCCTGTCGAATAATGCAGGCATTCGCCTCATCGTCATTGAAAGTGACGCCGACGGGGACATTGACCAGCACGCGCTATTCAAGACCGGTGTCCACGGTTTTTGCAAACAGGACATTTCCGCAGCCCTGCTCTGCAAGGCGGTACAACTGGTACTTGAGGGTGAATACTGGATCCAGAGAAAACTTATTACGCAGGTAATCGGTGAACTCGCAAAAGATGCCAGCACCATTACTTCCAGGCCGGATGGGGCGGATGATTCCCTGATTAACACACTGACACCCCGCGAACTGCAGGTCGCGCGCATGGTGCATATGGGCGGCAATAACAAGATGATCGCCAGGGAGCTGGAAATCTCCGAGCGCACTGTCAAGGCACATCTAAGTGCCATCTTCAGAAAACTCGATATTGAAAACCGGTTGCATCTGGCACTGTATTTCAGTGGCAGAACCTGAAATGATGTAATATTCCAGCTTGACTCTAATTGAAAAACACTTCCAATTGTTACCGGGGCATACAGGGAATCAGGTCAATGAACACAAGATTTGTTAATATCGCGAACCTCACGCTGCTTGGCATTTTATTATCGGTGAATTGTCACGCTACCACCTTGCAGGATGTCGTGAGGGATACTGTCAGCAGCAACCCGGATGTATTAATAGCCGGCAGTGAACGCGACTCGGTTGAACAGCAGATGGAACAGGCCCGGGGTGGATTCTTTCCACAGGCAGACATCACCGTAGGCACGGGATGGGAAACCAGCGACAATCCAACGACACGCGGCGCTGGTGATGGCTCCAGGAACTTCAACCGCGATGAGGCCGAGATCCGGATCCGGCAACTGATCTATGACGGTAACAGCACACTGAGTGAATTCCGTCGCCACAAGGCGCGCGTTAATTCCAGGGCTTATGAAACCTTCAGCACGGCAGAAGTCACGGCCCTGAAGGCGGTTGAATCCTACCTGAATGTCTACAACGAACATGAGTTGGTAAAACTGGCCACCGACAATCTCGACAGTCACCAGACGACTTATGACCGGATTGTAAAACGCGGCCGTCGCGGTGTCGGCAGCAAGGCCGATGTCCAGCAATCGCTGGGCCGCCTGGCACTGGCGCGTACAAACCTCATGGCGCAGGATAACAAGCACAAGGACGCGATTGCCTCGTTCATCAGCGTCGTTGGTTACGAGCCAGCCGACCTGAATGAGCCGGAATCAAAAAATCACCTGCTGCCGACCAACCTTGCCGAGGCAACAGAGCTGGCGCTGGACAATCATCCCCGGCTCAAATCGGCCGGTGCCGATGTAGAAGCAGCCCGTGAACAGCATGAGACCGCCAGGGCGCTGTTTTTCCCAAGGGTACACCTGGAGATCAAGGGTTCTGACAATGACAACCTGGATGGCATTGCCGGCTCAAACGATGATGCCGAGGTCATGGTGCGTGGACGCTATAATTTCACGGGTGGCAAGGATGCAGCACGTCGACAGGAAACCGTGCATGAACTGAAGCAGGCAAAAGAAATTCGCGATCGTACCCGGCGCCAGGTCACCGAAAGCATTCGGCTGTCATGGAACGCCTATGAAACCGCAAAATTACAACTTGAGTACTTCAAGGTACATGTCGATGCCAGCAGCAATGCCCTCGGCGCCTATCGCAAACAGTTCAACATTGGTCAGCGCACACTGATTGACCTGCTCGACCAGGAAAACGAGGTATTCCAGGCCAGGATAAACTATGCAAACGCCCAGAATGACCTGCGCTTCGCTGAATACCGGATTCTCGCCGGCACCGGTCGCCTGCTGTGGGCAATGGAAGTACCCCTGCCTGAGCAGGCTGACACAATCCAGTAAACCGCACTGACACGGCAGCGGACGGCGACAGTTAACGCTTTCCTGTCCGTTACCAACATACCTGCTTTCATTTAATTCCAGCTGGCTTTAGGATAAGCCGGACATGCTGGATCACACCCTTATATTTTCCATTTTCCTGATCTTCACAGGTGCGGCAATACTCGCATCACTGGCGCTGTTCGCACGACAATCACTCCTCGTTGCCTATATTCTACTGGGTGGACTGGTTGGGCCATGGGGACTGCAGCTTGTAAATGATGCGAGCGTGATCCAGCAAATCGGCCATATCGGGATCATTTTCCTGCTGTTCCTGCTAGGTCTCAACCTGCAACCGTCACAATTGCTGCACATGTTTCGCGAAGCACTGGTGGTCACCGTCGTCAGCTCTGTTATTTTCGGTGGTTGCGGTTATGCCCTTGGCTGGCTGTTTGGCTACAGCCTGCATGAGTGCATCGTTCTGGGCGCCGTGATGATGTTCTCCAGTACGATAATTGGTCTGAAGCTGCTCCCGACCACCGCCCTGCACCACCGGCATGTCGGCCAGGTCATGATCAGTATCCTGCTGCTTCAGGACATCATCGCTATCGCCATTTTGCTGTTCCTCGAAGGCTTCTCCTCAACAGGCATTGAATGGCAACAGGCTGGCAAACTGGCCGTGGCGGTGCCGCTGCTGGTGGTCGTCGCCTTCGTCTTCGAACGGTATGTTCTGCAGCACCTGATGATGCGCTTTGACACAATCAAGGAGTATATCTTCCTCACAGCCATAGGCTGGTGTATCGGAATAGCCCAACTGGCTGTCTTCATCGGTCTCTCGTATGAAACCGGCGCCTTTATTGCCGGCGTTTCCCTGGCTGCAAGTCCAATTTCGCTGTACATCGCCGAGAGCCTCAAACCCCTGAGGGACTTCTTCCTTATCATGTTCTTCTTTTCGCTGGGTGCCGGCTTTAATATCTCGGTATTGCCGGATATATTTATCCAGGCCCTGCTGCTTGCCGTTGTAATGCTGGCAGTCAAGCCACTGGTATTTGCGAAACTGCTGAAGGCGGCTGGCGAAAAAGGACGCCTGCCAGCCGAAGTAGGTGTGCGACTGGGACAGATTAGTGAATTCTCCCTGCTGATCGCAATACTTGCACTTAATGCCGGCGCCATTGGCTCGCAAGCCTCCTACCTCATTCAGGCAGCAACGTTGATAACATTCATCGTTTCTGCCTACATCATCATGCTAAACTACCCGACGCCGATTGCCGTCAGTGACCGGCTGAGGAAAGACTGACATCTATTCAGAAAGTGCGAATAGTTATTGCAAAAAGTGCGCTTCTGCAGTACAAAACACCATGTCTTCTGATGGAGTTGATATTCCAACATGGAACAACATCGTCAATCCGGAGCACCCGTTAACCTGAATGCCCTTCTGATTGGCGAAAAGACCATCCCCAAAGGATGCCGCGTCTTGCACGTCAGCAGTCATGGCATGCTGCTGCATTGCGAACCTGACGGTCGACCACGCACCTTCACTGATGGCGATTCCGTCGATATTCACCTGACTGTGCAGCATAACGGTGAGCAAAAGAAGCTCACGATTCCAGCCCATGTCAGGCATGTGGCCGAAAACAGCCTGGACGTGGAATTCCAGCATCCAGATCCGGTCTTGCTTGACTTGATCGAGTCCTACCGGATCAGCGATACACATACCCTGGAAGCCTCAGTAGATGAGGAGCCGATGCCGGCGATGAGACCGAGATCATCCCGATGCCCGGGCTACAGGCACATGAGCACCCCTCACAACCGGCGCAGACAGGACGGAACGATAAAGCACGCAGGATTACCCGTTTTTTTCCCGCCATATCATTGTTGTGCCTCGCGGGCTTGATCGGCGCAGGTTTCTTCTACACCAGCGACCTGGCCAAACGCATCGGCATACTCGAGGATTCCGCCAGAGATAGCACCAACGACCTGAAAGTCGTGCAGGACAAGCTTTTCAGCGCCAGTCTTCTTGAAGGTAAGTACGCCTCGCTCGATGCACGCTTAAAAGCACTTGGCAGTGCATTCACTGAACTCAATCGCCGTGTTCATGATATGACATCCGGTACCCCGACACCCCGACAAGTTGAAGTACCAGCACCGGACATAATACGCTCCCAGTCAGGCAAAATATTACGATCCCCGGCATCTACGGCCTTGGCAGACGAGCCGGACAAGACCAATGCCGTCACTGAAAGACTATTGGCAATGGCCACGACAATAGATCCAGAACCTGTAGAACCGGCAACAAATAAACCGGCAAATAATCAAACAGAAACCGAAGCAGTGTCAAATGAAGACACTCCCGAACCTGTCGACAGGCAACCACTCGAAATCAAGGATGAAACCGTTACCAGGCCTGTAACTGCACCTTCAGGACCCTGGGCGATCAACCTCATGTCATCAAGAGACCGGGCGTACATTGAAGCTGCAGCAGACCGCGCCAGATCCTTGGATATTCCCGTCGATCTCAGCAGCGCCATCATCAAGGGTAAACAGTACTGGCGCCTGCAAGTAACCGGTTTTTCATCACTTGCTGCGGCAAGATCAGCTGCAACCGGGATAGAGAAAACACTCGGCACACAGGACGCCTGGTTCCTGAAGCGGAAAACCGGCTCGTAACCCTGTGGTGGTGCTGCTGACGCGGCAGCGCTGGGTAAGCGCACCGACCAGCGCTGATCTTACACACCTGACACACACGGTGGCTCATCGAGTAAGCCGCTTCCTTGAACGCCTGTGACGCTACATTACCCGGCCCGCCGTGTCCGAAAAACGCCTCTCACTGACCGAGCACGGCCAGGTCCGCTACTCCCTCAAGAACCCCTGGCATGATGGCGCTACCCATGTGATCTTCGAGCCCTTGGACTTTATCGCACGCCTTGCCACCATCGTGCCAAAACCCAGTGCCAACCTCACCCGCTTCCACGGTGCCTTCGCACCCATCCGAGCGTGAACGGCGTGCCAAAAGGTCATCCATGCGGAGGACGAGATGCAGGCCGCCGAGAAACTGCTTGAAGCAGCGATTATCCTGAACCAGCAACCGCAATCGCTGCCGCTGGACAGCAACGGCACGCTGTTCGACAGGAAGTCCGGAAAATAGCCTCACGCAAGGGCGGCAGGAGCTGCCAGGCAGCGACATAAAAGCACCGCAGTCACTGACAACGTCAAAATTCCCTATCACCCCGGCACGCATGTCTGGGCGGTCACCCCGGCGAGGATTGAATGCCAGCAAGGCAGCGCACGCCGGGCAATCGTGCCACTGATATCTCCAGCCTGTATTGAGACCCTGATCATAAATACAGTCCCTGCTTCTCTCGTACTGAAGATAGTGTGAGCCCAATCACGCATTTCAACATCATGACCTCTTAACGTATCCCTCAGTAACGTCACGACTCAATGATGACTGGTGCCATGTTCAGGAGAATTCGGAAACGAACGACTGGGCATCCACCGATAAACCGTTACCGGTTCATCTGAAGAGACAATGATCTTCGGCACTGAGAGATGGAGAAGCGAGATGAAACAGGTATTCAGGATAGCAGTAATGACAATCGGGGCGTTGCTGATAACGGCAGGCAACTCCTGGGCAGATACTGTGTACGAAAAGGTAGAACTCTTCGAGAACAGTATGATAATCAACGATGTGTTTGAAGTCACCGAGGCAGGTATCTACAGGGCAACCCTGACAGACTTTGAGTTTCCGTTGGCCATGGTCGCGACCGGTATGGCTGTCACTACCACAACAGACTTGCTGGGCAGCCTGTTGTCATCCGGGTCCTTTATTTTCGACGCCACGCCGGGTAACTACTTTGTAAGCTTTTTTGGTATCGCCGATGACTTTTCATCTACAAAACTCGGACAGTACGGTATCGACATCACCCAGATACCGGTTCCACCGGCATTGTGGCTGTTTTGTTCCGGTCTGGTCGGGATTATCGCAATATCCAGACGCAAGAACACAGCCTGACCGTAACACTATTCACAATAAGGTAAACCAGTTTGCCATCGACGACGCGGTGTATTTTGGTGAAAGACGTTGATGTGGTTTTCGACACTATTGGCGGACAAGTGCAAGAAGATTCATTTAAAAGAATGCCCGCGCAAGGCGGGCCTTATTTTATATAGCGTCCCCAAGGGGATTATTCGTCACTACGTTCCTCACCCCTGCGGGGTCGCCGCCGCTTCCGCGGCAGCGCTGTCTCGCAAAACTGCCGTTTTGCTCGGCTCGAACCCGGGGTTCTCATCCCCTTGATTCCGCCTTTCATCCATAAAAAAACCCGCTCTATCGAGCGGGTCATTTTATAGATGGCGTCCCCAAGGGGATTATTCGTCACTACGTTCCTCACCCCTGCGGGGTCGCCGCCGCTTGCGCGGCAGCGCTGTCTCGCAAAACTGCCGTTTTGCTCGGCTCGAACCCGGGGTTCTCATCCCCTTGATTCCGCCTTTCATCCATAAAAAAACCCGCTCTATCGAGCGGGTCATTTTATAGATGGCGTCCCCAAGGGGATTCGAACCCCTGTTGCCGGGATGAAAACCCGGTGTCCTAGGCCGTCTAGACGATGGGGACCTGGACTGTCGCCGGTCTTCCTTGACCGGTCTTGTGTGGTGGAGCTAGGCGGGATCGAACCGCCGACCTCTTGCATGCCATGCAAGCGCTCTCCCAGCTGAGCTATAGCCCCGAAATCAAGTCGCGCAATTTACGTCAGGTGCGGCTGACTGTCAAGATGATTACCCAGCCAAGGCCGCTTCAGTGCGCATCTACCTGTATTGTTGCTCAACTTTCGCCCAGGAATCTCGCAGTGTTACCGTACGGTTAAATACCAGGTGATCAGCACTCGACTGCGGATCAAGACAGAAATAGCCTTCCCGCTCGAACTGGAACCTGTCACCGGGCCGGGCATCCAGCAGGGATGGTTCCACCACGCACTGCGTCAGCGTCCTGAGGGAGTCAGGATTCATAAAATCCCGATAAGTGCCCCCGTCGCTGGACGTTCCCGGCGATGGATGTGTGAACAGGCGGTCATACAGGTGAACATCGACCGGGACAGCATACTCGGCTGACACCCAGTGTATAACACCCTTCACCTTGCGGCCTTCAGGGTTCGAGCCCAGGGTGTCGGGGTCATGACTGCAATGCAACTCGATAACCTCTCCGTTTACATCTTTTATGACTTCATTGCATCGAATGACATAGGCATTACGCAAACGTACTTCACCACCGGTAACCAGTCGTTTAAATTTATTGGGAGCCTCTTCCCTGAAGTCCTCGCTGTCGATATAGATTTCACGCGTGAAAGATATTTTGCGTTTACCCATCGAATCATCCTGCGGATGATTCGAAACTTCCAATGCCTCAACCTGCCCTTCCGGATACGTGGTCAGAATCACCTTGAGCGGACTCAGGACAGCCATCCGGCGTGGCGCGTGCGCATTCAGGTCTTCCCTGATGCAATTCTCCAGCACGCCCATTTCGACAGTATTCTCGGATTTGCTAATGCCAATCCTCGTACAGAAATCGCGAATTGATGATGGTGTATAACCACGTCGACGCAATCCGGCGATGGTCGGCATGCGCGGGTCATCCCACCCCGCAACATCACCTTCAGCTACAAGTTCGGTCAACTTGCGTTTACTCATAACCGTGTATTCGAGATTCAGTCGTGAAAACTCGATTTGCCGGGGATGGTTGTCAATATTTATATTATCCAGGACCCAGTCGTATAACGGGCGGTGATCTGCAAACTCCAGCGTACAGAGCGAATGTGTAATACGTTCGATTGCATCTGAAATAGGATGGGTAAAATCGTACATCGGATAAATACACCACGCCTCACCTGTCTGGTGATGAATGACACCATGACGTATCCGGTAAAGCGTTGGATCACGCATATTTATATTCGGTGATGCCATATCGATCTTTGCACGGAGCACACGCTCACCATCAGCGAACTCTCCGGCTCGCATACGCGCAAACAGATCCATGTTTTCATCAACACTGCGCGTACGAAACGGGCTCTCTCGACCGGGTTCCGTCAGCGTTCCACGATACTCCCTGCTTTCTTCAGCGGACAGATCACAGACGTATGCCTTGCCAGCACCAATCAGCTCAACTGCATAATCGTATAGTTTCTCAAAATAATCGGACGCGAAATACAAACGCTCACCCCAATCGAAACCAAGCCATCTCACGTCGTTCTTGATTGCTTCTATATACTCGGTATTTTCCTTGTGCGGATTCGTGTCATCAAAACGCAGGTTACATGTGCCACCATAATCCCTGGCAATACCGAAATTAAGGCAGATGGACTTGGCGTGCCCGATGTGTAGAAACCCGTTTGGCTCAGGCGGAAATCGAGTCGACACTCCATCTGCAAGCTGGCTACCCGAGATGTCCTGATCAATAATATGACGAATAAAATTACTGGTTGCTTCAGTATCGTTATTGCTCACTGGTCACTTCCTTCTTCACGCACACGAATGTATTCGAGCGCCTTGTCGATCCGCCTCAAGCAGGCATCCTTCCCAACCAGGTACAGGGTGATATCAATACCCGGTGACGCTGCCCGCCCGGCTACGGCTACACGCAAAGGCTGTGCCACCTTGCCAAGATTCAGCTCCAGCGCTTCTGCAACCGACTTTACCAGCTCATGCAGGGGTTCGGGTTGCCAGTCAGTCATCTGTCCCAGACGATTACGCAAGGTCTCAAGTGGCTCCCTTGCAACAGGCCGTAAATGTTTACGGGCTGCCTTTTCATCAAATGCATCGAAATCCCGGTAGAAGAACGCACTGATTTCTGCCATTTCGACCAGCGTCTGGGCACGTTCCTGCTGTGCTGTTGCGACCTCGACCAGGTCAGGACCGTTTGCAGGGTCAATACCAAGATTACCCATATGCGGGCTCAATAGCCGCGCAATGCGCTCCGGGTTATCGTTCTTGATATATTGCTGGTTCAACCATAGTAATTTCTCTGTATTAAATGATGACGCTGATTTGTTAACGTCACCGATATCGAATAATTCCACCATCTCATCGAGTGAAAATATCTCCTGATCTCCATGCGACCAGCCCAGCCTGACCAGGTAGTTGAGTAAAGCCTCCGGCAGGATGCCCTGGTTACGAAACTCCATCACACTGACAGCCCCATGCCGCTTCGACAGACGGCTGCCGTCATCGCCAAGAATCATGGGAACATGTGCATATCGCGGTGGAGCCTTACCCAGCGCCGCAAGAATATTGACTTGCCTCGGCGTATTATTCAGGTGATCGTCGCCTCTGACAACGTCGGTAATATCCATGTCGAGATCATCAACCACGACAGATAAATTATACGTAGGCGTGCCATCTGTGCGTCGAATTATCAGGTCATCCAGTTCATCGTTACTGAACACGACCTTGCCACGCACGCCATCATCTACCACCACCTGTCCGTCACGCGGATTACAAAAACGCACCACGTGCGGTTCTGCTTCACTCACCGCAGCATTTCTGCAGTGACCGTCATAGCGCGGTTTGAGTTTCTGAGCCATTTGCTGCTCGCGCAATTCATCCAGGCGCGCCTGAGTGCAGCTACAACGATATGCCAGTCCCTGCTGTATCAGCTGGTCGATAACTTCGTTATACCGGTCAAGCCGCTCTGTCTGGTAAAATGGCCCCTCGTCGTATTCAAGACCAAGCCACGTCATCCCTTCCAGGATTGCATTGACCGACTCGGTGGTTGAACGCTCCCGATCTGTATCTTCAATGCGCAATACAAACCGACCGCCGTGCTTGCGTGCGTGCAACCAGGAAAACAACGCCGTACGCACGCCACCCACATGCAGATAACCCGTTGGACTCGGTGCAAATCTTGTTTTTACAGACATTTATATCTCGTCAGCTGGTCGACAGGACGGGAATTATATACTCTTGACAAGCGTATCGTTAAGATACTTTTGGGAATCTTTCACACAGCCCACAGCTGATCATTTCAGTACGCGGCCCCGGCTGCCATCACCTTGTAGTGGCCCAGAATCTCACGCATCTTATCGACACCGACAGGTTTTGGAATAAATGCGCTAACGCCGAGTTTTTTACATTCATCCAGCATCTCGGCAGTTGCATCACCGGTAATGACAACAATTGGAACCCTGCTCCCAATTGCAGTTGCATCATTGTAAATATTAATTACATCGATTCCGGACATGCCAGGCATTTGCAGGTCCAGTATCATGAGACAGAAAGGTTCCTTTTCAATCAATTCAAGTGCATTGGGTCCGGATACTGCAAATTCAACATCTACCTCGAATAATCTGAACATATTCTGGTAGACATAGCGGTTGATCTCACTATCTTCAGCAACCAGCACCTTTTGTCGAGATTTATAAAGTGACAGATTCGCGCTTTCGGCCTGACTGCTGATATAGGTACATTCCCGGTACTCATCTGGCACACCAGCCGATTCATCCGGCACCTCGGGCTCACTGATAACAAGCGGAATCGTGAACCAGAAACAGCTCCCTTCGCCATACTTACTGTCAACTCCTATACTGCCCCCCATCAACTCGACAAGATTTCTCGCAATCGCCGTGCCCAGCCCGGTTCCTCCATGCTGACGCTGAGCTGAATCATCCGCCTGCCTGAAACGGTCAAATATTTTTCTCTGGAATTCCTGCTGAATCCCGGGGCCGGTATCCTCCACACTGAATCTCAGCATTGCGTCATGACCACGCACCTCTGCGGTGGTTACCAACACGTCTATGCGTCCCGTGTCGGTAAACTTCACCGCATTACCTACCAGGTTTATAAGCACCTGCCTTACTCTCTGCTGGTCGATAAACGCATACTGCGGAACAGTATTAGACACCTGCGTTGTATACAGTACCCCTTTTCTGCCAGTCTGCAGCGAGAACATACCCTCAACTGATAACATCATTGCACGAATTTCTGTCTGCGCTTCATTCATCTTTACACGCCCCGACTCAATCCGGGACAAATCAAGCACCCCCTCAACCAGATTCATCAAGCTATCAGATGCGTTATTAATATGCGCAACCATGCGCTTCTGCTCATCCAGATCGTTAACCCTGTTCAGCATTCCGCTAAATCCAACAATCGCATTCAGAGGAGTACGTATTTCATGGCTGATATTTGCGAGAAACCGTGATTTTTCAATGCTTGCCATTTCAGCTCAAGTCTTTTGCCTTCTGTAATCTTTTGAGCATCACTGCCACATACATTGGAACAACTGTCAACAACATCACTCCAGTCACCCAGAATAAATATTGCTCTTTCCAATATTGCGTTGTTACATAAACGCCTGAGAATCCAATAAGTGATAGCAAAGCACAAAGAATAAGCTCCCTATAGCCATATCTAAAACCATTTCCAACAGTTAGCCACAAATAGAATACAAAATAAGGGGCTCCATACTCGCCAAAGTGATGCATCACAACACTAGTAACGATTATGTCAAATAACATATATATCGTGTGCCTCCGTGCGCTCCCATCAGGATAAACATATACATGTAATACTGATAGCGCCGAAACAACACATAGAAGCAGCCAAAGTACACAACAGGATTCATGTCTTCTGCATCCAACAGCCCTTCTGAAACAATGAATTACTCCATACACAAGTCCTGCCACCACAAGAAGAACCCGCATAATCGCCTGCTCAAGCTCAATATTTCGAGAATTATTTACGTGAAATATCTTCATTTATATAGACTCTATTTTATAAAAATTAGCGCCACTAATAAAAATAACCAAAAACCTTCTATTAATTAACACTTATACACAGCACATAATCCATTAAAATAATCATAATGTATACTGTATATAATCACAGTATATGAAAAATCCTACAACAACTGTCAGAACTACCCCATTGACCTGGAGAAGCGCAGTCATGCTGGTCGACATGAATGCCTTTTTTGCGTCCATAGAACAGGGCGATAATCCCGAATGGCGCGGCCGTCCGGTCGCCATTACCAATGGCCTGCAAGGCACCTGCATTATCACCTGCTCCTATGAAGCCCGCGCCCATGGCATCAAAACCGGCATGCGCCTGAAACAGGCGCTGCAGCTGTGTCCCGGGCTAATCCGTTGTCCCGCACACCCGGAACGCTACGCGGCAACCTCCACCGCCATCATGCGCGCCCTGCAGGACATCACGCCGGATATCGAAATATTTTCTGTCGACGAGGCATTTCTGGATGTTACGCGCTGCCAGCGGCTGCTTGGTGCGCCAGCGGATATCGCGCGCCTTGCCAAACGCAAGGTCTTCGATGCCTCCGGCATACTCTGCTCGGTTGGCATCAGCGGCGACAAAACAACCGCCAAGTTCGCCGCCAAGCTGCAAAAACCGGATGGACTCACGATTATCCCGCCATGGGAGGCTACCCAGCGCCTGCATGACGTGCCTGTCACCGACCTGTGTGGAATTTCGAACGGGATTGGCCGCTTCCTTGCAGAACACGGTGTCGTGAAATGCGGCGACATGCGACGCCTTCCGATCAGCGTGCTGGCACAACGCTTCGGCAACCCGGGACGGCGCATCTGGTACATGTGCCAGGGACGGGATCCGGCCGCCCTGCAGCAGGACGTACCCCCACCCAAATCAATCGGACACGGCAAGGTACTGCCACCCGGAACACGTGACCCGGAACTGCTGCGGACCTGGTTACTGCATATGAGCGAGAAAGTCGGCGCCCGCCTGCGGCGCCACGATTTGCAGGCAAGCACGTTCTTTATCGGGCTGCGCACCCGGCACGGCTGGGCCGGCGGCAAGCTGCATTGCGCCCTGCCGACAAACGATGGCGGCATCATCATGGCGTTGTGCCGCCAGGTTATCAGCGACATGTGGTCCGGTCAGGGCGTACACCAGGTACAGGTGACCGCACTGAACCCGGCCAGCAGCGGATACCAGCCCGACCTCTTCCACGTCCCGGAGGAAGCGCAGCGCGAGATCAATATCGTCATGGATGCGGTCAATCAGCGCTACGGTGAATTCACTCTCGCCCCGGCACGCCTGCTCAACCGTTCCAGCATGCCCAACGTCATTGCGCCCGCCTGGAAACCCTTCGGCCACCGGCAAACCCTGTAAACAGCATGTGCAGCGGCGTCTATTATTCGATCAATGGCCAGGACACCCGGGTGTATTTTCCCAACCCGGCAGCCAGCCTGCCGGCAAGGACGCGTAACGGCTGTACCCGGCTACTGCCATGGGGACGCCGTAGCACGCAGGCAGGCCAGTTGCCACTGGGCGGCTGGGCACGCCTGGATGCGGTCTATGCAGGCCGCTGGGACCGCTGGTTCCCGGTGCCGGTCAAGGTGCCCGTCAAGAGCTTCATGGAGAAAGACCTGGAAGGCCACACGCGCTGGTATGACCTGACCCGGGGGCAATGGATACAGGGCCTGGTGGCACGCCACCGGCATGAACGCCGCATCTACATCGTTACGCTAACACCGGAGATGGCAGACGCCATTCACGACCGCTGGCCACGGATACTGTGTGGATGATGTGAGTGAATGGTGCCCGGGGCCGGAATCGAACCGGCACGGAGTTGCCCCCGAGGGATTTTAAGTCCCTTGCGTCTACCAATTTCGCCACCCGGGCGTACTGTGACTGAGAGAATATACAGAGGCGGCCGAAATAAGTTGAGCAGTATTTGGAGGCTGAGGGCGGAATCGAACCGCCGTACACGGCTTTGCAGGCCGCTGCATAACCACTCTGCCACCCAGCCATTGAGCGTAAAACGTGCCGCAAATGCGAAAAACCCCGGCTGGACCACCGGGGTTTCTACACAGCATTGATTTGGAGCGGGAAACCAGATTCGAACTGGCGACCCCAACCTTGGCAAGGTTGTGCTCTACCAACTGAGCTATTCCCGCATATCGCAACCCGTTATTTTATAGGACGATAGGTCACTGTCAAGCATCACCTGCCTCATCCTGCCCCGAACCACCTGAAAGAATCGGCCAGGCTGCCCGCAAATAGACCAGCATCGACCACAATGTCAGCAAGGCCGCAACATACAGCAAAACAACACCCACTTCGTGCGTCGGCAGCGGGCCAAGCGGCACCTTGTACAACAGCAACAGAATGGCCACCATCTGGGTGATTGTTTTGATCTTGCCAATAACCGACACCGCCACGCGTGTGCGTTCGCCGATCTCCGACATCCATTCGCGCAACGCAGAAATCGCTATTTCACGACAGATAATAATGCTGGCCGGTACAGCAAACAGTGCCGTCGGATTGTCCTGCACCAGCAACACCAGCGCAACGGCAACCATCAGTTTGTCTGCAACAGGATCAAGGAATGCACCAAATACGGACAGTTGCTTCAGGCGCCGTGCAAAATAGCCATCAAGCCAGTCGGTAATCGCCGCCAGTCCGAAAATCGCTGCACTTAGCTGGTATGAATACCGGCTCTGCATAAAAAATACAATGACGAGCACAGGTATCAGAACGATGCGCAGTAATGTCAGGATGTTCGGCAACGTCCACTTCATATATCTACCCCGTTTTCCTAATCAGCGTGAAATGCATCATAAATCTGCTGTGCCAGCACCCGGCTAATCCCCTTGACCCGGGAAATATCTTCAACCCCCGCCTTTGCAACTTCCCTGATTCCGCCAAACTGGCGCAACAGCTGTTGCCTGCGTTTCGCACCAATGCCGGGTATCTGCTCCAGTGGCGAGGTCGCCCTGCTACGCGCACGCTGGCGGCGATGCCCCGAAATTGCGAACCGGTGGGCTTCGTCACGCACCTGCTGGATGAGGTGCTGGGCCGGTGAGTCCACAGGCAAATCAAGCATCTTATCACCACCCGCAATATACAGCTTTTCAAGCCCGGGCTTCCTGCCCTCGCCCTTGGCAACCCCCACCACCTGTACATCCTTGACCTGTAATTCATCAAGCACGGCAAGCGCCGCACCCACCTGACCCTTGCCGCCATCTATCAGAAGCAGATCAGGCAGACTCCCTTCCCCCTTGACCAGGCGTGTGTAGTGCCGCTTTACGGCTTGATCCATGGCAGCATAATCATCGCCTGCACGGATATCACGGATATTGAACCGGCGATAATCAGATTTTAATGGCCCTTCCTGCCCGAACACAACGCAAGACGCAACCGTCGCCTCACCACTGGTGTGACTGATGTCAAAACATTCTATCCGCCCGGGCAAATCATCAAGCGCCAGCACCGTGGCCAGGTCACGCAGCCTGCCGGCATAACCGGTCCGCGAATTGACATGGGCCTCCAGTGCGTGTGCTGCGTTTTCCCGGGCCATTTCGACCCAGCGCGCACGATCGCCCCGTACCTGCGAACGAATCGACACATCATGTCCTGCGCGCGAAGACAGCATTTCCTCGATAACCTGCCAGTCATCTGGTTTGTGACTTAGCAGTAGTTCCGGTGGAACCGCCTTGTCGAGATAATATTGCGGAACAAAGGCAGACAGGATTTCCGCCTCGGAGGACTCCATGGGAACTTTCGGAAAGAAAACCGCATTACCAAGACTGCGCCCGGCACGAATAAAGAACACCTGCACACAGGCGGTGCCGCTACCGGAAAGGCAGGCCAGCACATCAAGATCACCGCGCTCCTTGCTCACATACTGCTTCTCCTGCACATGACGCAAACTGGCGATACGATCCCGATACACAGCGGCCAGTTCATAATGCCTGTCCGCCGCCGCCTGCTCCATCAGGCGCACCAGGTCATCAATCACCTGGCTGCTTTTGCCCTCAAGGAACAGGGCCGTGTGCTGCACATCCTCGGCATACTCTGCACGCGTGATATTCCCGACACAGGGTGCTGTACAGCGCTTTATCTGGTACTGAAGACAAGGCCGGCTACGGTTATTGAAAAAACTGTCTTCACACTGCCGCACCCGAAACAGTTTTTGCAACAGGTGCAGACTTTCACGCGCCGAACCCGCATTCGGATAGGGGCCGAAGTAACGCCCTTTCCCGCGCCGTGCGCCACGGTGCAGGGTAACGCGTGGATAATCCTGCTCTGTTGACAGGTAGATATACGGATAACTTTTGTCATCTCGCAGCAGCACGTTGTAACGCGGCCTGAACTGCTTGATCAGGTTGCTCTCGAGCAGCAGCGCCTCGCCTTCTGTACGGGTAACGGTCGTTTCAATGCCCGCAATCTGTTCAACCAGTGCACGCGTCTTTGGACTCAGGCCCGACTTCCTGAAATAGCTTGAAACCCGCTTTCTGAGATTTCCCGCCTTGCCGACATAGATGACAGCACCACTGGCATCCAGCATACGGTATACACCCGGCAGGCCAGTCAGGGTCCTGAGATACTCTTTTACATCGAAGGAGTCACTGCTGATTGTCATACCAAATAAGCCTGGATAACAGACTGTTAACGATCGGCACGCTCAAGTAATGCCCCGGCTGCGTCGAAAACGTCCGCGAACATGTCGGCAGTCAGTCGCCGGGTCTGTGTGTTGTAGCGACTGCAGTGATACGAATCCACCATTGTCAGCGAGTCAGACAACGCATGAATCTGTTTATGCCCGAAAGGAAATGCGCTCAGCTTCAGCCCCAGGGCGCGTAATACAGCATCATGCGCCAGCTTGCCCAGCGCCATCACCACTGCATTATCAGACAGCCCGCCAATTTCGGCACGCAGGAACCGGTTGCAGTTCTTTACCTCATCAAGCTGCGGCTTGTTTTGTGGCGGCAGACATTTCACGGCATTTGTTATCCGCACACCACTCAGCACCAGCCCGTCATCCCGGGAGACCGATACAGGATGATTGCCATAGCCGTAATCGTGCAATGTCTGATACAGCAATATGCCGGCATAATCGCCGGTAAAGGGCCGACCGGTTGCGTTCGCGCCATGCATTCCTGGCGCCAGCCCGACTATCAGTAAGCGGGCATCCGGATCTCCGAATGCTGCGACCGGCGCTGCATGATAATCAGGGTGCTTGTCAGCAACCTGATCGAGAAAGGTCGCAAGCCGTGGACATTGCCTGCAATCGGCGTTAAACGTGGGTGTGTTCTTCTGAGACATTCAGTGGTTCGGCTCGGCCACTGTCCGGATTCAGACAGAGGACCTCATGTGCATTGGTATTTGCAATGTACAAGGTACCACCATGAAATGCCAACCCGCAGGGTTCTTCCAGCTTGCGATCAAGAATGACACTGGATACATGCTGTGTCTTGATACCAACACGTCTGATCTTGTTATTGTAGGTGTCTGACACCCAGAGCATTTTATGCTCCATGTCGGCCTCGATCGCCATGGGATACTGCAGCTTTGCAGCCGACCGCGTCCCGTCCTGGTCACCGCATTCATAACAGCCAGTCCCGGCAACGGTAGTCACCGAACCACTGTCAATATCAATACAGCGAATTGCGGATGAAATGGCGTCAACGGTATAAAGACTTCTTCCGTATATCGTCAGTCCTGACGGCTGCGCGAACTCTGCAGTATTGGGAGAACCGTCACGCAGGCCCTCGCGTCCGCTACCCGAAAACACCTTGATGGTGTTCGTAATCAGTGACAGGCTCCACACCTGGTGCATACCAGCCATTGCGATAAACAGCGTACCGTTCTCCAGCACCACATCAAGTGGTGATTTCAGCTGCATTTCGCGGGGACGTGTGGCTGCCGAACCGAATGCAGTCCCGGGCGTGCCGGTGCCAGCCACCGTTGTTACTTCCCCGGAACGGACATTGACACACCTGATCGCATGGTTGCCCTCGTCCGCGACATAGAGAGACTGGTCGCCAAGGGCCATACCCTGCGGGTTATTAAAGGCAGCTGACAGATTGTCACCATCAATAAATCCAGGACTGGTACCGCCGATACGCCGCAGGATATTACCATTAGCCGAGGTAATGATGATCTGGTTATGTGCGCTGTCGGAAATGTACACCCTGTCACGAGACACCAGCACGCGGCCAGGGAATGACAACAGCGCCTGTGGTTCGGGCGTGTGGCTTACCGTATAGGCCTCACTTTTAGATGTACCGAACCGGGATTCGCGCTTGATCTGGTACTCAATCACCTCTTTAAGGCGGTCGCGCTTACCGTCGCCGGTAAGTGCACCTATTATAAATCCGTCCCGATCAGCCAGCACCTGTGTCGGCCACTGCTTGATTCCAAAACGTTTCCACAGTTTCGATTCCGGATCGTGGACGAACGGGAACCGGATATGATATTTGTTCATCATCTTCTGGACATGCGTCCGCCTCATCTCCGCAGGGAAGCGGGTGGAATGAACGCCGAGCACAGTCAGATCCTTTCGATATTTGCTGGCGAAGTAATTCATATCCGCAAGCACATGCTGACACGGAATGTCACTGAAGGAACAGAAACAGACCAGCACGATTCGGCCGCGCTGACCCGCAAGGCGTACGGGCGCATCGACATTGAACCATTCAAGTCCATCCGAAAACTCCGGTACCCGGCTTCTTGCCGTTGACATCCCATTCTCCTGGTTTACCCGTCTACCAGCCGGGCGTGTTTCTACAAGCAAACCACGGCATACGAGATCATACCAGCCCGCCAGATTAATACCCTGACGAAGTTCTCAAATTTACAGACAAACGGCAACTGGCAGACGCGGAACCTGCCAAACCCTGCCAGTCCTGCAACGGTAATACTCGCTAGTGGGAGATATTTTCCCTGATCAACCCATGACGAATCGCGAAGCGCGTCAACTCAACGTCATTATCCACGCCCAGTTTCTCAAACAGTCGGTACCGGTAAGTACTCGTGGTCTTCGGACTCAGGCACAACTTCTCTGAGATAGCCTTGTTGGTTTCACCCCGCACCACCATAAGCATGACCTGTGTTTCACGTGGCGTCAGCCGTTCAAGGGGGGATTTCTCGCGCTCGTTGACAAAAGACAGCGCCAGTTTGTGGGCTATTTCCGGGGTGATGTACTGCTTGCCGAGATGTACAGAGCGAATGGCATTGACGATCTCTTGCACATCACATCCTTTTGTAAGATATCCGGAGGCACCGGCCTCCAGCAAGCGTGCCGGGAACGGGTCATCATCATGAATGGTAACAGCGATAATTTTTACCCCGGGCACTACCTGGCTGATCTTTCGTGTCGCCTCCAGACCACCGATGCCCGGCATGCTGATATCCATCAATATAACATCCGGCTTTTCCTTGCGTACCTGCCTGATCGCCTGCTCACCGCTTTCAGCCTCAGCGACAACTTCTATTCCGCTTACGTCCTTGAGTAATCGCTTGATACCTGTACGTACAAGCCCGTGGTCATCAACCAGCATGACATTGATCATAGCTCCTCCTGAGGTTCTTTTTATGGCAGCCTGACATCGCAAACCACTTATTTACAGCTTGAGGCTAGCACTGCTTCCCGGAGATAACAATCGGACAATACTTACAAAATTGTCATCGCCAGCCACGTTGCTGTCAGCCCGTGGCCAGGCAGTATTTCATTTATTAGACAATTTGTTACCGCCAAACCATTCAAGCTTCTTATGCAGGCTGACCACCTCACCGACGATAATGATCGTCGGCGGCTGCAGCGCTTCCCGGGCAACAATATCCGGCAATGAAGCCAACGTCTCGATGTAGACACGCTGCTCAGGTGTCGTCCCTTTCTGCACCAGAGCGACCGGCGTACTGGCAGGCAGGCCATGTGCAATCAGCTCACGACTGATCACCGGGATGCTGTGCATACCCATATAGAAGACAACGGTCTGGGCGGGTCTGGCCAGACTTTCCCAGTCCAGATCGACAGTGCCATCCTTGAGGTGCCCGGTAACGAAAATACAGGCCTGCGCATAATCACGGTGTGTCAGAGGGATGCCTGCGTAGGACGCACAGCCGGCTGCGGCCGTAATCCCCGGAACAACCTGGAAGGGAATGCCTTCCTGTGCCAGTGTCTCGATCTCCTCACCACCACGCCCGAAAATGAACGGGTCGCCGCCTTTCAAACGCAACACGCGCTTGCCTTCGCGTGCCAGCCGTACCAGCAGGTCATTAATGCTTTCCTGGGTAAGCGTATGCTGGTCGCGCTGTTTACCTGCATAGATCAACTCGGCATCGCGCCTGACCAGGTCCATCACCGGCTGGGAAACCAGGCGGTCGTATACCACCACGTCCGCCTGCTGCATTAACCGCATGGCGCGAAAAGTAATCAGCTCGGGGTCACCAGGACCGGCACCGACCAGGTAAACCTCGCCTCCGCTTGAGAATTCCTCGTCAGTACTGTTGATAGCCGCCTCGAGCGCAGTCCGCGCCTTTTCTTCCTGACCGGCAAACAGCAACTCTGCAACGCGTCCCTGCAATATACTTTCCCAGAAATAGCGTCGCTTGGCAGGCTCGGCGAATCGCTGTTTCACCTCCTGCCGGTAATCGTCGACCATGCGTGCCAGTCGTCCGTACGCGGCAGGGATAAAACTTTCCAGGCGTGCACGCAACAGCCTGGCCAGCACCGGCGATGAACCACCGGTCGAAACAGCTATCTGTACGGGCGAGCGATCGATCACCGACGGCATAATGAAATTACACAGTTTTGGATTGTCCGCCACATTGGCAGGAATGTGACGCTGACCGGCCAGTGTCGATACATGCCGGTTAACAGCTTTGTCATTCGTCGCCGCCATCACCAGCACCGTATCATCCAGGTCACTGTCAAGGAATTCCCGCTGCTCGTGGGTAATATTTTCCTGCTGCAACAGCTGTCGCACATCGTTGCACACATCGGGGGCAACCACGGTGACGCGTGCACCCGCCCGATGCAGCAAGGCGAGCTTGCGTGCGGCAACCTTGCCACCGCCAACAACCAGGCAAGGGCGACCTTTTACATCGAGAAATATCGGCAGGTAATCCATTGTGCGCCTCAGCTTGCCGCCAGTAACGGTTCGAGTCCACCGCGCCTGTCGAGCGCCGCCAGATCGTCATACCCGCCTATATGCTGCTCACCAATATAAATCTGCGGCACCGTCCGCCTGTTGGTGAGTTCGATCATATCCTCAAATCCATTGGGCGTTCTGTCGACGAAAATCTTCTCGATTGACTTGACACCTTTGGCATTCAACAGCCTTTCGGCACGCACGCAGTACGGACAGAACGCTGTACAGTACATCTTGACGATATTCTTCAAGTTCTTTTCCCTTGTCAGTGTTTACTCAGAATACTGATCTGAGCCTGGACCGGATCGGTCACCGGCTTCAGTTTCTTGCGCATGACAGTCCCGATGGCATCTGTCTTTGAGAAAACCGGATTCAGCACTGGCTCATCAAGCATGGCAAGCGCCAGCATCGCATGTATTTCCTGGCGCGACTGCGGCAATACCTGCAACAACGCTGCCAGTGCCTGCCCTGCCGCAGGGTCCCTCGCATCAGCACCATCCAGCAATGCATCAACCGACGGCGCAATTGAATCGATGTCGCAAATCACACCCTCAGGCAACGGCAATGAACGATTGTACGCTGCCATGGCATGCATCAGTTCAACCATCACGTCCTGGTTGGATGGTTTTTTCATGATTCGCTCAACCGTGGCCAGGAATGTCTGACCGGCAGACCCGAGCAGACGCAGGTATTGCCTGGCAAACGGATTGCCACTGGCGCACAACCCCTCAAGTGCTTCCTGTGCCTGTTGATTGCCCGGGTGCGGCGGCAGCGCGTCCGGCAAATCATCCGGGACGGCCTGCAGAAAACCGACCTGCAAGGCATTCCGGTGGCGTCCTTTTTCCCACAGCCGCTCACGCTCGGCGTCATCCACCAGGTTCTCCTGCAGCACCAGCCTGACCGAGCGTATCTGGTCGCGCGGCTCCTCTTCAAAGGGCAGGAACTCAACCAGGAACTCAGCCAGCACCGGACCCATCTGGCCTTTTACCACGGCTTCCTGCTGCAACATGCAGCGTGCATTATCGGACGTCTGCACCGCCCACCATGCGCGGCGCGCAAGTTCGTCGGTAATGCCCGTAGCGTTAACCACCGCCACCACCGCTTCCGGCTCGCCCAGCAACAGCAACGACTCCAGTATGCCGTCGCGTGCCTGCCCCATGCGCGTCCAGCGTTTCAGGTAAACCGGATAACCGCCCGGCGAGCCAAGCACGTGACTTGAGAGTGTTTCCCGCACGCGGCGCAGATACGACTCTTCACGGCAATTCGGCGTCAGCTGGATACTGACCTCGCCCTTGTCGGACAGGGCATGCAGTGTCATGCGTGACTCGTCGATGCGCACGGCTTTAAGGTTGCCGGCAAGCAATACATTTACCCGCAAGGCGTCTTCAGGCGATAAATCCATAGCAACATATTACCCGGCTGGCGCCAGGCGGCGACTCACATTTCAAATCCGGCCAGTGCGTACAGACGTTTCGCCTCTGCAGGGTCCTTCTCGACACCGTTGCCATCCTCGTACATCATCGCCAGTGTCGTTAACGACCCGGCCAGGCCCTGCTCAGCGGCTTTTTGAAACCACTCCACTGCCTTGGCACCGTCTTTCTCGACGCACTCACCTTCCATGTACATAAATCCAAGGCCATGCTGTGCAATGTCATAACCCTGCTCTGCCGCCGCCTGCATCATTTTGAAAGCACGCACCTCGTTTTTAACCACGCCGAGCCCGTTCTGGCACATAATGGCGACGCGGTGCTGCGCATCGGCGTCACCGGCATCCGCCAGCGGCGAGAGATACTGCATCGCCAGCGAAAAATTCTTGCTCTCAAAAGCCGCAACGCCACTGGAGTATTCCTGACTGTTCAACACTTCATCTGACATGACATACCTCGGTTAACTGATTACTGACGTTTATGCTAGCGATTCAGACCGCGTTAACGAATACCTCTAAAGAGAGAATTTCCCCGCGTTTCAGAAAGATACGGCGATTTAACCGTGTCGCCATTACTCCCCCTATCGGGATATACGGGCCAAATTTGGCCTCCTGTATACTCCCTCCACAAGTATTAACCTTAATTGAAACAATGAACTAGATGCCAGCTGGCACGGCCTGCAGGGTGTCGCACCGACCAGCCAGTCTGCGCAGCCCCGGGGCAATAATACATTGAGATTTGTTTGCGAACGGCAATACAGCACAACAATGACGGCCGCAGGCGTTATTTATTCTGTTAAACACCGAGTGATTACGAGGATATTACGATGAACCAGGAATACTACGAGGCAGTAACCAAGATGGAAGAAATGGGCGTCGACGCGGAATACATCCAGGGCTGGCAGGGCGGCTACGTTCTGAACCCGGAACGTGAAGAACAGCGCGTCAATGAAGCCTACTCCGCCGGTTACGAAGATGGCAAAGCACACAATACGGACAACTTCGGCAACTGGAAAAAGTAAATCCTGTGAAGCTGTTCTGAATAAGGCGGGTATATCCCGCCTTATTCATGTCCGCAACACCGGAGCCGTGTCCGCGCACACAAGAACGAGAAAAATAATCGTCAGGCGAACAGTTCGCGCAAGGCCTTGTTCAGTGGTGGCAGCGTCTCCGGCACCTCGATATCAATTACCTGATCTGTAATCCACTGATTGTCCCGCTCGCCCATCACGGCCCTGACATGCTCACCGAAATAACGCTTTAATGCGTAACCGGGCGCACCATCGACCATAGTAAAATCGGCATAATCCGCCGCCCGCTCATTCAGCAGGTCAATCAGTGGTTGGCGGTATTCACCTTTACCGAGTGCATCGGTACGGTTCTCCTGCATGCGATCCGCCAGATGCCGAGCCAGAGAAGTAATAAATGCACGTCTCTCCTCCTGCTCCAGGACATCCGCCTTCAAACGGTCTGCCAGGTGCACCAGGAAGGCGAGAAATTCTTCCATCACATCCAGACGCTGTGCATTGGTATCCGTCTGGAAACCTTCATTCTCAAGATTGAGAACACCCTGCTGTGCGATGCGCCAGATAATGAAAGCGGCAGCACCGCCGATTTCGTGCAGCGTATGTTCCCGATCTGCATTCCATTTACTTTTAACTCTCAACACGCACCTCTTAAAACCCTATAACAGTCATGTTTATGGTGACCTGTAAAGGCACATGCTAGCATAGAAATACCCGCCTAATTACGGGAAAACGTTGTGACCACAGGTATTCGAACGACCCACAGTCCGGCACCGGCCGAGAACCCGGCAATCATTCCTGCACTCGATGCCGTGCGCACCAATTGCCACATATCCGATGCCCGGCATGCGGGCGATTACACCCTGTGTGTTTACCTGTTAAAGATGCGTGAATACTTTCGCTGGGAGCAGGACATCCCGTACAACGCGCCACTCGCGCATGACGATCTGTCCGACTGGCTGACACGGCGCGAGGCGCACTGGGACAGTCTTGACGACCGTGCATTCGAAAACATCCCGGTCAATGGCAACATCCGGGACCCGTTCGATGACACCGCGATTAACGCCTGCCTGAACGAAATCGGCTACGTCTACAGCAGCGGTTACGGCCGCAATCTGAAGCCGGTGTTTTTCCTCGGCGAACTGGATCGACGCGAACAACAGGACGGTTACACCCTGCTGGTCTCCGGACGCGAGTTGGCGCGCGACCTTGCAGCGCCACCGGCAATGAGCCGCAACCGCACCATATTCATACGCCGTGAATCACTGCGTCGCATGATCTGGGAAAAAGTCGAGGAATGGCGCTGGAACAGACCGGACAATGCCATGAAAGTCGCCCTCGGCTTTTATGATTTTGATAATGCAATCGAACAGTCACTCGATGCCATGACAGACATGGCCCTTGAAGGCGTGATACTGCATGAAATCGGCGAAGTCAGTGCCGGCGATTTGCTTGGACCGGGCTGGCAGGACATGCTGATGACTCTCGGCCACAGCAAGGCCGAGATCATGGCGCGCGCCGTACGCGACCACCTCGCCGATGCCCTGTCCACACTGCCAGGCCTGCTGGCAGACCCGCACCCGGCGCCGCTACACTTTTACATGGCGAATGTATCAAACATGCGCAAGGAACTGTTTCCCGAACTGGTTGCCGCCTACGAGACCTGGTCAGACAACGGCGACAGTAGTCGACTGGAGCACCTCGTACAACATTCATTGCCGCACTGGCAGACGCTCGCCACCGATCTGCTGGAAATTTTCGAAACAAACAAGGCCGATTGCCAGCAGGCAATTGTAAGCTGCATCGAGTCACGCGTATTTAATGGATAATAAATAATGACACCTGTAACAGAACAGAATGCCATACCCTTGCAAACCATCCGCGAGATCAAACCACATACGTTTATCTTCGAAAAACAGCGCGCTCTTGGCATTGATATATGCCAGGAAATGATCAGGCGTTTCGAAGCCAGCCAGGAAGAACAATATCCGGGACGCATCGGCCAGACGGTGCAGGAGGAGCAGAGCATCAAACGCTCTACCGACCTGGTCGTCAGCGGCAAGGAACACTGGAAAGACCTTGACGGTGAGTTATTTCGTTCGCTGGGTATTGCGATTCGCGAGTTTCGCGAAACGTACCCGTACTTCAAGGGACCGTTCAAGGACAGCGGTTATGCTATCCAGCGGACCGACCCGGGCGAGTTTTATCACTGGCATATAGACGGTGGCAGCCATGAATTCAGCCAGCGTCAGCTGGTGGCCGTCTGGTACCTGAACGACGTCAAGGGACCCGGCGGCGAAACCGAATTCTCGTTTCAGGATGTAAAAATAACACCACAGGCAGGCAAACTTTTACTGTTTCCGCCCTTCTGGACGCACGAGCATCGCGGCGTCACTTTGCAGCAAGGCGTCAAGTATATTGCAACCACCTGGGTGGTCTTCGCCTGACGTCGTTTGCCTTTGAATATCATCGAACCGGAATCCGCGGAAGATTTCCGCAAGTATTACACCCTGCGATGGAAAGTCCTGCGCGCACCCTGGAAACAGCCACCCGGCAGTGAGCGTGATCCGCTTGATGACAACAGCACACACCTGATGATCGTAAACCGGCAACGCGCAGCCATCGGCGTCGGACGCCTGCACTTTAACGGCATTCGTGAAGCACAAATCCGCTACATGGCGATCGTCACCGGGAAACAGCGGCAAGGTCTCGGCAGCCGACTGTTACTGGCGCTGGAGCAGCGTGCACGACAGCTCGGGGCTGCACGCATGGTACTTGACGCACGCGAAACCGCGTTACGCTTCTATCACAAGCATGGCTACCGGACAGTTGCACCCGGACACACGCTGTTTAACAGCGTGGCCCACGTCAAGATGGAAAAGGATCTCTGAAAACGCGCACTCAGTCGTAATAACCGGCCTCGCGGGCAAACTGCATCAGCGCATCCACATCCGGGTAGTTATTACCGAACTGCTCGCGGTACACCTGCCATTCGGCAAACTCGGCCGCCTGCTCCGGGTGTGTACCCTGACAACCGAGTACCGTCACAACGGCATCACCGACCTTCCATGGTCCACGCCCACGCACCTCGCCCGTAACGAGCCGGATACCTTCGGTGAGTGACATGCGGTCCCAGAAGGGTCTGAAATAAACCAGCCCCGCCGGATGATGAAGGCGATCGACCAGCACATCCAGGCTGTCATTCGGATAACGAATGATCAGCGGCGCCGTAATACTGAATAGATCAGCCATAACCGGTGGCTAACCGATAACCAGTTCAGTCTCCAGCATTTCACCATTGGTATCGATGCGAATACCGGTCACACCCGGGACGCGCGCCAGCACGTAAGCACACAGCATGACCATCAACTGCTTGTTGTCGTGATCCATCGCGGTCAGCATCTTGTCGCCAACGATCTGGCAACGCTGCTCGAGGTTTGGCGAATCAACCCAGTCGCGGCTCATTTGCCAGCCCTTGTCCATATCACTGTCAATCTTGCTGAAAAACGCCTCGCCTTCGGCCACAATGGCGTCCGGTACGGTGACGGGATAGACCTGGTCTTCGACAACGACATTTAAAATCATACGATGGACCTTGTTCGGGGTAAGCTGTACAGGCACACATATTACTTCATTTAAACCCGCAAATGCAGGATACGGACTGATGCTGACACACATAACCGGTGTTCTGAATGAACCGCAGCTCGGCGCCGCGCGCAGATTGCTGGACGCCGGCAGTTTCACCGACGGCAGCGAATCGGCCGGCATGGCCGCACAACGCGTCAAGCACAACCAGGAGCTATCGCTGGACGATGCCCGTCACACCGAGTTAAACAACCTGGTCATGGGTTGCCTGGTCAGGAACCCGCACTACCGCAGTGCCGCCATGCCCCTTAAAATAGCCACTCCCTACTACGCACGCTACACACAGGGCATGTCGTATGGCGAACATGTCGACGACCCGGTCATGGGTGAAGGCGCGCTGTATCGGTCCGACGTGTCGGTGACGATTTTTCTCAATGACCCGGCTGAATATGACGGCGGCGAGCTGATCATTACTACCGCGTTTGGCGAGCAACCCGTCAAACTGGCCGCCGGCGATGCCGTTCTTTACCCGTCATCAAGTATCCACCGGGTCGCTGAAGTTACCCGTGGTGAACGACTGGTCGCGGTGAGCTGGATACAAAGCATGGTGCGTAACCCGGAACAACGCGCCCTGCTGCATGAACTCAACCAGGCGCGCGAAACCCTGTTACGCGAACAGCCGGACAGCGAGGAAACCCGCCGCGTCAACCAGTCCTATATCAACCTGGTGAGGATGTGGTCGGAGGTTTGAGAAGTACCTGTCTCGCGCAAAGCCGCCAAGGCGCAAAGAAAAGACTTGCCACAGAGAACACGAAGAACTTCTTATTCCTCCTCACTGAAGGAGCGGTCGTTATAGCGAGGGGATATTAATTGATTTTCTGCGTCATTATTGCGGACGACCTTACCCTTACAGGTTACGTATGAAATAGCGACTGTGGCGACAATCGATTTAAAAGCATTAGTTATTTCTGTGTCCTCTGTGTTCTCTGTGGCCAATATTTTTCTTTTCTTTGCGCCTTGGCGGCTTTGCGCGAGATATCCGTATTATTGCGGACGACCTTATCCTTATAGCATTACGCATGAAATGGCGACTGTGGCGACAATCGATTTAAAAGCATTAGTTATTTCTGTGTTCTCTGTGCTCTCTGTGGCAATTATTTTATTTTGCGCCTTGGCGGCTTTGCGCGAGACATCTTTGAAACTACCCACAAAAATCAATCACCAACCGGCCCGACATTAAACGCGACCGACAAACGCATCTCTTCACTGTTGTTGACGGTTACTTCATGCGGCACGTCCGGGGCAAACATGACCAGCTTGCCTGCGCAGGGTTGTACAACGGTTTGAACATCACCATCATGCAGACACCAGCGCACCGGAATCGGCCGGCACGCGGATGTAATACACCGCGGACAGCAACTCATCGTTCTCATCGTGATGATGCAGCGAGGTGCGGTGCCCGGACGCCATGGCGTTAAACCAGAAACCCGCCTTTAGAGCAGCCGGCTCAACAGCAAGCAGTTCAGCGGCACGCGCCCTGACGATTGTCAGCAACGCATTGATTTCGGGAATGTCATCGCGGTCAATATAGATATTCTCAAAACGACCGGCAAAATGATGCGACTGCCTGACCCGGCCTTCACTGGATAAGGCCATAAACCTGGAAAACAGGCTGGCATTCAGGTTAGCAGGGTTTTCTAAAGTAAATTCTCGGAAAAGCATCGTCTTTTCGCACAGTTGGCAGGAGTCAGTATTTTACTGGAAACGCTACGTGGCCGCGCCAGGCGCGACACAGCCGGGTAACAAAATACTGGTGCAGCGTGCGAACCTCTTCCGATAACGCTCGCATTGCAATACAATTTGTCCCCGAAAAAATCTTTCTAGATCTGAATCAGGAGCATGAAAATGGCACTGGAAGTAAACGGCAAGAGCCTCGAGACCGATGAAAACGGTAACCTCACAGACACGGGTGCCTGGGATGAAGATGTCGCGAAAGCGCTGGCTGCAGTGGATGGCATTGAACTGACCCAGGAACACTTTGATGTGCTGAACTACCTGCGCAAGGAATACCTGGAGAACAACGAACAGCCGATGGAACGCGCGATCAACAAGGGCATGTCCAAGGTCTGGGGCAGGAAAGTCATCAGTAAAGACCTGTACGCTCTATTCCCGCTTGCACCCAGCAAACAAGGCAACAAGATTGCCGGACTGCCGTACGTGCTTCGCAAGGGCGGTTACTGACAGACCTCAGCGTGAACGTATGCTGTGTTGCGTGTAGTACCTGGTTACACGCAATAAAAAAGCCGCATTCTTTTCGGAATGCGGCTTTTTTTATTCAGGCAGCGCGGAAGTTAGCGGTGCGAACCCTTCTCGGCGTGCGCTATATCAACCAGCTTGTTGGCAAGGTCCATGTATTCCTGGCGAAAACCCTTCAACGGGTGGCCGTCTGCGGCTGCGAAGTAATCCTGCATTTCGACGCCGTTTTCCTGTTCATATTTGATAAACATCTTCTGCATATCCATCAATTTCTTGATGATTTCCTGCTTTTCACCCATGACAAGGCCTCCGAAATGTAGGTAAATCTTTCTGTTAATTCATTAATTGTCGAAACTATAGCCACTGCCCCGGCAGGCGAACATATCCCATATGGGCAGTCAGGCCGGCGCGACACCGCCTGGCATGCCTTTCCCGGCACCTGCCGGCTCACACCGCGTTATTCATCGTCGGCCTTGACCGGCTTGATCCCCTTGTGTGGCACAAATATCCCGCAACCGAATTTGCGGCCGGGCCCCAGCCCGATCTGTTGCAGGTGCACCGACTGGTCCGGCGTCAAGTCCGCCACCATCAGGCTGCGGGTATGTACCGGCCCGTCGGGAAACTGCAGGGTGTGCGTGATACCGCCCAGCATCTTGCGACAGGGAATATCCTCGGCCGCCAGTTGCTCCGCGGCCTGCTCCAGAAAATCATTTTCGTCCAGGGATGCATCGGTAATGACATAACGCGAGAACAGCGTCGACAGGCTGCTCAGTTTGAATACGGTCGACTCACCCACCTCGATAGCATGCCCCGCCACATCCAGGGTTTTGCCGGTGAGTTCGCGCGCATCATCGAGCCGCTGGTTCGGCACCCGTAACCGCATGCGGCAGCGCCGTGACAGGTGCAGTATTTCGTTGCCCGGATCCTCCGGCCGGTACCAGCCATTGCCGGACGCAGCACCATGAATCAGGTGCACACCGGCGTGCGGTTCTTCTGCCAGCCATGGCAGTACCGACAGCAGCGCACTGGACAGCGCATGCGCATGATCGAGCGGTAACATCGGGCATTTGAACTTGAACGCAAGATCAACGACATCGTCCGGGACTACGAACCCGGTCGGCTTCTCTTTTTCATCATTCCAGTACATCGTTATGGTTTACCCGTCTGATTATCGAGCGCTGCCGAAAACACCGCTTCCAGCCGGTCTTCCCAGTCATCCGGGGTATCGGGATACGGTGGCCGCACATCCATGCGAAAAAACATTTCGCCGGCACGCGCACGTTCGCTCACGACACCCTTCAGCGCCTCGAACGAATCGATGTCATACCCTTGCAGGAGTACTTCACTCAACCAGAGCATTGTCCACCTCACCCGTGCTTGCTGTCATTTCCGTTCCCTTTATGCGGTCATGGTAGCGCGCCCGGTATAACAGGCGCGCGGCATCCCGGTTATCGGTGAATGCCTCGCGTGCATGTAATACATTATTACAGATAATACCTTCGCCGGCCTGCAGACGATGCCTGACAATCCATGGGGAATCGCCTGCCAGCAACTCGCGAATAAACCCGACAGCCTTGTGTAAATCCACATCGTCTTTCCAGGCAATGCTGCGCGTCCGGGTCGTATATCGCATATGCAGGCAACCGGTCGCCTTTTCAACTGAAAACACCGGACCGGTATGGGCCGGCCGTAATTCCGTGCCCGCTTCTATGTTTGCCGGGATAGTCATTGCATCCGGCTGCATGAGCGCTTTCACCCAGTCCGGGTTTTCATCACGCAACAGCAGGTAGACGATCTCGGGGTCCATCAGGCAATTTACACCGCCGCTGTCGGCTGGCTGCACGCAGTGCATGATGATGCCGCGCACCTGGTCGGCGGTCGTATTGTAATAACCATCCGTATGCCAGTTGATCGCGCGGTTGGTATACGGAATGTAGTGTGTCGATTCGCCGGCCGGGACCACGCGAATCGAGGTAATACTGTCTTCGTCTGCACGCAGGTTCATGTCCAGCCGCACCAGGCCAAAGCGACGGCCCAGTGCCCGAATGGACTGCTTGTCGACCGCACATGAGCCGGTTGTCCGGTAGATCGCCATATTCGTGCTTCGACAGGCGGACAGAATTGCCGCGTGTTCCTGCTCATCGAGGTTCGCCGGGTCATCGACCTTAATCACCGCTGGCACGCTTCCACCGGCCATAACCGCCAGCTTTGATTCACGCCAGCGCCGGTAGTCCGACTCGCTGGACACGTCATAAGGATTGAATGCTATGGGGTTGGATTGCATGCGGTCGTCGTTCACCCGGCGCCCTTCGGGCTGGCCTGATTGCAGGGTGCGTTATAGTACGTGCCACAGTCGGGTTTAAACAGCCAGGCCGGTTACGCGGGCGTCGGCACGACATAATTTGTAAATGAGTAGCATTCTCATTAACTGCCTGATTATTCAATAAACCAACGCACCTGCTTTCTTCAAATAGCGATTAAGTACACGTTACTATAAGAAAAAATGCTGCTGACATTAGTAAAACCCGGGAATGCGACTAACTATTGGAATTTAAATAATAAAACTGCCAATACCCCTTTCGGGATAGCAGGCAATAACCGCGACACCCCATGGGTAGGATATGCTCACCTGCCGGGCGACCTATAATGCGCCTAATCAGAGTCAATCCATCAATTACGAGACGATAACTCACTGATTTACACGGCGACACGATTCAAGCAATCGGGTCGCCTTGCGCGAACGAAATCAGAACTTTTGGTGAAAGCAAAAACAATCTCAGGAGATTAGTGCCATGGCCAAGAATCAATACCCGACACCGATGCTGGACGATCTGGAAAACGGCCCATGGCCGAGTTTCATTTCCGGCATCAAGCGCCTGCGTGACGAGCATCCGGACGAACGCATCAACAACATGACCAACGGTCTGCTGGGACAGCTGGAGCATTCGTACGAAACCCGCAAGGGTTACTGGAAAGGCGGCACCGTCAGCGTCTATGGTTATGGCGGCGGTATCATCCCGCGCTTCTCGGAAGTCGGTGACGCGTTCCCCGAGTCAAGAGAATTCCACACCCTGCGCGTGCAGCCGCCGGCCGGTAACTTCTACACCACCGACATGCTGCGTCAGCTGGGTGACAGCTGGGAGAAATGGGGTTCCGGCCTGGTGACCTTCCACGGTCAGACCGGCAACATCATGTTCATCGGTGCAACCACCGAAAACACGCAGCACTTCTTTGACGAAATCAACGAATACGGCTGGGACCTTGGTGGCGCCGGCCCGTGTGTGCGTACCGCCATGTCCTGTGTCGGTGGCGCCCGCTGCGAAATGTCCAATTGCAACGAGCACGGCATTCACCGCTGGATGGTGAATAACTTCACCGACGACGTGCATCGCCCGGCCCTGCCCTACAAGTTCAAGTTCAAGGTCTCCGGTTGCCCGAACGATTGTCAGAACGCCATCGAACGTGCCGACTTCGCCATCATTGGTACCTGGCGCGACGAAATGAAGGTCGACCAGGACGGGGTCAAGTACTACCTCGACAAGAAGGGTCGCCAGTACCTGATGGACAACGTCATCAGCCGTTGCCCGACCCAGGCCATCAAACTGAACGATGACGACACCATTACCGTCGACAATCACAACTGCGTACGCTGCATGCACTGCCTGAACGTAATGCCGAAAGCACTGCATCCCGGCGACGACAAGGGTGTCACCATCCTTATCGGCGGCAAGCGCACGCTGAAGATCGGCGACCTGATGGGTACCGTCGTGGTGCCGTTCAAGAAGCTCGAAACCGAGGAAGACTACGAAAGCCTGCAGGAGATGGCGGAAGAGATCATCGACTTCTGGGCCGAGAACGGACTTGAGCACGAGCGCTGCGGTGAAATGATCGAGCGTATCGGCCTGGTCAACTTCCTCGAAGGCATCGGCATTGAAGTCGACCCGAACATGGTCGGCAGCCCGCGTCAGAGTTCCTATGTCCGCATGGATGGCTGGGATGAAGAGGCCGAGAAGTGGTTTGCCCGCAAGGCAGAGGCCGCTTCCGCTTAACCCGGCGTTCTATTACCGACACGGTCCCGGTGCAGTGCACCGGGGCCATGTTCTAAATTCAGAAGAATTTTCAGGAGAGTCACATGGCAGAAGAAATGCGTTCGCCTATCGAATCAGGATGCCCTGACGCATTCCAGTACATGCATCCGGTGATGCGGAAAAACTATGGTCAGTGGGCCTACCACGAAGACCCGCAGCCCGGTGTACTGTTACACGTCTCAAAAAACGGTGACAAGATCTGGACCGTGCGTGCCGGTACCCAGCGTATTCTCGACCTGTTCACCCTGCGCAAGCTGTGCGAGATCGGTGACAAGCAAGGCGAGGGTTACATTCACTTCACCATTCGCAGCAACATCGAATACCAGGTAGCCGATGAGGCCAAGGTACAGCCGCTGATCAAGGCGCTGACCGACGAAGGTTTCGTGGTCGGTGGCACCCGCAACTCGGTGGCCATGCTGTCGCACACCCAGGGCTGGCTGCATTGCGACATCCCGGGTACCGACGCCTCCGGTGTCGTGAAATCCATGATGGACGAGCTGATCGACGAGTTCAAAGGCTGGAACATGCCGAACCGCGTGCACATGACGACCTCCTGCTGCCAGATTAACTGTGGCGGCCAGGGCGATATCGCCATTAACGTTCAGCACACCAAGCCGCCGAAGATCAACCATGACCTGGTATCGAACGTCTGCGAACGTCCGTCCGTCGTTGCGCGTTGCCCGGTTGCGGCCATTCGTCCGGCGCTGGTGAACGGCAAACCGTCACTCGAAGTCGACGAGAAGAAATGCATCTGCTGCGGCGCCTGTTTCCCGCCCTGCCCGCCGATGCAGATCAATGACGCCGAGCACTCCAAGCTGGCTATCTGGGTGGGCGGTAACCACTCCAATGCCCGCGGCAAGCCGACCTTCCAGAAGCTGGTTGCCTCCGGCATTCCGAACAACCCGCCGCGCTGGCCGGAAGCCACCGCCGTGGTCAAGAAAATTCTCAAGACCTACAAGGAAGACGCGAAGGACTGGGAACGCATGAATGACTGGATCGAGCGTATCGGCTGGCCGCGTTTCTTCGAAAAGACCGGACTGCCGTTCACCAAGTATCACATTGATAACTGGCGCGGCGCGCGTGCAAGCCTGAACGCTTCCACCCACATTCGTTTCTGAGGATCTGGCTGATGAAGTTCACCATTCAGGTTAATGAAGGTCCCTACCAGCACCAGTCTGCTGACACGGCCTATCACTTTGCGAAAGCGGCACTCGATAAAGGTCACGAAATCTTTCGTATCTTTTTCTATCATGACGGCGTCAATAACGGCACCCGCCTGACGACACCGCCGCAGGATGATCGCAATATCGTCAAACGCTGGAGCGAGCTTGCCAAGGAGCATGACATCGACATGGTCCTGTGTGTCGCTGCAGCCCAGCGTCGCGGCATCGTCGATGATGGCGAAGCCGAACGCAACGGCAAAGACGCTACCAACATGGCCCCCGGCTTCCGTATTTCCGGTCTCGGTCAGCTGATCGAAGGTGGCATCGAAAGTGATCGCACAATCGTGTTTGGCGACTGATGGAGAGTTTGAATGCCTAACTCAAAGAAAATGATGTACATAAACCGCAAGGCGCCCTACGGCACGATCTATGCGTGGGAATCCCTCGAAGTGGTGCTGATCGGCGCCGCTTTTGAGCAGGATGTCAGCCTGGCGTTCATGGATGACGGCGTGTACCAGCTCACCAAGGGGCAGGACACCAGTGGCATTGGCATGAAGAATTTTTCACCCACCTATGCAGCACTGGGTGATTTCGAGGTAAACAAGATCTACGTCGACAAGGAATCGCTCGAAGAACGCGGCCTGACGCTGGATGACCTGCAACACCTCGTGTGGGAAGACGAGGACGAGGACTGGGCGGAAAAAGATTCCATTCGCCTGGTCAATCGTGCCGAACTGTCTGATGTCCTGGCTGACCAGGATGTCCTGTTTAACTTCTGACTCAGGAACAGGGAACTATGTCAATGTTACATCTGGTAAACAAATCGCCCTACGATGGCAGCAACCTGAATACTGCAACCTCGATCATGAAAAACGGCGACACCCTGCTGTTGATCGAAGATGGCGTTTACGGTGCAGTCAAGGCCGGCAAGGCCGCGTCACTGCTTGAAGGACACACTGTTTCAGTCCTGGGCCCCGACCTGGCTGCCCGCGGCATTGGAGAAGACAAGCTGGCCGATGGCATTAATGTCATCGATTACGCTGGTTTCGTGGATATGGTTGAAGCCAACGACAAGGTTCAGTCCTGGCTCTGAAAACTTTTAATTAACTGGCGTCGCCAACAAGGAGACAATCACCATGAGTAGTATCGAGGCAAACGGAAAGACTTACGAAACTGACGAAGAAGGTTACCTGGCCGACCTGAACACCTGGGACAAAGATGTCGCAGCTGTCATGGCCAAGATCGACGACTGCGATCTGACCGAGAACCACTGGGAAGTAATCAACTTCCTGCGTGAGTACTACGAGGAATACCAGATCGCACCGGCCGTGCGCGTGCTCACCAAGGCCATCGGCAAAAAGCTGGGTAAGGACAAGGGCAACAGCAAGTACCTGTACGAACTGTTCCCGTACGGTCCTGCAAAACAGGCCTGTAAATACGCCGGCCTGCCGAAACCAACCGGCTGCGTTTGATGTACCCCGGGAAGTCTGCAGGGATCAGCCTGCGGACTTCCGCTTCATTTCGAATTTAAAGGAGCCCGGAAAGCATGCCCTTCTGGACCATTGTTTATGCGTTGCTGTTCTACACCGCCACGGCCCTGCTGGTCGGTGGTCTGGCGTTCAAGATCCGGCAATATGCAAAGACACCGGCACCGCTGAAGATCCCGACGACACCGGCACCGGTTACACGCCAGGGTGTTGTCCTGCGCATGTTCCGCGAGGTGGCTTTCTTCGAGAGTCTGTTTCGCGCCAATAAATGGATCTGGATATTCGGTTACCTGTTCCATTTCGGCATGTTCCTGGTGCTCGCGCGCCACCTGCGTTATTTCACCAACCCGGTGTGGACCTGGGTCGACCTGATCCAGCCATTCGGACTGTATGCGGCCTTTGCCATGGTGGCAGGACTGGCCGGCCTGTGGGCACGCCGTGTCCTCGTTGACCGCGTACGCTATATATCAGCACTGTCCGATCACCTGATGCTGGCCCTGTTAATGGCTATCGCCCTTACCGGCCTGGGCATGGATTACATTACACACACGGATATCGTTGCTCTGAAAGCCTTCTTCCTCGGACTCATGGTGTTTAACTGGCAACCGATTCCCGAAGATCCGCTGTTACTGGTCCATCTTGGCCTGGTCGCCACCCTGATGATTATTTTCCCGATCAGCAAGCTGTTGCATGCGCCGGGTGTGTTCTTCAGTCCGACACGCAACCAGGTAGACAACCCGCGTGCCGAACCCGGCCTGCGTGCCCATGATTCCCGTCATATCGCGCCGTGGGCGGCTGAACTCGAGAAATAACCCGGTATAACGACTGACCCTGGAGCAAAGCGTGGCTGATTTCGAAACACCGACACTGAAAGAATACCCCGTCATCCCGAAAATTCAGGAAGGGGTGATGGCGCACAGCAAGCCGTTTGTCGCCAAGGATATTTTTCAGGAGCCGCTGGGTTTCCCGGGCGAACTGGTCGATAACTGGCAGCAGGTCGCCTACGACAAGATGGAAGAGCTGACCGGCAAATACCGTTCGCTCGCCGTGTTCCTTGATTCGTGCGTGAAATGCGGCGCCTGTACTGACAAGTGCCACTATTACCTCGGCACGAACGACCCGAAGAATATGCCGGTCGCGCGCCAGGACCTGTTCCGCAAGGTGTACCGCCGCAAGTTCACCTTTGCCGGCAAGTACTTCCCCAAGCTGGTTGGTGCCGTTGACCTGACCAAGGACGTGCTGGACGACTGGTACAGCTATTTCCACCAGTGTTCACAATGCCGTCGTTGCTCCGTGTACTGCCCCTACGGTATCGATACCGCTGAAATTTCCATGGCTGCACGCGAGGTGATGGATTCCATCGGCGTCGGCCAGAAGTACTGCAACGAAATCATCGGCAAGGTGTTCAAGATCGGTAACAACCTCGGCCTGCCGGAGCCGGCGCTGGTCGACACACTGGAAGGCCTCGAGGAAGATATCGAAGACGAGACCGGCGTCAAGGTACGCCTGCCGGTCGATGTAAAAGGCGCGGATATTCTGGTCGTCACACCGTCTGCAGACTTTTTCGCCGAACCACACGTCGACGGCCTGATGGGTTATGCCAAGGTCTTCCACGAGGCAGGCATCAGCTGGACACTCAGTTCACACGCCTCCGAGGCCGCCAACTTCGGCATGTTCATCGGCAGTTACGAGAACATGCGCAAGCTGTCGCTGCGCGTGCGCGAAGCAGCGCTGGACCTCGGCGTAAAACGCATTATTTTCGGTGAATGCGGACATGCCTGGCGCGTTGCCTACAGTTTCCTGAATACACTGGCCGGCCCGTTCGATTTCCTTGACCCGAAATACCCGGTCCCGCAGCACATTCTCGAATTCACGCATGACCTGATCCAGCGCGATGCCATCACGCTCGACAAGTCTGCCAACGACGACATGCGCCTGACCTTCCATGATTCATGTAACGTGGCGCGCGCCTCGCGCATGGGCTCGAAGCCGGGCGGTCAGTTCACCATCCCGCGGGATGTGATCAAGGCAAGTTGTAACCACTTTTTCGATATGCCGCAGGACACCATCCACGATGCCACCTACTGCTGTGGCGGCGGTGGCGGCCTGCTGACCGACGACCTGATGGAGATCCGTGTCAAGGGCGCACTGCCGCGCATGGAGGCACTCAAGCACGTCGTCGATGAACATGGCGTTACCCACATGGCAGCGATCTGCGCGATCTGCAAGAGCCAGTTCGCCAAGGTGATGCCCTATTACGGATTCCAGATGGACAGTATCGTCAGCGTGCACCAGCTGGTCAGCAACGCGATTGTCCTCGGCAACAAACAGTAATTAATCATCTGGTCCGGGCTAGCACCCGATCTGATAACAGGAGAACAGGCATGGCAACCTCAAAAGAAGACATGGAAAAAGATCTGACATTCCGACGTTATGAAGAAGGCGATTATAAATACTCGCGCATCGGTGACGACATCTTCAACGAGGATACCACCTACAAATGTCCGACCTACGTGCACCGCACACCGCCCTGCCAGGGTAGCTGCCCGTCCGGTGAGGATATCCGTGGCTGGCTGCAGATCGTGCGCGGCATCGAGAAGCCGAGCGGCGAAATGAGCATGGAAGAATATGCCTTCCGTCGTTCCACCGATGCCAACCCGTTCCCGTCCATGATGGGCCGCGTATGCCCGGCGCCGTGCGAGGACGGCTGCAACCGTAACAATGTCGAAGACTTCGTCGGCATCAACGCGGTTGAGCAATTCATCGGCGACTCGGCCTTTGAGCAAAAATTTACCTTTGATAATTCTGCGGCGATGAGCGGCAAGAAAATCGCCATCATCGGTGGTGGACCGGCCGGTATGGCCGCCGCCTACCAGCTGCGCCGACTGGGCCATGCCAGCACCATCTTCGATGATCACGAAGAACTCGGCGGCATGATGCGCTACGGCATCCCCGGCTACCGTACCCCGCGCGATGTACTCAACCATGAGTGCCAGCGTATTGTTGACATGGGCGGCATCGACCTCAAGATGAATACCCGCGTCGGCAAGGATGTCTCCGTCGAAGAACTCGAGAAAGAATACGATGCAGTCCTCTGGGCACTGGGTTGTAAATCCGGCCGCAAACTGCCGGTACCGAACAGCGATGCACCGAACTGCGTATCCGGTGTCGCCTTCCTGGAAGCCTTTAACAAGGGCTCACTGCAGGTCACGACCGACAAGGTCGTCTGTGTCGGTGGTGGTGATACCTCGATCGACGTGGTCTCCGTTGCCCGCCGCCTTGGCAAGATCACCAAGATCAACAAGGAAGTACGCCCGGAACAGGTTATCGGCGGTTATGTCGCACATGATTCCGCCTTTGCAGCAGCCCGTGAAGGTGCAGAAGTCACCCTGACCTCGTTGTTTGAGCGCGAGGAAATGACCGCAACGGAACACGAGGTCGATGATGCCCTGCGTGAAGGTGTCACCATTCTGAACGGCGTTATGCCGATGGAGGTGGTACTGGACGACGACGGCCGCGCCTGCGCCCTGAAGATGGCCAAGTGTGAAATGGTCGATGGCCGCCCCAACCCGGTTGAAGGCACCGAGTTCGTGGTCGAATGTGACCTGGTTGTCTCTGCCATTGGCCAGGGCGGTGACCTGTCCGAGGGTCTCGAGTCCATGGACAACGGTCGTGGCCTGATCGACGCCGATTCGTTCTACCAGGTACCCGGTCGTGACGGCCACTTCGTCGCCGGTGACATTATTCGTCCGCACCTGCTGACAACTGCTATTGGCCAGGCCTCGATCGCTGCCGAAAGTATCGATCACTACCTGAAGCATGAAGCACAGAAAAAGCGTCCCAAGGTCGACGTGCATCATTTCGAACTGCTGCAGAAACTGCACGAGACCAACCTGGACCCGGGCGAGTTTGATGCACAGGCAGGCGACCAGCGTGGAACCGCTAGCGCCAACTATGCCGTGCATAACTACGAGGACCGTGCCAGCGCCGAGATCATTTCCTCGGACCGCCTGTTCCTCGGACACTTCCCGTTTACACCGCGCAACAAGCGTTCTTCACACGGCCCATCTGCTGAAGAAGTGCTGGGGCACTTCGCGGAACGCGGCATCGGCCTGAACAACGAACAGGCCGTTAACGAGGCCGAGCGCTGCATGAGTTGTGGCATGTGCTTCGAGTGCGACAACTGCGTCATTTACTGTCCGCAGGACGCCATCTTCCGGGTGAAGAAGGACCAGGCAACACTCGGTCGTTACGTCGATACTGATTACGACAAGTGCATCGGCTGCCATATCTGTTCCGATGTTTGCCCGACCGGCTACATCGATATGGCCATGGGTGATCACTAGGAACCGCTCTCAGATGATTAATCACGGCCTTAAAATCCTGCTGTTGGTTTTGCTGCCCGGTATCGCCGGGCTGGCAATGGCCGGCGACTCCCTGCTGCCGAGCATTCCTGAAGCACAAAAACGCTTCAGCGAGGCACAGGGCTGCGTCGAGCCAACAGATGACATGCGCAAGAACCACATGGAATACATCCTGCACCAGCGGGATGCGACCGTGCATGAAGGTATCCGCACGAAACAGCACAGCCTGGTCGAATGCATTAACTGCCACGTCAGTGACGCACCGGATGCACCGCGCGTCAGCAGCGAGGAACACTTCTGCAACAGCTGTCACAGCTATGCGGCTGTCACGATCGACTGTTTCCAGTGTCATGCAGACAGGCCGGTCGACACAGAACACAAGCACTCACTGCTCGACGGCATGAACGGCCATCACGTTGCCACCGGTGGCAAACCGGCACAGCTGACCGCCGATGACATGCAGGTGCTGATGACAGGAGACAAAGCACAATGAGTGTAGAACAGGGTATCGACACGTATCGTCGTCGCTTCCTCGGCAATGCAGCGAAAGCCTCTGCCGGTCTTGCTCTCGCTCCGGGCGTCATGCTGACAGAACTCGGTCATGCGAAGCCGGTCGATACAGCGGTTACCAGCGATGTTCGCTGGGGCATGCTGATCGATTCCAACAAGTGTGCCGATGGCTGCAATGATTGCGTAACTGCCTGCAACGACGAACATGGCTTAACCGGTCATAATCGTCCGGAGACGGATGCCCAGTGGATTCGCAAGGTCAAACTGAAAGACAAGCAGACCGGTCATACGCAGACGCTGCCGCTGCTTTGCCAGCATTGCGAACACCCGCCCTGCGTGGATGTCTGCCCGACCGGCGCCTCGTTCAAGCGCGAAGACGGTATCGTGCTGGTCGACAAGCACATTTGTATTGGCTGTCGTTACTGCATGATGGCCTGTCCGTACAAGGCGCGTTCATTCGTACACGAATCGCTGCAGGACCAGAAACCCTGGGCGCCTCGCGGTAAAGGTACCGTCGAATCATGCACCTTCTGCGTACACCGTGTTGACGACGATCGCACCCCGGCCTGTGTGGAAGCCTGCACGGCGGAAAACCACAACGCCATGATCTTCGGTGACTTGAATGATCCGTCCAGTGAACTCTCGAAAGAACTGCAACGCCAGAGTTCGCAACAGATCCGGGCCGACCTGCAACTTAACACCGGCGTACGTTACCGGGGGATTTGATGAAATCAATCGACTTCAGGGAAATTGATGGCGGCCTGCCCTTTTACATGCTGGTCGGCTTTATCGGCGTCTTCGTACTGGCTGCCCTTGGTGCGGCCTACTACATGGAACACAATGGCCACTGGGTAACCGGCATGTCCAACCAGATCATCTGGGGTACACCGCACGTGTTTGCCGTGTTCCTGATCGTTGCCGCTTCCGGCGCACTCAACGTGGCGTCCATCAGTTCGGTATTTAACAAAACGGCCTACAAGCCGCTGGCGCGATTATCCGGTCTGCTGGCAATTACACTGCTCGTGGGCGGCCTGGCGGTACTGGTGCTCGACCTGGGCCGGCCGGACCGGCTGATCGTGGCAATGACCTACTACAACTTCAAATCGATCTTCGCCTGGAACATCATCCTGTATATCGGCTTCATGGTCATCGTCGCCATCTACCTGTGGATGATGATGGAACGCAAGATGAACCGCTTTACCAAAACAGCCGGACTGGCCGCCTTCGTCTGGCGACTGATCCTGACCACCGGTACCGGCTCCATCTTCGGTTTCCTGGTGGCCCGCCAGGGTTATGATGCGGCCATTATGGCGCCGATGTTCATCGTCATGTCGTTCTCCTTCGGCCTGGCGATTTTCATCCTGGTCCTGATGGCACTGTACAAGTGGTCTAACCGGCCGCTTGGCGATGCCATCCTGTTCCGACTTAAAAACCTGCTGGGCGTGTTTGTCGCGGCCGTCATGTACTTCGTGCTGGCCTATCACGTGACCAATCTGTACGGCACCGAGAACCACGGTGTCGAACGTTTCATCCTGCTGGATGGCGGCATCTATACCCAGCTGTTCTGGATCGTCCAGCTGGGACTCGGCAGTCTGCTGCCCCTGTTGCTGCTGTACAGTCCCGGCGCCGGCACCAACCGTGCCTGGATCGGCGTATCCTGCCTGCTGGTCATCATCGGCGGACTCGCACAAATGTACGTGATCATCATTGGCGGCCAGGCTTATCCGATGGAAATGTTCCCCGGCAAGGAAGTCAGCAGCACATTCTTCGATGGTGTTGTCGCCAGCTACAGCCCGAGCCTGCCGGAATTCATACTGGGCATTGGCGGTGTCGCCCTCGCACTGGCCGCGACTGTAGTCGGTACACGCGTACTGCGTTTCCTGCCGGTCAGCCTCGCTGATGAGCAGGTCGACCCGCATCATAAACCTGCCGCAGCCAGCTAGTCAGCCAGCGCCGGGGAATCCCCGGCGTGGACGCTCCACCCTATGTCTCGCCTGCTGATATCGGCAGCCCACAAGTCTTCCGGGAAAACCACGGTGACGCTGGGCCTGTGCGCCGCAATCGCGGCACGTGGTACGCGTGTACAACCATTCAAGAAAGGACCGGACTATATTGACCCGATGTGGTTAAGCCTGGCCGCTGGCCGCGACTGCCACAACCTCGATTTCTACTGCATGTCCCGTGAGGAAATCCTGGCGTCGGTCGGACAGAATTCACAGGGCGCCGACCTGGCACTGATCGAAGGCAACAAGGGTCTTTACGACGGACTGGACCTGGATGGCAGCAACAGTAATGCCGCGCTCGCCAAACTGACGCAATCCCCGGTCATCCTGGTGCTGGACGCCCGCGGCATGACCCGCGGTATTGCCCCGTTAATCCTGGGATACCAGGCCTTCGATACCGATGTGCAAATTGCCGGCGTTATCCTCAACCAGCTGGGTGGCAGCCGGCACGAGGCCAAGTTACGCGCAGTGATCGAACACTACACCGATGTCCCGGTGCTGGGCGGGGTGCATCGCGATCCTGACCTGGTGATCGACGAACGTCACCTCGGCCTGATCCCGAGCAACGAGGCAGCTGCTGCCAACAGTAAAATTGCCGCCATCAGATCGCGCATCGATGACCAGGTTGATATAGACAGGTTACTGTCACTGGCCGGAACAGACCCACTGGATTACACGCCCCGCCAGCCAGCACCCGGGCCTGCTGCCGAACGCGTACGCATTGGTATTGCCCGCGACAGCGCGTTCGGCTTTTATTACCCGGATGACCTCGCCGCCCTGCAACGTGCCGGCGCGGAACTCGTCCCGTTCAATACCCTTGAGGATAGCGCCCTGCCGGATATCGACGGCCTGTTTATCGGTGGCGGCTTTCCGGAAACCTGTATGGCCGAGTTGGCGGCGAACAGTGCACTGCGCACTGACATTCGCACCGCCATCGAGAATGGACTGCCCGCCTATGCCGAGTGCGGTGGACTCATGTACCTGTCACGCAGCCTGTCATGGCGTGGCCAATGCTGCGATATGGTCGGCGTCATCCCGGCAGATACCCTGATGCACGAAAAACCGCAGGGGCGCGGCTATGTGCGCCTGCGTGAGACCGCTGCCGCCCCCTGGCCCGGTGAACCGGCAAATGGAGTCATTTCCGCCCATGAATTTCATTATTCTGGCCTGGTCAATATCGATCATGCACTGGAATTTGCCTACGAGGTAGAGCGTGGTACGGGGGTTGACGGCCGTCATGACGGCATCCTGCTGCATAAGCTGCTGGCCTGTTACAGCCACATGCGCGATACCGACCTGCACCACTGGGCTGCCCGGTTTGTTGAATATGTGCGCAATAATCGTCGTTGAGACAGGACGTTGCTGCCATCATATAATACGGTCAACCATTTCAGGGAGGTAACATGATTACAATTACGACGGCCGCCGCCGAGCAAATCCGGGCATCCGCCGAACAGGGCGGGATGCAGGATCTGGCCATGCGCATCGCCGCCAAGCGAAACCCGGATGGCAGCATCCATTACGGCATGGGCTTCGATGACAATCAACACGAAGGTGATCTGCATCTTGCAATAGAGGGTCTGGATGTGGTGGTTTCAGAGACCAGTAAAATACTGCTGGATGGTGCTACCCTCGACTACGTGGAGATAGAGCCGGACACATTCCAGTTTATATTCATGAATCCGAACGACGTCAATTACGTCCCTCCGGCAAAATGACTGTACACTGACAGCGCCCTTGTCACCCCGTCATGAACCAGACAGTCATAAAGCCCGACGTTAGTCACACGCAAGCAGAAGACAGTCTGCGCAACCGCCTGCTGGTCAGGCTGGCAGGAATCATTGGACTGCTTGCCCTCGCTTTACTGCTTTTCACCGTCAACAGTAACCTGCTGGCAACAGGCCTGAACCGCCTGCTCGTCGCCGTTATTCTGCTGATCGGCGGAATAGTGCTGGCAGCCTCGATACTGCGACTGTTCCGCCCGCCTGAAGGCACGCAAGCGAATCTGCCGCCCGCAAGTTCCGGGATGAATGGACATGGCTATACCGACCAGGGCGACGGTCTTGATGCTGTCATGACACGCGTCTCGTCTGCAGGCAGTATCAATCCACCGTCACCCGGGATATTTCCCGCCAGCGAGAAAGATGCACTCAAGATCCTTTATGAAATTGTCTCCGGCATCAATACGGCACATAGCCTGGATGACCTGCTGACCCGATTCCTTTACACGCTGAAACGCTATACGCAAGCGCAGGGTGCCGCCATCTGGGTGGAGAAAGACCAGCAACCACCGGAACTCGCCGCCAGCAGCGGCATCGACGAATCACTGCTGTTGCCGGACCGCCAGGATATCAGGCGCTGCCTGTACGAACGCGCTGCCACTGAAGGAAAAATGTGGGTCGAGAAGACCCTGGAAAAATGTGAAAAGATTGCCGGCCGCAGGTTTTTCGAACAGGACAACATTGGCCTGGTTTCATTACCGATGCGTTATCGCGGGCGGATCACCGGCGTAATCAACCTGTTCCTGGACGCCGGCATCATCGAAAGAATAAATGATATCAAGCCACTTTTGACCGGCATCGCCCACCATATCAGTATCGCCATCGAGAAATCGCATGATGATGACGAAAACCGCGAACATCTGATCAAGGAAGAACGCACCCGTATCGCACATGAATTGCATGACTCGCTCGCACAAAGTCTTGCCAGCCTCAGGCTACAGGTACGCGTGCTGGACGAAACGCTTCACCAGGGCGATGAATCGACCACCTGGCAACAACTCGAGCGTATCGAGCACAACCTGGACGAGGCCAACACCGAGTTACGCGGCCTGATCGCGAATTTCCGTGCACCCTCATCTAACCGTGGCCTGGTTGAGGCCATTGAACAGGTCGTCAGTCAGTTTCAGAACGAAACCCGCATCCGCACCTACCTGCAGAAAGACTGTACCCCCCGCTCCTTTTCCAAGGACACTGAAATACAGATACTGCGTATAATCCAGGAGGCCTTGTGGAATATTCGCAAACACAGCCAGGCGAAAACCGTCCGAATCCTGCTGCGCGACAACCCGGACACACATTGCCATGTCCTGATTGAAGACGACGGTGTCGGCATCAACAAGCAGGTATACGGCTCGGCCGGGGAACATGTGGGTCTCACAATCATGCGCGAGCGAGCGAACAAGATAGGTGGTAACCTCAGGATCGAGAGTGAGCCTGGCGAAGGCACACGGGTAGTACTCGATATCAACAAGCCACCGGCAGGTAATCCCGCATGAGTCTCAATATTCTACTGGTTGACGATCACACCCTGTTCCGCGAGGGTCTCGAGGGTCTGCTCAGCCGACGCAACATCAATATTCTCGCCGCAGTCGGCAGTGGCCAGGAGGGTCTCAGGCTGGCGACTGAACTGAAACCGGATGTGGTGCTGCTGGACATGCGCATGCCGGAAATGGACGGCATGGAAGTCCTGCGCAAGCTGCGCAAAAACGGCTTCAAGAATCCCGTCGCCATGCTGACCACCAGCAGTGACGAACGCGACCTGGTGGAATCATTACGCAGCGGCGCCCAGGGTTATCTGCTCAAGGATATGGAACCGGATCAGCTGGTACTCGCCTTGCGCGACATCGTCGCCGGCAAGACCGTGGTCGCACCGGACCTGGCGCCGGTACTGGCCCGCGTTGTCCAGGGTGACAGTATCGAGCCGATCAAGGAAAGTCCGTTCGCCAAACTTACCCCGCGTGAAAACGAGATACTGTCGCTACTGGCTGAAGGCCAGAGCAACAAGGTTATTGCACGCAATCTCGGCATCTCCGATGGCACTGTCAAACTGCATGTGAAATCCATCCTGCGCAAACTGGGTGTACATTCACGCGTCGAGGCAGCAGTCATCGCCGTTGAACAGGGTATGCGCACCGGTCGCAACAGCGATCAGGACAGTAGCAGCTAAAAGCACCACGCCATGAAACGTTTCACTGACCTGGTAGCAGACTGTCTACCGGCAATCACCGAGATTTTTCCATGGGATGCGGATGAACTGCTGCAGGCAGGCAGCGCCCTGCTCGTCGATATACGCGAACAGAATGAATTCGAGTCGATGCATATCGAAGGTTCACTGCTTGTCCCGCGCGGCATTCTTGAATCGTCATGTGAATACAACTACGAAGACACAGTAAAGGAACTGGTCGAGGCACGCGACCGGGATGTCATCGTCGTATGTCGTTCCGGAAACCGCAGCGCACTGGCCGCCTACACCATGCAACTGATGGGCTATAACAGGGTTGCATCGATGAAAACCGGGCTGCGCGGATGGAACGACTACGAGTTGCCGTTAATCAATGCTGCCGGGATGACCGTACCGGTAGAAACGGCAGACGATTATTTCACTACCCGACTAAGACCCGACCAGGTCGACCCGGGGAATTAAAACGTCTTACAAGACTTGCCCGCGGAATCGCTGTTACGGTGGTTCTGACAACCTGAATCGTCAGACGTAGTGTTTGCGGTCGGCACGTCGCCGGGTTGCCTGCTGCGTCACCACGCCTTCGATGGCGCCAAGGTCAGGCAGTTCGATAACAGCATGTCCCGCCTGCAGCGTTTTCAGATAGTACACCCCTTCACCGAAAACGAGTTGCCTGAACACAAAGCCGTCATCGTGTCGTGCCATCACGTAGGAACCGTCACCAATAACGCCTTCTGGATCAATAATAATGATGCAACCATCATTGAACTCCGGTGACATTTCGTCGCCGATGACGCGCAGTGCAAAGGGTTCCCGCCCACAACTGTTTTCCTGCATGACCGTACCCGACCCCGTATCCAGATAAATTGTTACTTCTATATTAACAATGCGTTAGCGGATATTTCTCGCACAGATATCAGGGAATTAGGCAACTCCGTAGAAATCACGATACCACTCGACAAATCGCGCCAGACCATCCTCAACAGTGGTAGCCGGCCGATAGCCCACATCGCGCACCAGGTCATCGATGTCCGCGTAGGTGGCCTGGACGTCGCCCGGCTGCATGGGCAGCATGTTCTTTTCCGCTTCCCTGCCCAGGCACTTTTCAAGCACACCGATGTAATGCATCAACTCTACCGGTTCATTATTGCCGATATTGTACAGGCGGTAAGGTGCGGTACTGCTGGCCGAGTCGGGATGATCGCCCGACCAGTCAGGATTGGGCTCCGGCACACGGTCCAGCACCCGGACGACACCTTCGATGATATCGTCGATATAGGTAAAGTCACGACTGTGATTACCGTTGTTGAACACGTTGATCGGCTTGCCTTCCAGTATGTTCCGCGTAAAGCTGAAGTAGGCCATGTCCGGCCGCCCCCATGGACCGTAAACGGTAAAGAACCGCAAACCGGTCACCGGAACCCGGTATAGATGGCTATAGGTATGCGCCATCAATTCGTTGGCCTTCTTGGTTGCCGCGTACAGACTGACCGGGTGATCGACATTATCGTGCACAGAAAACGGCATATTGGTATTCGCCCCATAGACCGAGCTGCTGGAAGCGTAAACCAGGTGTTCTACCCCGTTGTGCCGGCACCCTTCCAGGATATTGGCAAAACCGAGCAGGTTTGTATCTACGTAGGCAAGTGGATTCTCGATTGAATAACGTACGCCGGCCTGGGCGGCCAGGTTCACAACCCGTTCCGGCCGGTGCGTGCGAAACAACTGCGCCACACCTTCCCGGTCTTCGAGTGACATCCGCACATCCGTGTAGGCCGGGTGCTTTTCAGTGCGCGCAAGACGCGCCTGTTTCAGGCTGACATCGTAGTAGTCATTCAGGTTATCGATACCGATGACTTCATCGCCACGCTCCAGCAAGCGCAATGCCAGCGCCGAACCGATAAAACCTGCAGAACCGGTAATCAGGACTTTCATGTGTAATTGCACTCCGACTTAATACTGACAGTTAAAATAAACCGCTACAGGCGTCCATCAACGGCTGCTGCCGGCAGTATGCTCTTCACATCATAGAGGATGCCGTTCGGGCGGCACAATGCACGCAATGCCTTCCGCACCGCTATCGATGAACTGCTTGTGCCCAACAGCAATAATGACCGCATCGTAGCTGCCATTTTTCGGCGACTCGACCATATCAAGCGCATACTCCTTGCGCACGTTTTCCGGCGTCACGCAGGGATCATGTATGTCCACAACAACATTATAGCGCTGCAATTCCTTGACCACATCGATCGCCCGTGAATTACGCAGGTCCGGGCAGTTTTCCTTGAACGTCAGCCCCAGTACCAGTGCACGCGCACCTGACACCTGGATCTTGCTGTTCATCATCAGCTTGACGACCTGCTCCGCAATATGTCGCCCCATGTCATCATTCAGGCGACGACCGGCCAGGATCAGCTCCGGGTGATAACTGACTTCCTGCGCCTTGTGAGTCAGGTAATACGGGTCAACACCAATGCAGTGCCCACCGACCAGGCCCGGCCGGAACGGCAGGAAATTCCATTTGGTCCCGGCAGCCTCGAGCACTTCCAGGGTGTCAATACCCAGCTGGTTGCAAATCAGGGCCAGCTCGTTGACCAGCGCAATATTCAGGTCACGCTGGGTGTTCTCGATAATTTTAGAGGCCTCGGCCACACGTATACTGCTGGCGCGGTGGGTTCCTGCAGTCACGATGCTGCGATACAGCGCATCCACGTAGTCAGCCACCTCGGGGGTTGACCCGGAGGTTACCTTGATAATGTTACTGACCCGGCGTTCCTTGTCACCCGGGTTGATACGCTCAGGGCTGTAGCCGGCAAAAAATCCCTCGTTGTATTTCATTCCGGACACTGCTTCGAGCACCGGCACGCAGACTTCTTCCGTTGCGCCGGGGAACACCGTGGATTCATAAATCACCACGTCGTTCTCTTTCAGCATCTGGCCAACCATTTTGCTGGAATTGATCAGGTAAGAAAAATCCGGCCGGTTATGACTGTCGATCGGGGTAGGTACCGTTACAATATAGACATTACAGTCTGCCAGGTCTTCTGGCCGGGTGGTAAATTCGAGTTGCCTGGCCGCGGCGATTTCCGCCTCGGTAGTTTCCAGGGTCGAATCCACGCCCTGGCGCAATTCCGCAACCCGGTCTTCTTTGATATCAAGTCCGATGGTCGGATACTGCTTGCCGAATTCAACGGCCAGCGGCAAACCTACATAACCGAGGCCGATGATGCCTATCCTTGTATTGCCGAGTTCATACATACCTGATTTTCCTGAAGACGACCGGTTTTTGATCGGCAAGTTTGCCTGCTTCTAAAGGGCTCGTATTCTACCAGAGGAACCAGAGAATTATGACGGGAATTAATGACTAAACCGGCCCGGGACGGCAGTGGCTATGCCTCAGGCCACCGCCGGTACGGGTGCCTGACGAGGCGCGCACATCATCGGTCACCTCCTCGCCGACCCATTCGGGCAATTCCGGTACCTGGTCTGCCGAATCCAGCTCGATTTCAGCAACCACCAGACCGGCATGCATCACACAACAGTATATTTGCGCTCGATTTCGAGTGGCATTTTGCAGCGGATTACTTCTCTGCAACAATAAAGCACACCCAGCTGGGATCTGCATCACCCACCGTGGCTGGTGAGTACTCGCCGGTTCCGTCATCGTCTTCATCGACCTCTTCCCAGTAAACCGTCACCTTCGAATACCCGGCTTCATGCAACAGTTCCTGCAACTCGGGCAACGTCCACATGCGCCATTCGTAGGTGAATGCCTTCTTGAGTTTTGAACCGTCCGGAAAAGTAAAGTGGATATGACACACCATGTCGCCATTAACGGGATTGTAACTGGCATGCTCCCAGACGTATTTAAAGCCTTTGCACTTGCGCTTCTCGCGCATTTCCTTGAATGACTCGTAACCGCCGAACACATCGATTATCAGCATGCCGTCATCCACCAGGCCGTCACGCACGTGGCGGAAATAACCACCCAGCTTTTCGCGTGTCTTGAATGCCTGGTAGCTGAAATTCATGGCCAGCGCCACGTCCACAGACTGTTGGCGTCTGTACCGTACAGACATCTGCCTGTATCAGCTGCACGCGCATCTGCGCTTCTGATTTCAGTTTTGACAGGTTGTGTTCCCGGCCCCAGGCCAGCACCTCAGAATCAATATCGACACCGACAGCCGTGTTGTTGCTGTCACGATCCGACCCATTCGCAACACATCCCCGCTGTACCGCAAAAGTCCTCGCGCATCGATACCGGCTTGCGCCCACGCAGATCCTTGAAGGTCTTGCTGATGAAGTCATACTCATCTTTAACATTCTGTACCGACTTTTCGTACAGATCGTGCCGGTCCGCACGCTCTGCCATGGTTCGCGGGCTCTTTTTACGACCTTCCTTCATATTGTCAGACTTCATGTGACTCTCTCCGGGTTTGCATGATGTATGGCTACCGATTGTAACTGCTCGAGATGTGTTCGTCAGTGGCTAACAGAAACTTGAATACCTTCGCGCCAGGCAAGATCCCGCTTCAAGGGCAATCTCGACATGACACTAAAATGCTATATTGTTAGTCAACCATTCTGATACAGCGCCGGAACGTTGATATTCCAAGCCTCAGGTATACGCCAGTTTACGCAAAGACATGGATGACACAACACTTCTCGTAAAGGCGGCCGGCGGGCTTGGCCTGTTTCTGCTCGGCATGCTCATCATGACCGAGGGACTGCGCACGCTGGCGGGTGACGCCATCAGGCATTTCCTGATGAAATTTACGCGCACGCCGCTATCCGGGGCCGCAACCGGCGCAATCACCACGGCACTGCTGCAGTCATCCAGTGCCACGACCGTGGCCGCTGTTGGCTTTGTCGGCGCAGGTTTACTGGCATTCCCGGCATCACTCGGCATTATTTTCGGCGCCAACATCGGCACCACCATTACCGGCTGGCTGGTGGTGTTACTGGGATTCAAGCTTAAAGTCGGCACCCTTATGCTGCCGGTCATACTCGCCGGCACCCTGCTTAAACTGTTTACACAGGGCCGACGCGCTGCTGTTGGTTACAGTCTGGCGGGTTTTGGCCTGATCTTTATCGGCATCGATTACATGCAAACCGGCATGAGCGGTTTCGACACACTTATTTCTCCCGATTTTTTACCGGACGATACGCTCGGCGGACGTCTCATCCTGGTCCTGCTTGGCATGCTGGCCACGATCATTACCCAGTCATCCAGTGCCGGGGTCGCCACCACGTTAACTTTTCTGTTCGCCGGCATGATCAGCTTTCACCAGGCAGCAGCGCTGGTCATCGGCATGGACATCGGCACCACCTTTACAGCCCTGCTCGCAACCGTCGGCGGCACGACCGGCGCGCGCCGGACAGGTTTGTCTCACGTCATATACAACGTGATTACCGCCCTGCTCGCTTTACTGCTCATAGATCTGTATGTGGCCACATGGGAATCACTGGCACCCGGCAAGCTGCTGGCCCAGGGCGAGATTGCGCTGGTCGCGTTTCATACACTGTTCAACATACTCGGCGTCATTCTTATCCTGCCGTTTACCGGCCTGTTTGCGCGTGTCATGACAACTATCCTGCCTGACCGGCAGCCGGCATGGACACGCGGACTCGAGCCCGCCCTGCTGGAGCAGCCATCGCTGGCACTGGATGCGGCCCAGACGGTCATTTCGGACCTGTTCGATGTCCTGATCACGCATAGTCAGCAGATACTGCAGCATAACCCCGGCAGTGCCGATCTGGCACAGCTGCAGGGGATACTGGATGAAACCGAGGCATACCTCGACCGAATACATCTCGACAGTGGCTATGCAGTCGAACACGAACGTTTACTGTCACTGTTACACGCCCTGGATCACCTGCAACGCCTGCACGAACGTAGCGAGGAAGACGAAGACCGTGCCATGACCACAGGCAAGGCACCTCGACTCAGTGAAATGCACACTTTACTGCTTGCCGAGGTCGATCGTCTGCGCGCTGATATCGCATCCAACAACTGGCAACAGGCCTGGCAGCACGCCGAGCAGACCGCCATGGCTATCCAGGAACAGCAGCAACCCCTGCGCGTCCGCATTGTCACGGATACTGCCAGCGGCCAACTGTCCGTACCCGAATCAACGGATCGCCTGGAGGCGATTCGCTGGGCCGTACGTGTCAGCCATCATCTGGCGCGCATCACGCACCACCTGGAACGTGCCGCGAATGCGGCCGGGAAGACTGTTGCCTGATAGAGGTGACCACATTGTCCGCTTTCCGCCGCCGCAACCTGGCGAGACCGTGACATGCATGCTGTCCGCCAGCTATGAATGCGTTGACCTCATTGAAGTAAAACCATATTCTAGCGTCAGCTATTCAAGGGCGATTAGCTCAGCGGGAGAGCACTGCCTTCACACGGCAGGGGTCACTGGTTCAATCCCAGTATCGCCCACCAATTTCCACACACCCCCTCACCTTTCATCTGCCAGCATTCCTGCAACTGGCATCCTCGTAAATATCAGCTATATTTAGGTAGTACATTGAGGTGACGCCTTAATGTACTGCGGTGCCTTGTCTTACATAACAAATACATTATAAGCAGCAGGTTGCACACGTGGGTTCAACTATGCAAAGGACATCTCTCAGCAAGACCCTGTCCTGGATTTTCCTGGCGATGACACTGCCGACAGTCAGCCATGCAAAAGAACCTGACCTGTTCAGGGAACAGGCAACGCGCTACGAGCATGGACTCGGCGTCGAGCAAAGTTATGCCCATGCCTATAATCTCTACTGTATTGCCGCTCGCCAGGGCGACAGCGCCTCTGCCTATCACCTCGGCTGGATGTATCTTAATGGCCGCGGCATGCCGCATAGTGATGCGCTTGCCATTGGCTGGTTCAGGCTGGCAGCAGACCGTGGCGACGCACATTCCAGGCGATTGCTGGACGAACTCCTGCGCAATGGTCATGCCGAGGAAGACAGCAACTGCCCGTTAGGCAAGCAACAACCGGACTCCACGATCATCGATGCCTGGGTGCGCGCACTGGCACCCGATTACGATATTGATGCCGACCTGGTGCTCGCGCTTATTGAAGTCGAGTCACGTTTCAATACGCGGGCACGCTCTCCAAAAAATGCGCGTGGACTGATGCAGCTGATGCCGGCCACGGCCAGGCGCTTTGGCGTCAAGGATATCTGGGACCCTGTTCAGAACCTGCTCGGTGGTTTGACCTACCTGCGCTGGTTAATGGACCGCTACCAGGAAAATATCGATTTATCACTTGCCGCCTATAATGCGGGCGAACACGCAGTCGATCGATATGGTGGTATACCGCCCTACCGGGAAACGCGCCGTTACGTGAAAAATATCAAGCGCCTTTACAGGGATTCCCCGCGCTCATAATAGCGACGTACTCCGCACAGGGTTTTTGGTACTTCACATCTTGAGGCGAGCCATAAAAAGCTCAGTTCCCGAATACCCGTAATCTTCATCCCGGCTATGCGGGTAAACCGGTCCACGCGCCACAGGGACCGGGTCTTACGCAATCGAATGCAAACCGTCTCAGCCACACACTCCAAGTGTGGCATGACCCACGCTAGATCATCTGTGACAAGTTGGGATAATGAGGCATTCCAGGGCAACGCAATAACACGGCGCTTAAAGCGCCTGTTTCACCCCCGAAAAGGTCCACGCTCTCCAAAAAATGCGCGTGGTCTGATGCAGCTGATGCCAGCCACGGCCAAACGCTTTGGCGTCAAGGATATCTGGGACCCTGTTCAGAACCTGCTCGGTGGTTTGACCTACCTGCGCTGGTTAATGGACCGCTACCAGGAAAATATCGATTTATCACTTGCCGCCTATAATGCGGGCGAACACGCAGTCGATCGATATGGTGGTATACCGCCCTACCGGGAAACGCGCCGTTACGTGAAAAGTATCAAGCGCCTTTACAGGGATTCCCCGCGCTCATAATAGCGACGTACTCCGCACAGGGTTTTTGGTACTTCCCATCTTGAGGCGAGCCATAAAAAGCCCAGTTCCCGAATATTCGTAAATCCATCCCGGCTATCCTGGTAAACCGGCCCGCGTGTCGCAGGGGCCGTTACGCAACGAATGCGAACCGTCTCACCCACACGCGCCAAGTGGGCATGACCCACGTTAGATCATCTGTACAAGTTGGGATAATGAGGCATTCAAGGACAACGCAATAACACGGCGCTTAAAGCGCCTGTTTCACCCCCGAAAAGGTCATTTTAAGACCTAAAACAGACCACAATTAATGGCTTAATCGATTGACTCCAATAACTTATCGAGGTCCGACCCTGGAGCACCTCACTTATCGAGGTCCGACCCTGGAGCACTTGGCTGCAAGTCCCAGAGTTATCTCTGTAAGCGCAAAAAAAAACGGCCACCAGATCCTGGTGGCCGTTTTTGATACTGAAAGATGTTCCGGTGTCAGCTGCGTTTTCTGCGGGCAACGCCAACGAGACCCAGCAGGCCGGAGCCGAACAGCCAGACGGCGGCAGGGACCGGGACACACCGGTCAATTTTTAAACTGCCATTGCCGTTAGAACCAACGCGCTGCAATCTGAGTATGTCATTTTCGATGAGACTGAGGGCCCAAGGGTTCGGGTCGCTGATGCTTAACACTATCGTGGCGATGTCGCTAACCACGTTGTTGAGATCGGTGCCAGGCTTGGCGAAATTATAGATGCCCCCGTTAATGCCGTTGATTGTCTTGATGGACAGGTCGACATAGTATTCCCAGGTGTAATATTGTTATTCACATCCAGTTCAACGACATAAGCACCCGTCAATCTACGCCAGCCACCGTCGATGAAACGAATCTACGGTCATAGCATTGAATGTCGCCAAGAATGTCAACTACAAGCCCGGTAATGGCCGAGCTATTCAGGTAACTACCGGACCGACGTTATTGTTATCCGACGTATTGTCAATATCGATTTGCAGTTTATTGCCACCAAGATCGGTGAACGTGACCTCACCCGAGCCATTGGTCGCAGTATATGTGCGTACGATGCTGGCGTTCGCGACTCCCGCTATCGCGGTGAGCAGCATTGCACCGGCAAGGCTCGCCGTAAAAGAAATTTCATATTCATTGGTCTTAATCTCCGTACGTTACCACATTATTTTAAGGGCTTATAGTTTTGATGCCCATTTGTTCTGTGGATTAATGCATGAATTATGCCGTATTCAGCAACATCCATAATATCAATGGATTGAGACTTTTCAGATAGAGTGATTGGTGGCAATTGATAGAAATACCGACAATCCAGATCGTTTAAGTTGTGGCGATAAAAAACTATCTTCCATAGAAACATGGAGTTAAGGGTACACTTGGAAATATGATTTTTGTCAAGTTTACCGACAGTTTTAGATGCGATCTTGCGCTTATCAAGGCTACGGGGTCGGACCTCCACTAGGGGCTATGGGGTCGGACCTCCCTAACCAATGGAAACTGCTCGAATCTTCCACTGATAAGGTTTGTTTTAAAGGCTTAAACCGCCTATTCCAGGCACGAATTGATGCCACTAAGCACTGGAACTGGTTTCATCGATGCTGTACATCGATAATTCAGGATAACTGCCGGCGCCAGACTGCGGCGTGTTTACACTGCGCGTCGATCACATCAAGTCGTGCTTCGTGTGCCGCCAGTTCATCGTCGCTGGCGCGTATAACCCTTAATGCCGGTCGATCAACCACCAGAGGCGTCTGCGGGTCGGACCTCCCTAACCAACGGAAACTGCTGGAATCTTCCGCTGATAAGGTTTGTTTTAAAGGCTTAAACCGCCTATTCCAGGCACGGATTGATGCCACTAAGCACTGGAACTGGTTTCATCGATGCTGTACATCGACAATTCAGGATAACTGCCGGCGCCAGACTGCGGCGTGTTTACACTGCGCGTCGATCGCATCAAGTCGTGCTTCGTGTGCCGCCAGTTCATCGTCGCTGGCGCGTATAACCCTTAATGCCGGTCGATCAACCGACAAGGGGCGCAGGCGTGATGTTCCCGTGCCATTTTTCGAATCGGCGGACGATTCCAGCGACAGGTTGACCTGCCCGCCGGTCATGGCAAGGTAGACATCCGCAAGGATTTCCGCGTCGAGCAATGCACCGTGCAATTCGCGCCGCGAATTATCGATTTCGTATCGGCGACACAATGCATCCAGACTATTGCGTTGACCCGGATGCATGCGTCGCGCCAACACCAGGGTATCGAGCACCTTGCAATGCCGTTCAACGGCATCGGTTACCTGTTCAAGCAGTTTGAATTCGTTATTGATGAAGCCCACATCGAACGGCGCATTGTGGATTACCAGTTCCGCACCACGTATAAAACCGAGAAACGCCCCGGCAATATCCGCAAACCGCGGCTTGTCGACAAGCGACTCGTTGGTAATCCCGTGAACCTCGATGGCACCGGGATCAATAGTTCGATCGGGTTGTATATATTGATGGTAGGTATTG
>CAWKAE010000012.1:0-109797 GCA_963847565.1 uncultured Halobacteria archaeon
TATTTGCTGAAGTACACTGCTTCTGTTTTCATAGCACTTTGTTTGTTCGCTCGACTCAAAAATTGCAATATAAAGTTGAGCCAATGCCAGAGTGCTTACTCGGGAAGATATTGCGCCTTCCTTCTCCAGCTTATTTTGCGGCGAGCTTCTGTTGCCCTCCTTATTATAATCATCTGAGTATTCATGACGATACCCCGTGCTTCCATTGATGCATTCGGCGTCGGCCCAGCTACCAGCACATACCCAGCAAAGATCAGATTCGAATCGGAAGTCTTGGCCGACCAACTTATTGCCAGACATGTCAAGAATTCCATCCTCGTCGATGTACACAGAAGTTCCCATTATGGTAGGATGATTTAACTTGTAGGGAACTTGGTCTTCTTGTTTGTTGGTGGTCGCAAATTCTTTGTCTACTTCTGTTTTGGCTCTTTTATTGCCTTTCTTCGTCTTGACATTCTCGCCATATCCCCAGGCTCTACAACATACTGCCCGCCTGCAAATGCAATTGGTCATTTTCCTTCCGACGGTAAGAGTTCTAGCATGCAGTGGCGATTCAACGAGAGATGCGAGTAGCGATCCCTGCAAGCCTAGACAATTCCATCTCGCCAACTTATCGGAGCAGGTATGGACGCTACCACGTTTTTTACTCGCGATAGTTGTTCCAGGAGGGCACCAATCATCTGATTCGTTTGAAGGCCATGGCTTGCCCTTGGGCTTTGTTGCCTTCAGGCTAGCTTCTGATTCAGCTACCCCTTCAGCCACTTCTTTCTCTGCGATTGAGATCCTATTATCCTTCTTTACCAACAATGCAAATTGTCCTTCACGAATAGCATGCCCATTGATAATCTCATGAGACTTATCTGGCCACACGTCTGGACCGAGGGTACTGTCAAACTTTTCTCTTTGCATTTTTGCAAACTTTTTCAGCGTAGCATTGCCACAAGGCGCTGACGAGGAATAAAAGTGAAGGGTAATGCCAGGCTTCAAGCCGTACCTTGTTGGACCATCTGCATTGTCGGATAGTCTCTGTAATATTGGCATGTAGGAAGATTTGCAGCCGGTACTGGCTTGTTCGTCTTGCTCCACATTATCGTCACATTCGGAGAGTAAATCAGCATGTATTTCCTCCATAAGCTGCCGTCGGAATGCTCTTCTCGCCAGTACTTCTGCATGACAATCTCGAACTCTCGATCCGTACCGCACATGCATTGGAGAATCGAGTATTTTGCTTTCGGTGTTTACAACATCCTCTTCACTACCATCGGTACAAGTATTGCTCGAAGTAGCAAATCGTTTTGCGTGCTCTTGCGATTGTTGTTCTTCCTCTCTGATAATTGCCTCGGATAAAAATTTAGTTCCAACGCCCAAACCAACAACCTGTAACGTCCCTACTTGTTGCAGCTGCTTCTCATCGTAACCACCCTCTTCTTCTTGAGGAAAATGAGCCAGAATGGCAGCGACGCATTCATGCTTTTGTTCGTCCCGATGCGCTTGAGGCACAACACGTCGATAGACGTCGAGTGCGGTTCGAGCGATGCGATCAGCGAACTGACAAGTGCCACTCCTACGCTTCTCGGCATAACGAAAGGATCCCTCCTTGTGCTGCTGCGTTTCTCCTGCCTTCTGGGCGGTGCGGCTCATATTGGTGGGTCGGTTGGGTGGGCATAATCGGTGCCGGTGGCCATTCGCTCGTCGTGACTGCTACTAGTAGCTGGCGGTTGGTTGCAGATACGCAGCAGCTAGCCATGCTAATACTGTGGCCTTCTGGAACAGATGGATGGGTATCCCAGGCGAAGATGTACAGGGAGACGAGCAGATTTGTCAATAGATTGAGAGAGAGGCGGTTGAACGACCAGCGCAGCAAAAAAGATGAGGATCTAGACATGTCGCTGTTATGACAACTCGAGACTTGTTCCCGGAGTTGTGAAGAAAACGTACTCATAACCTAATTCAATATGAAACTGACCAGCAAAGCTACCACCAGATCCCAGTCCAAGGGACACCGTGTCCCCACCCCCCTCGAGCTAGCTCTGGCTACTCGTTCCCGCAAACGCGCTCCTGTATCTCCCTCTGGCTCTCCCGCTAGGTCCAAATCACCCTCGACCAATGCGGAGCTAAAAATGTCGCATGGATCTCCCGCCAAAATGGAAGACCTCCCCTCTCCCCCCACCGATGACAAGGCAGCCCCCCCCACCCCAGTCCGTCGCCCGTCTGAGAAGAAGAAGAAGGACACGGCAACGAACAAGACGCCGGCCGCGATCCGCAAGATCAAGGCAGCCGAGGAGACAGCCACCCAGGCCCGCTCCGGTACCCAGGATGCCGAGGCACCCGGATCCACCGAGCCGAACTCGCCTATCCGCGGCAAGGACCTGGACTGCGGCCGTTGGGGGCGGGATATCAAGGCTCATTGGTTGTCCTTCATAGGTGAGTACATCGGTGCCGTTGGTTGAAATCGGGAAGGAAGTTTTGGATGATGCCGCTGTTGGTCTTCTTAAAGTATTCGGAGTACGGAATGATGGCGTCCATCTTTATTCTGACTTGTTGTCCTGGGCGTAGCAATTTGTCGACATCATATGTATGTATCAATGGAGATGGTGGAGGGAAAATTGGGGTTGATGCATCATAGCAATTCGATGTGCAACCACATGCGGGTTGGACGAACATGTCCTCGACGAATCGATCTCCTTCTCTAAGATCCACACCTCGCTTCAACCCTCCGACATCGGCACCAAATCCACCTCTGGTCCCCTCCTCTCCCGTCATATTGACTATATCTGCGGTAAACGCTTCTACCCTCCCAAGACATCCGATCACTATCGGCTCCTCGAAATGGATAAATACATCCACGGATGGCGCTCTCAGCCTCCCTCTAAGGATGACCCGTGATCAAATCAGCTCCCTCCCAACGTCGCTTATAAACATTTTCTCGCTGCGTTCGCTCGTCGCATTCCTCGGCTGGCTCCTCTTCAGCTGTCTTCGCTCTCTTGGGGGGGGAAGTTGGAACCCTTCAGTGTCACTCGCGGGATCAGCGACCCAAGTATGCGGTTTGCATGATCCCTCGTCTGCGCTAGTCAAAATCATTCGCAGAATACTCTGCTCATAATTTCTTTAAGCTTAGATCCTGACATTGCTCCATCTACACTATCGTGTACTGTAGCATCTTTGGGTTCCGAGCGGTGAGATCTAAGTTACCTGTCACTACCTTATCCCTCAACATACGCCTCCAGCTTGTAGATAGTAGTTTATGTATTCGGCATCGGCTTTTAAGGCAAATCTATTCTAACCCCAGGTGCCTCTGTTGTCGCGGAATTACTAGTATTATCCTCCGTCTCGATTATCGGTTAAGTGCTTGGTTCCAAGGCCACGCACACAAGCGCTTTGTATTGCTGCGTGGCCTCGTCCTTCTTCTTTTCAATTCTGGTCACCCCAGGCTTGCGCTCGAGCTGATTTTCCAACCTTTTCAAGTTCTTTCCTAGTTTGCCACACGAGATTTCACGCGTGGGAATACTACCGCACGTAACCAAATCGCTGTAGCACTTCATGCAAATGGCACGAGTCATCAGCTTGATTTGCTTGTTCAACTGCGCTTTCCTTCTCTTCTTCTTTCTTGTGAGTTTCCCTTGGTTGTTTGCCTCGAATTTTGATGCTTTTTGTTGTTGTGCTTCCTCTAGTTCGGCCTCCAGAGCATTGCATCCCTTGATTAAGTGAAAGAGTAGCCCTCCGTTCTGCTTCCCATTGTTAGTACTACTGGGGGGTGCCGGCGTAGTAGCCGGGGTTGGCGGAGCTCGGGTGAGTGCAGCTGGTATGGGAAGTGCCAGCGTGGGAGGGGCAGTGATAATAGCAGGAGGTGCCGGCGTAAGGGGGGAAGGTGTGCATAGGCACATAGTCGATGCGGCTGTCTGCGTCTTTGTACTTCGATGTAGTCGATGCGGCTGTCTGCGTCTTTGTACTTTATTCTCTTCAATCTTTTTGCCTCCATTCAGCGAACACACGTTATCGATATTCCTCGCTGCAATTTCGTCTGCAATAACATTTCTGTTCTTATTGATGTTGTCGAGCGCTACATCCGGTGACAAGTTGTCCGTCCTTATTTCGTAGCTGAATTGATTGGCATAGCTTACACAGGATGACTGCGCTCTGAGCCTTGCAGCTGTGGTGAGAAGACTTAGTCTCTGGTCTGTGATAGTGCACAAAACGACGTCGTTCTCTGAAGCTCCAACATTCTCTTTGATGATGGCGCAAAGTTTTCGTTGCTCGTCGGGGGTCAGATACCTCGCTTCGGACATGACTAGTTCTTGAGTGAAGATCTGTTGTTGGCCATTGCATCCGGCGATGGTTTGCCGCCCGGTGGTGTATAGGTCCTTGTCAGAGTAGAGATTGCAGCCGAAGTTTTTCCGGTTGGGGAGAATGTAATCGAGATCATTGTTATCGGTTATGCCAAACCACTGAGCGACTGAATTCCAGAGCGCATCAAAAGGCGTGGTTGGCATCAGTCGACCCCGGCCGATGTTTGTGGGATCTCTCTCTTTAAAACTTTCTGGGTGATGACCAAGGATACGACCTCCTTTCATCTCGCCGCCCCACGCAAAGTAATGACCTCCCCACCCTTGTAATATGAGGTTATTATAGAAATATTTATCGTATGAGAAAATGCAATACTTACGAGATATTGCGTAACATATATTATACCACCACTCGGGGAGGCGTACTTACCATGATCAGAACCGCTTCCACTATTGGGCGTAATGGTCCGGCCAAAATCGGACATCTGAACGAATGTCACCTTATCGAGCATGTTTTGCTCCTCCATTTCTTTTCTGAAGGAGGCCACTGCCTTATTTACCTCCGGCAATAGGATTCGAAGATTTTTCACCAAATCTGCATGACTATCAAAGCCACCAAGGCTTACGTAGAAGGCGTCACGATCGACTCCGCGCTCATCCCGGGCTGCTATCATGCGAGCAACCGTTCTCATCTGTTCTATGATGCCTCCTCGACCGATATCGTCGGGAAATGAACGCTGACAGCAGTCGACGTAAGAGGAGCTTTTTGTAGAAAAGTAGCCAGAAAGTTGCTCGGACTTACTGCGAACGTCAATGAGATTCTGCGACCAAAGCTCGGCAAAGATGCCGCTGGACGTTGTCGTCTCGGCATTTAGGGCGTCGTGACTGTCTTTGAAATCATCATCATACAAGGTTGAGGGGCCTCTGCGGGGAATAACATCCACCGAGCGGCCAATATCTGGGCTACCGTTGAGCACAACACTACGTTTATCAATGCTTATTGGTCCGACTGTCATGTTCTTTGACTGGAGTACATCGAGCATTCTTCCTAGCACGCCCGTTCCAGGTACGTCGGAGAATGGATCAATGCGGTAAGCCTCACGTTCCATCGAGAAATGAGAGAATAGCTGACAGCATTAAGCGAGAAGAAGCAACGTCATAAGATTGTTAGCATATTGTTGATTCTGATAAGACATAAGAAAGGCGCCAAGTAAATTGATTTAATGTCTCACAAAGTACTTACATCTGCTTCCGTCTCGCCCCTCCAGTTCTTTTTGTTTACGATTTTACTAAGGTGCCCCATATTGGCAAAGAATATGCCATCACCTGCTTCATAGATTTCCCGATAGGACGAGAGCAAGTTGCTGACGCCAAAAACATCACAGGGCTGGTCAGAGCTCCTTGCATCGATGGCTGTCATGGTAGCATCGGTGAGGCCCAGCCCGCCCCGAGCCTCGGTGTATTCATTGAACAGTTTAGTGCACTTTGAGCTTGGGGCGAGCACGTTGAAAGAGTCGAGCCCACCAAATAAATAGAGGAGTACTATGGCCTTGTATGGAACTCCCATTGGTTTGTCCTTCGGAGTGACCCTCCTTGGTTGGCCAGTCTTCTTGATGACATTCGAGGTATGGAACTCGGGCTATTGCAAGTGTATGAGAGTCGAAAATGTCAATGTAAAATCTATATAATGTAGGTGAGTCAAAAGTCGCGAGATATGAGATAAGAGCACGACATGTGCCGCAGCTTCTTCCACCAAGCAAAACTTACAGTCGAAAGGATGAGTTTCTGAGCTATCCTGTTCGCAGCAGATTCGCCTTCCGCTTGCAGCGCCTTGTTGTAAGCGTTTAGGATGATATCCTTGTTTGAGTCGCTCAGTCTGCCGCTCGTGAAAAGAGTTGATAACTCATTGACCAAGGGCGAGGCGTGGACGAGGACGAGTATCCGAGGTAGCCAACTGATAAGTCGTAAGACCCCACAGTACTGCGCTCGTCCCATACTTTGGGCCCAAATCCATCCTCTTGCGATACCAGTCCGTAGTTCACAAGCGAGTAGTAGCCATTTTGTTGGCCGAGAGTAAAGCTCATGGTCAAGAGCTCCGCCTCGGGAGAAACCAACGCACTCTGGGACAGCTTACCAGGAGAGTAGTCAGGTTCGAAGAACGAGAATTGATCGGGAGCGTCGTAGACCATCTGTCCAATTCTGTCAGCCATCTCCCGAAGCATCGGGTAAATTAACTTGCTCTGTTCTGTCCTCGTATACTCGAAGCCCCTCATGACGTGTGTCACTTTGAGAAGAGGCTCTCTAAGAGATCCGTGCGAAGGATCCGCATCAAGTAGATCATTTGTAAACTCGCGGTCCAGAACAATAGCTGGGATTAAAATACAAGGGATGGATAGTTTAGATACCTGATACTGATAATATTATGACATGCGAGTATAAGAAAATCAATCCGACTTACCGGCTGCTGTCGCTTCGAGGTTGCCATATTGGCCAGTCCCAAATGCAATATTGCTACTGCCATCGGTCCAGGTGTACGCTCCACTGGAAAAGGCATTTGCCACGGTCTCCGCGTATCTCGGGCTTGGGTTCGAGATGCCAAAATACTGAATGAGCTTATTTGAAAGAAGCGGAGGAACGTTCGGATGCCGAACAAGATGATCAAGGAGAGCGTCGACTTCGTAATAAGCATCACGAACTTCAGGGTCGACCACATCCATGAACGATACGGGGTTGCGAATTTCATACGACGTGCCGATTTTCACCAGGCTTTTCGTATTTCTTAGGTACATCGTCCTGCGAATTTCGTCCGTAAGCTCAAAAATGGTGTCCACTGTGAAGTCGTCTCCAGTTGCACCGGACCTTTTATAAGCCTTGATACCGTTCTGCTCGCCAATGAGGATGAAGGATCCATTATCAAACATATCCAGTGGAAAGAACCCCACCTTGAGCTTCGCGAGAACATCCTCCTTACTACTGGGCCATTCCGTGTATACTGCAGTCTCCGATACAGCAGTGTCGCAAAGACAAGTTTCGTCTGACATCTTCTTGCAAGCGTTGTTGTCACATTTATTGCTCACAAGAGAAGGAAAGAGCTCCTCCTTTGTAATAGCGTCTCGAGCCCATGGAATCGCAATGTACGTAACGCCGTTCGTGTTGCTTGCGTCCACGTAGCTCACGGGTCTTGCAGAACCTTCGTGAACAATTGCAGCCAGCCCGTCGAAGCGAATCTTTAGCTTGATCGAACAGTCCTTGTTGGTCCAATGAAATGCGTGATACATATCTGCACGCGTATAGATGCCTCTATGAGAGCAGAAGGGCTCTGTGCAGGCTGCTGATGTAGGGTCACACACATCACCTCCCAAGAGAATACAATTATCCCGATTGTTTTCGTAACTAACTACCTCGCCAAGGTAGTGCGCATCGGCATGTATCTGAACCTTATCAAAAAATTTCTTATCCTTGATGCCGCAACAGGCTCGTGTAGCAACTGGTATTTTCGGGTGGGCACATATGGATGCGAATGGAGTTCCCTTTCCTGTGCCTCCAATTACCTTCTTCGCTCCAACATAAAACGCCATCTGAGTGCAAGGAACTCGAATGTACTCGTAAAATATTCCATGATGGACCTGTACGACCCTTACAGTGTCGACGCGACACTCGGGTCCGCTGCAGCCCAGGTTTTCTTGTAGCACAACCTTATCTGGGTAGGTACACTTGCCGCTCGACGACTCACTGCACAGTTGCTTATACAATGCAGACTCTCGGGAAAGCACAAATCTCTTCGCGCTCTCATCGCCATCCCATTCGGGAAGGTCGAATTGCATACGAGGTGTGCTCGTGCCGCCCAACAACCGGTACGTCGCACCCTTTCGAAGGAATGGGCGTTCCGGGAGATCGACACAGAGGGGATATCGGTCACCAATCCACCCGTCGTTAAGATCCATCTTCGGGAACCAGTCATGTGTTTCAATTCGAATGATCATTGGGTCGATTCTTGACCAACTACCATTAACTGGAGCTCTCTTCAGGTCCTCTACATTTCCTCGTCGGCTTGGGAACTCAAACCCTGTGAAAATACGAGCAAAGCTAAGGATATCATTGTTGTTATAAGTCTGGATATGACGCCCATATCTGTCAAGCTTGGCTATACCATCCATTTCCAATTCATGGAGGCCAATAGTAAAGAGCTGCATTACTTCACGGCTAAAGTTCTCGTCAGGGAATTGCTGAATGCCGCGCACTGCCCAAGCATAGCGAGTGGATATGCTCCTATAGAAGGTGAACTGTTCACCGATTTTGGATGAGAACGCAACCTCTTTAAGCAAGTGCTTAAAATCTCCAAAGGCGTTGCGGACAAAGGTGTCGTAATAGACCAAATTTCCTTCATTCTGTTTAGATTGCACGGTAAGCGTTGTGGCTACATTCATATGCTGGTAGAGACCCCACGCCATGCGTTGCCGGAGTTGATCCTTCGCCTTGAGGGCAATCAAGGCCCATACCGTCTTTTTCTGATCTCCGTAGTATCCGGGGTTACTTGGTTCATAAGAGTTCATAAAGTTTTGTTGCACATCAAAGTAATCATCGTATGTTTCATCCGGCGCGATTTCACCAGGCAAACCACAAACAACGGCGCGGCCCCCCCGATTGCCATTAACCTTATGAGAAAGGAGCGGAGATCCTAATGTATCCGCGATCTTCTCAACCATATCAACCTTTTTATTGCTAGGAGGGGGTGAATTTTTTTCAATAAGGGAAATTGCCATCGCCAAATCTTCGACCTTGATTATATCTCCAAGGCGTCCGATAAGAGGGCCCACCTTGGTGGTAAAATCGGGCGAAGCTTTTAGATTTTCCCATTCATCCATGGACCTCAAGGGGTAGAGAAGTATCCCCGTGCCGCTGCGCTTTGCAGAACTCCACCGCGTAAAGTCGAATACGGACATGTCTGGAAGAATTGGGACGGAAGGTGCAGAATTCATTAGAAAGTTATAGAAACCCTCGCAACCTCCACATACTAAACCCATACTTACGATCGGGATGAACATTTTGCCAACACGTTCTTTCAGAAGGAACATAAATGAACATTCCGTGAGCATAAACATCGTCAGCGTGGCACCTCGCATCGTCTGCCTCCCACATATGTATATCGCGCATGACAAGATTGTCGTCATTGCTGTTGGCAAGTGCGGCGGCGAGAGCGTCTCTTGATATTGAATGAAGGTTGGACACGCAATCCTTCTGCGACTTGCTCACTGGAATCCACCGACTTCGGGGATTGCTAGAACCGGAACAGGGCAAGTCAACGAGGGGAGTTCCGCTTCGCGGGACGTTCGTGTTGTCAAAAGCCAAGCCATCAATGGCATACACGAATCTTGATGTAATATCATACAGCGCAGAGAGTGTAGCACTATCCAGAGTGACGACGACGCGAACCTCGTCTAGGCCATCCTGCGCGCTTGGCTGAAAGCAGGCGTCGGCTTCATCACTTAGCTTGCACTGTCCTTCATTGAGAAAGCTTGGGAGCGCCGCAGCGCATAGAACGACGCTCTCGTCTTCGCGGAGTTCAAACTGCGTTGCTTTTCCTCCATTCACAACAACGTTAAGCTTATGCCCGTTTCTGGATCGAACGGCGGACCTCAACACTGCACTCCCTCCCCCGTCGGCAAGAGGCTTCGCTAGCGTATTCTCTTTAAGGATGAGGCGCGGATCATGGACAGCATATCCTCCGACTGCGTCAGGGAGAACTGCGAAGACAGGTGCATCGATTTTGTATCTAGTCCACATAGATGCAAACAGGAATGAGAACAAGCACATTAAATGTTTGAGCCACAAAGGAAGACACGAGAGAGCTATTGATAACGCCGTAAAAACACTCATTTTAGAGATTGTGAAAAGCTCACCTGTAAGCACTTTCGCTATCTTCATCGTCCGGCCTCCCGTCGTTATCATAAACACTCGGAAGCCCATCACACGCCGGTAGGTTCACAGACGACTGTAGGAGGAGGTCACCGCCGTGTGTGCGCTCTTGGTTGTTGACCACAAGGTCTGAGGAGCTCAAGGCGGAGAAATCCAAGACATTAAGTTCTGTCCAGTCGAGGATTCCGTCGAGATCAATGGTGGGATTGCCGCCACGCACGGGCTCGCAAACGCCTTTTATAAGGAGACCAAGGCGATCAGGGTAGTCTCGAGCAGAGCCTTCGATCTCATCCACGAGACAAAGCTGATACGACACATTGTTCATCGATAGTTCTTTCCCGTCACTAACCAGTTCAAAAGGCTTGCGTACCACCGTGCGTACTTCCCCGGCGAAGCGAAGGGCATAACCTGACGACACCGTCTCCACCTCAAGGAAATATCCCGGCCCGCCATCATCGGCGGAGGCGGTGCTGAGCCATACCTACGCGAGGAGGAAATCCAGTGGGAAATATTATTGTGTGGGAATAGTTATTACCAATGGAATGAAAAAGCAGTGGGTGAGCGAGGATTGACAGGTGGCAAGAGGACAATGAGCAAGGCTAAAATGCATAGCAACGAGCGATTCTTTCAGCTGATATGGTGCATTACTGGTGCATTGAAGAAATGCCATAACTTACATCGTCTCGCGTGAAGGCAAACTTCCTCCAGCGAGCCTTGGCTTCGCACGGTCCCGGCCCGACTTCTCCCATATAATAACTCTCGATGGCGCGGGGGTTCAGGCGCTACATACCAGTTGAAATATCAGAATATCAGGAATGAAAGAAAAAAGATTGATAATCCATGTTCCATCTATCAATGGATCAATGTACCTGATGAGAAATAAATGCCGTCGCATTAACAAAAGAGAAGCAACGCACCTTGCGCCAGTATTCTCTGTGACTGGTGGCTACTGCAGTGGTCATCTGGTCCTTTACCCAAGTAGCCTGGGCGAGTGGGAGCACCTTTGTCCGGTCCCGGAGCTCCTGGAAGGCGGCGAGGTCGGCTCTAGACGGGCCAAAAGTCGTCCGCTCAAGGAACCTGGCGATCCGGTCGGTTTCGGAGAGGGACGACGCGTGCGACGTCAGATAGTACACAACACCATTACGAACGCCGTCGGACGGGGAGGGACGGTCAAAGATGACCTGACAGTACCGTTCGGTGGCGCTGAAGTCTGGGTCGACGCCGCATTTGTAGTCTCTGCGAACTTCCGGGCCGGCGACGGATTCCCAGTCATGACCGCCATAAGAACGTCCGACGGGTTGGTAGGCATTTCCGGAAATTCGGCTGAGAGTGCACATGCTGTCCGAGGTCGCGAGTGGTACAGTAGGAGGATCGGAATGGCATCGTTTGGGAAGGCCGAGGAAATTTCGGCCACGGCCACTGGGGCGTTGAGGTCGTTGGGGCACGAGAGGAGCTGGGCGTTGGACTCAAAGGCGGCTGTAACGATCTGCGCATTGGCGACAGCAAGAAGCTCGGTCGTAATGGTAATGACTACGACCAAAGCGGCGCCAAGGATACCACGGGAAGAAAACATATTTGATCAGTCGCTAGAATGACCAACCACGAAAGCAAGCAGCGGCAGTCCCTAGTATCTCGGCATCGGCAACAAACAATTTTGATCGGAACGGCGCAGGATTTATCGAATCAATCACGTGCCGATGGGTCTTCCGTCGCCAGCTAGTGATGTTCTCCGCAAAGTGACGCCAGGTCAGTCTGATTTTAAAAGCGCACAATATCGGCTGATATTGGGCTAATCGTAGGTAGCCTTCGGCATCAAATCACGAGCTTTTTTGCACGTTTGTACTGCCACAGTACAAAACTGCAGTACAAGGCATCTGACATTAGATCTACTTGCCTCGCATATGATCTACTGTATGCTTGAGCCAACCTACTACGTAGCAGAAGACTCCTCACTACGTGTGTAATGAGCCCGCGGGTTCAAAGGATCATGCAAGAAGCTTCATGACTGATTATTTGACCAGCGGAGAGGCGGATCTGTTCTTTGTGTACAAAGCGTCTTCCTTCGACGTTTTTTCCTATCTAAATAGCTCGAACTTTAGTATCTTTTTGGTATCCTTGGTGACGTTTCTACGTAGGAACTAGTACAGCCTACGAGAGATTCTTTTGTACGCCCTCAGTACAAAAAAATGCTTTTGTACAGCCTCCAGTACAAAACGATGCCGAAGGCTAGAACGGAGAGCACTTGGTCAATCTTCGTTCTTCTAATAAGTGAGCTTGCCGATTGGCGATCTCTTAAACTATATAGGGGAAATGCCCATTTCTGGGTCATTCCCTGCATATTTTATCAGTCCCCGCGATGTAATTATGCACGTTCCGTGATACTTAAATCGCCCAATAATCGCTTAATTCGCAAGCTTTAAACGTATGTAGAGAACTCATATGGTACAAGTAGCGAGAAAATATTGGAAAGGATCAGAAACGAAAAATTCACTTACCATCTCCAACAAAGTTGAAGGTATCCTCCCACCCCACTCGTCATAGGTAACGCCGAATTCCTTGAGATCCTGGCTGGATGTTACCCAGGATGGCGTCCAGGCCCGCATCGAACACCCGGCGGTAGTTATTCGGGCCCAGCAGTGTGCGGGCACGTTCAATAAGGCCGTCGATGTGTGCTTCCTTGTCACCGCCGGCGGGTTCATCGTCCGGCACACCGGCGAAGACCTCGGTGACCGGGTGGTACAGTGCATCGCCGCCCTCGCGGTGCAGGGTGGCGGCAATATCCCAGATATAGTCACCCTGGTAGCCGTTGGCCGGAAAAACAACCGTTTCACCGCACAGGTCGAGGTAACGCAGGTACACGCTGGCGGCAAGGATATCCATCTGCCGCCCGGCGTCGTTGACGTAATACTCGCGGTGTACCGTGCAGCCGACCGCGGCGAGCAGACAGGCGACCGCTGCACCGTAGGCGGCGCCGCGACCATGGCCCACATGCAACGGGCCGGTCGGGTTGGCGGAGACGAACTCCACCTGTACCCGTTGACCGGCGCCGGCGTTGCTGCGGCCGTAGTTGTTACCCTGTTCAAGGATGTCACCGACGACACTGTGCCAGGCGTTGCTGCCAAGGTAGAAATTGATAAAGCCCGGTCCGGCGATTTCGACCTTGTCGATGCCGCCGTCGGTGTCGAGTGCGGCAATGATCTTTTCCGCGAGGTCGCGCGGTTTGCAGCGCGCGGCTTTCGCCAGCGTCATGGCCAGGTTGCTGGCGAAGTCACCATGCGCGCGATCGCGGGTGCGCTCGACCATAACAGTCGGCGTGACGTCCCCCGGCAGGTCGCCGTCGGACTGCAGTTTTGTCACCGCGTCGGTGAGGATTTTGACAATGTGTTCTTTCATGTTCTTATCTGGTCGGTTTTTCTGCAGTTGCATCTATTTAAGTCTGCGAGGAGCTTGATTTGACGTTGTAGGCGCGCATCACATGCGCGAATGCCTGATAGCAGTGCATTCGCGGAGCAATGTCCGCTCCTACAGCGTTCCGGTTACCCGATGACTCGATCAAGTCCGCCTGTATAGAGCCAGAATCACTATAAATACAGCGAGCCAGCCATTATCCCTTCAACCGGGGCAGTTGCAACTGCACCGGTTGTGCTGGTATCGCCGGATTAATAGGTATCTGCCGGGTCCACGTCGATGGACCAGCGTACGCGGCGAGCGGTTTTCAGGCCTTCCAGTTGCCGCACCAGCTGTCCGAGCAACTGCTGCAAGCGGCCGGTCTGTTCGGATTGCAGCAATAGCTGGGCCCGGTAACGGCCGGCGCGTCGTTCCATGGTGGCGGGCACCGGGCCCCAGACCTCGACGCCGCTGATGCCGCTGTCACTGACCCGCTGGCTTGCATCTTCCAGGAAATCGATCGGTTCCTGTGCGTTCGCGGCCTCTGCGCGCAGCAGGGCAATACGCGTGGCCGGTGGCAGGCCGGCGGCCTTGCGTTCCGCCAGCGCGGCCCTGGCAAATGCCGGGTAGCCGCGTGTAACCAGTTGTTGCAACAGCGGATGATCCGGATGTGCAGTCTGGATAATGACCTCGCCGCGGCGTTCATGGCGCCCGGCACGTCCGGCGACCTGCACGATCAGCTGGGCCATGCGCTCGCTGGCGCGGAAATCGGTGCTGAACAGTCCATGGTCGGCGTCGAGGATGGCTACCAGGGTCACGTTGGGAAAGTGATGACCCTTGGCCAGCATCTGTGTGCCCAGCAGCAACTGCCGCTCACCGCTTTCCGCCCGAGCCAGCAAGGCCTGCAGCGCACCCTTGCGCCGCGTCGTGTCGCGGTCGATACGGATACGTTCGATGTCGGGAAAACGCTCGGCCAGTGCCTGCCCGACGCGCTCCGTGCCCTGGCCGACCGGGTGCAGTTCCGTGCTGCTGCATTCCGGGCAGACGGTATCGACCGGCCGCTGGCTGCCGCAGTGGTGACAATGCAGGTGGTTATCGGAGTGGTGCCAGGTCATGCGGGCATCGCAGCGCCGGCATTCGGCCACCCAGTCGCACTCGTAACACATCAGCGTCGGCGCAAAGCCGCGGCGATTGAGGAACAACAGTACCTGGCCGCGCGCGTCCAGGTGTGCGCGGATGGCGTCGAGCAGGGGGTAAGACAGGCCGTCTTCGAGTGGCTGATTGCGAATATCGAGCACCTTGAAGTCCGGCATACGGGCATTGCCGGTGCGTTCCGGCAGGGTGCAGTGCTGGTAGCGGCCCTGTTCGACGTTGTACAGGCTTTCCAGTGAGGGCGTAGCGGACCCCAGTATGATCGGTATATCCAGGTGACGTGCGCGCCAGACAGCAAGGTCACGCGCCGAGTAGCGGAAGCCATCCTGTTGTTTTAGCGAGGCATCGTGTTCTTCGTCCACCACGATCAGGCCGGGACGCGCCAGTGGCGTGAAAATGGCGGAGCGGGTGCCGATGACGATGGCGGCCGCACCGCTGCGTGCCTGCTGCCAGGCAGTCAGGCGTTCGCGGTCGTTCAGCCCCGAGTGCAGGATGGCCAGCGGGATCTGAAAACGTTGCCTGAAGCGTGTCACCAGTTGTGGTGTCAGGCCGATCTCGGGCACCAGTAGCAGCACCTGCTGTCCACGCGACAGAACCTTTTCAATGAGTTGCAGGTAAACCTCGGTTTTGCCGCTGCCGGTCACGCCTTCCAGCAGGCAGGGCTGAAAGTGGTCGAGCGATGCCAGCATGGTGGTGAGCGCCTGCTGCTGGTCGGCGTTCAGGGTGTGCGGCGTGTCGGCTGGTGTTGTATCCGGTGTATCCGGTCGGGTGTGTGCAACGGATTCGATCCAGCCCTTGTCGGCGAGTGCGTGCAGCACGGTGGCCGGGGCATCGATGGCATCACGCGCCAGGCCGTCCGGGTGTTGCGCCAGCAGGTTGAGGGTTGCCGCCTGGCGTTTGGCGCGCGCCAGGGTGTTTACGTCTATTTCGCGACCGGCAGCGGTTAAGCGCCAGCAGGTAATGACGGGTGCGTCCGGCGAATCACCGCGGCGCAGCAGCACGGGCAGGGCGGTGGCCATGGCCTCACCGATCGGGCAGTGGTAGTAGGCGCTGGCCCATTGCACCATCGCCATGATTTCGGCACTGAGAATCGGTTCCTCGTCGATGATCGCCGTTGCATGTTTCAGTCGTTCGCGCGCGATGCCGGACTCAGCGGTTGTTTCGAGCAACACGCCGACCAGGTTGCGTCGTCCGAATGGTACGCGCACGCGCTGTCCCGGTTGCAATGTGGCGGGATTACAATCGCGCGGCGGCAGGTAATCAAAACTGCGATACAGCGGCGTGGGGACGGCGAGTCTCAACAGCGATTCAGTCACGTTATCGGTTGCCGGTTTGGTAGGTGACAAGAGGGTAACTTTAGCGCGTAAGCTTGAGAGCATTTATTACCAAATGTAGCTAAGCCCTTCATCCGATTAGAGCAGATTCTTTATCCACAAAAGCTGTGGATAACTCTGTGGATAGTTTGGGGTCAGGCGTCTCAAAGGGCTTTATTTGTAGGGTTGTTGTTAAATTGAACGATTTTTATCCACAATTAAAAATATAATAAAATCAATATATTGTAGTTAATTAAAATTTTCTTATATAGAGTCATGCTATGTGTTGTATTAAAACGACCTGTCAATATTGACTGTGTATAAAGCGGTCCGGCTGTGCCCTGAACCGGTGCCATGTCAAGGGCAGAATTGTTACATCTCAACCCCGTGAACGCCTGCCAAATGACGGAATTATGGCAGTCGGAAACGCCGGGTTGGCCGTCTGCGGGAGAGCAATCATAGCACCGTGGGCCGAAATCCATGTCAACCGGATCGGGGGCAGTGCGTTGTACCGGGTGAGAGCTGTAATAATCACTGGAGATAACGCGATGAAAACAAGCAAAGTAACACTGGGTGCACTGGGGCTGGCCGTGCTGATGGCCATGGGTAACGCGCAGGCCGAGGTCAACTGGGACAGGGTGGGCGATCGCATTGATAACCGGCTGGATGTGCGCGGTGAACGCATCAATGATCGGCTGGACCAGCGCGGCGGGCGCATTAACGACCGGCTGGACAACCGGGGCGAGCGTGCAAACAACCGGCTTGACCACCTGTCTGACCGCGCGGCCGACAACGGCAGGTACCGGCTATCGAATCGCCTTGACCGCAAGGGCAACCGCATCGAGCACCGGCTTGATCGCAAGGGTAACCGCATCGAACATCGCCTCGACCGCAAGGGCAATCGCGTTGAACACCGGCTCGACCGCAAGGGTAATCGTATCAATCACCGGCTTGATCGTCGTGCCCGTCGCTGATGCGCTATGCTGACGATGCAGGGATGTAACTGACATGACAGCGGGCAGTCCCTGTATCGGCTGGCGGGATACGGGGACTGACTGCGCCAACCGGGAGCAGGGTCTGGATACACGTAACGCACTGGACAGTTTCCTGGCTGGCATTGAACGGCGTGCGTTGCGTATGGCGGAGTGCGCGCTGGGTAACCGGGAAGATGCGCTGGACGTGGTGCAGGAAGCAATGATCCGGCTGTGCCGGAAATATGCGCAGCGCGACCCGGACGAATGGCGGCCACTGTTCTACCGAATACTGCAGAACGGCATCCGCGACCATTACCGCCGCAACGCAGTGCGTAACCGCTTCCGGACCTGGCTGCGGCCGCGATCCGGCCACGAGGATACGGATACCGGTCCGGTCGACGGTATGCAGACAGTGGCGGATAGCGGTCAGCATCAGCCGGACGAGCTGGTCGCACAGGCGGATACCATGGCGCGGCTGCAGTCGGTGTTACGACAGTTGCCGCGACGTCAGCAGGAGGTGTTTATGCTGCGTGTCTGGGACGGTATGGATGTGGCCGGCGCGGCGCAGGCCATGAACTGCTCACAGGGCAGCGTCAAGACGCACCTGTCGCGCGCATTGCAGCGCGTACGTGAGCAACTTGCAGGATATACAGACCATGAATGATAACCGGGATGATCAACAGCTGATTGACGGGCTCGGCCGGCAGTTGCGCGACAGCGAAGCGTCGGTTGATGAATTGACGGCCGCGCGTTTGCAGTCCGCGCGCCGCCGGGCGCTGGATGCCGATGGACGGCGCGTGACGCGCGACCGATTCGGCTGGACGCTGGGCGGTTTCGCAACCGCCGCGGTCGCCGTGCTTGCCGTGGTGTTGTGGACTGGCGGCGAGACACCGGCACCGGAACTGTTCGGGGCTGACATGGACATGCTGGCGGAAGGCGATTTGCAACTGATCGAGGACCTGGAATTCTATGACTGGCTACCCGAGGAAGAAACGGCAGGCTAGTGCCGCTGCCGTAGTGTTGATAATGAGCGTGTATAGCGTACAAACCCGGGCTGAAGATGCCGGTCTGCCGGCAATGGAGATGCTGGAGTTTCTCGCCGACTGGGAGATGGCGGATGGTCGCTGGATTGATCCGGTGGAACTTGATGAAGTGCAGGTGGCGCCTGAAGACGACACTGAAGAGCGCGACGCGGCGGTGCCCCATGAATAGCGCGCTGCGGATCCTGTTGCTGACAGTCTGCATAGTTAGCCGCCCGGCGTTTGCGGATACCGAATCTCCCGACTGGGATGCACTGAGTGAACAGCAACAGCAGGTATTAAAACCATTTAAGGAACAGTGGCCGGCGCTCGACAATGAACGTCGTCAACGGCTGGTCGGTGCGGCGCAGCGCTGGGAGAAAATGACGCCGGAACAGCGCAGGCAAATGAGTAAACGCCTGCAGCGCTGGCAGTCGCTGTCGGCGGAGGAAAAGACAAAACTGCGTGAGCGTTTCCGCCGTTTTCGATCGCTGCCGCCGGAAGAACGCAAGCTGTTACGGCAGAAGTATCGACGCTTTCAGCAGTTGCCGCCGGAACGGCAGGAGCGGTTACGCGAACGCTGGAAGAATATGTCACCCGAGGAGCGCAAGGCGTTTCGCCAACGCCGCCTGGAACGAAATAAATAACTTGTAGGAGCGCCTTGCAGGCGCGATAGCAGTATGCCACCCGGCGCGAAAATATTTATTCGCGCCTGCAAGGCGCTCCTACAGGTTAATAATTAACTAGCGCCCCCGCGTGCCTACAATTCCTTGATTGCCTGGATCAGTTCGCCGACCATCGCCTGGCCGTCACCGTACAGCATGCGGGTGTTGTCGGCGAAGAACAGCGCATTCTCCACGCCGGAGAAGCCCTTGCCCTGGCCGCGCTTGATGACGATAACGTTCTTCGCCTGGTCGGCATTCAGGATCGGCATGCCGAAGATCGGGCTGTCGGGATTCGTCCGTGCTGTCGGGTTGACCACGTCGTTGGCGCCGATGACGAGTGCAACATCGGTCTGTGCAAACGACGGGTTGATTTCGTCAAGATCATAGAGCAGATCGTACGACACGTTCGCCTCTGCCAGCAGTACATTCATGTGTCCCGGCATACGGCCGGCGACCGGGTGAATGGCAAACTTCACGTCGACACCGCGTGCACGCAAGCATCTCGGACAGTTCGTGAATCTTGTGCTGCGCCTGCGCCACCGCCATGCCGTAGCCCGGGATAATGACCACGCGGTCGGCGTAGGCCATCATGACACCAACGTCTGCGGCATCAATCGGCTTCATGCTGCCTTCAACGTTCTCGTCGGCGGCATCACCGATACTGCCGAAGGCGCTGAACAGGACATTGCCAATCGAGCGGTTCATGGCTTTCGCCATTAACTGTGTCAGCAGCGTACCGGCAGAGCCGACCACGGTACCGGCAATAATCATCGCGGCATTGTTGAGGACGAAGCCCTCGAATGCCACGGCCAGTCCGGTCAGTGCGTTGAACAGCGAGATGACGACCGGCATATCGGCGCCGCCGATCGGCAGGGCCATCATGATGCCGTAGGCCAGTGCCAGCGCGAAGAACAGTGCGATCAATGCGCCGGTATATTCACCCTGTATCACCAGCCAGGCACCAATGCCGGCGGCAGCAACCAGTAACCCCAGGTTGAATACCTGCTGGCCGGGGAAACGTAATGGCTTGCGTGACCAGCCCTGCAGCTTGGCAAACGCCACCAGCGATCCGGAGAAAGAAATTGAGCCGATCAATGCGCCGGCCACCGCCAGTGCCATGAAGGTGGTCGAGGTGAAATGGCCCTTCAGTAATTCCACGGCCGCAATGGCACCGGCTGCGCCGCCGCCCATACCGTTATAGAGGGCGATCATCTGCGGCATGTCGGTCATGGCGACCCGTTTGCCGGACCACCAGGCCAGTCCGCCGCCGAGTGCGATGGCGACGGTCATCAGCAGGTAGTTTTCCATACCCGGCCAGAAGAAGGTGATGAGCGTGGCGACCAGCATGCCGGCGCCGGCCCAGATAATGCCGCCACGTGCCGTGACCGGCGAACTCATACGTTTGAGGCCGAGGATAAAGAGCACGGCGGATGCGAAGTAACAGATCTGGATAACGGTATCCATCAGTTCGCCTCCTTCTTCTTGCTGCTCTTGAACATTTCGAGCATGCGTTCGGTGACGACATAACCGCCGACCGCGTTACCGGCCGCCAGCATCACGCCGATAAAACCAATGGTCAGTTCGAGTGGCGTGTGTGCATGACCCATGGCGACCATGGCGCCGACCAGTACGATGCCGTGCACGAAGTTGGAACCCGACATCAGCGGGGTATGCAGGATGACCGGTACGCGACTGATGATCTCGTAGCCGGTAAAGGCCGCGAGCATGAAGATATATAACGCTGTCATTCCGGCAATCATGACTGGCCTCCTTGTGAGCCTTCGACCCGCTCGCAGGTTAGTCCATGCTGGATCTTGCCGTCGCGTGTCAGCAGGCTGCCGGCAACGATTTCATCGTCCCGGTCGGGATTGATTTCGCCATCCTTGATGATCAGCGTAAGGAAGTTGAACAGGTTTTTCGCGTACATTTCGCTGGCATGCACCGGCATCATTGCGGGGACATTCAGCGGACCGTAAATCATGACGAGTTCATGGCCGAATGTTTCGCCGGGAATGGTCAGTTCGCAGTTGCCGCCGCTGTAGGCAGCCAGGTCGATAATGACGGAACCGGGTTTCATCTGTTCGACCATGGCCGTGGTGATGATCTTCGGTGCCGGTCGGCCGGGGACAGCGGCGGTCGAGATGATGGCATCGGCACCTGCAACGTGGCGGCCGAGTATTTCCAGTTCCGTCTGTTTTTCTTCCTCCGTCAGTTCGCGGGCGTAACCGCCTTCACCGACGGCGTTGACGTTTACATCAACGAATTTAGCGCCGAGCGATTCAACCTGTTCGCGTGTTTCGGGGCGTACGTCATAGGCCTCGACCATCGCACCCAGGCGCTTGGCCGTGGCGATGGCCTGCAGGCCGGCCACACCCACGCCGATGATCAGCACCTTGGCCGGGCGGATGGTGCCGGCGGCAGTCGTCAGCATGGGGAAGAATCGGGCAGTGAGGTTGGCGGCCATCAATGCGGCCTTGTAACCGCCGATTGAAGCCTGCGACGACAGCGCGTCCATGTTCTGCGCGCGCGAAATGCGTGGCACGAGTTCCATCGCGTAGCCGGTAATCTTGCGGTCGCGCAAGGCGCATATGCGGTCATCGAACTCATGCGGGTGCAGGAAGCCGATGACGGTGGTGCCTTCGCGCAATAGCGCGACATCTTCGGGTACCAGCGGGTTGACCGTCAGGACGATGTCCGCATCCGCGAGCAGCGCGGCACGATCCTCTACTATCTCGACAGCATCACCGTAGTCGGTGTCGCGGTAATAGGCGGCGCAGCCGGCGCCGGTCTGGATACGGACCTGGTTACCCTGTTTGGCGAGTTGTTCGGCGACACTGGGAATCAGTGCGACCCGGCATTCTCCGGGCGTAATTTCATGCGGCACGGCAATGCGTATCGGCATAGCGATCTCCGATGCGACTTGTCGTGCTGTTAGCCCGGGGCAAGTTCGGTTAAGTTTTAAGAATCAGTCGGTTAGCGAATACGGACGCATTGTTCACCGACTGGAGATTGAATATTAGCTGATATTGAAACTGAAAAACAGTGATCAGGTCCATAAAAATCGAACTGATTGGCATTTACGGTTTGTAATGGGCCGAGAAAAGGGTACTGACCCCTATACTGTGGCATTTTCTTTTAAGGCTGGATTCCCGCCTCGGCTTGGGCGTCCTGCGTCGCTCTACCTCCTGCATGGCCCAGGCCAGCCTCTCGACAGGCTCCCTGTCTCACCTCCTCCCTGCAGTCGTGCGCGGGAATGACGGTGGATGTAGGAACATCCTGTAAATACCTGTCAGGTATCGCGCCTGCAAGGCGCTCCTGCAAAGAATGCCGGGGCCGTAGGAGCGCCTTGCAGGCGCGATAAAAATCAGACGCCGATACCCATATTGATATACCCGGTCGGGCAGACTTCGGCGCAGATGTGGCAGCCGATGCAGCGGTCATAGTCGGTATATACATAACGCCCCATGGTTGCCTGGTCTTTGGGCGTGCGCAGCACGGCGTCCTGCGGACAATAAATCACGCAGTTGTCGCATTCGAAACACATGCCGCAACTCATACAGCGTTCTGCTTCCGCCTTGACGTGTTCCTCGTCCAGTCCACGGAAGCGTTCCTCGAAGTGACCCAGTACTTCATCAGCACCAACACCGGTCTCCTCGCGCTTGTTGCGTGCGGTGTACGGGAAGTGGCCAAGGTAAAGCATGTCATGCGGGATAATTTCCTGCTGTGAGCGGTCCTCGTAATTGTGCACGGCGTAGCCGGCGGCATCCGTGCCCCAGTCCTGGACATGTTCATAGGCATCGGGCGCCAGCCTGGTTTCGCGCAACTTGTCGAGCAGGTTGAAATGATGCACATCGACCTTGGGACGGCGATTGAGTTCTTCGCTGGCAAAGTACCGGTCAATGCTGTCCACGGCAACGGCCGCCTGGCCGATGGCCGTGGTCAGCAGGTGCGGACGGACAATATCGCCACAGGCAAAGTAACCGGGTTTGTCGGGGACCTGGTAGAACTTGTCGGCATCGACCAGGCCACGGCCGTTATCAAATGCCTCGAGTCCGGTGAGATCGCCGGACTGGCCCACGGCCGGTACGATCAGGTCGCACTCGATATCGTATTCGGAGCCTTCTTTCTCGGTCATCTTGCCATCGGTCCAGTCAACCTCGATGACGCGCAATGCGGTTGCGCGCCCGTCCTCGCCGATGACGAGAGACTTCGGCGCGAGACTGCCACGCAGTTCGATACCTTCTTTCTCCGCGGTAATCCGTTCATGTTCAGCAGCCGGCATCTGTTCGACCGGTCGGCGGTAAATCAGCAGCACTTCCGAGCCCTCGCGGCTGGCCGTGGTGGCGACATCGTGGGCGGTCAGGTCGCGAATGACGGCCTCCGGGCGGTCGCCGGGGTGTGGCGAGTTGATATGACCGAGGCGGCGGGCAACGGATACCACGTCCATGGCGGTGTCGCCGCCGCCGATGACCACGACCTTGTTCGCGGTTTGCTGCATGCGGCCTTCATTGAAGGCGGCCAGGAAGGCCACGCCACTCACGCAGTTGGGGGCATCACCACCCGGGATACTCAGGGCGCGACCCTGCTGCGCGCCGATGGCCAGCAGAATGGCGTCGTAGTCTTTTTCCAGTTGCTCGAAACTGATGTCGCGACCGGCGCGGGTCTGCATGTGCGTTTCCACGCCCATGTCGAGGATACGCTTGATCTCGCCGTCCATGACATCGCGCGGCATGCGGTAACCGGGGATACCGTAGCGTGTCATGCCACCCAGTTCCTCGCGTTCATCAAAGATGGCGGCCCCGTGTCCGAGGCGGCGCAGCTGGTAGGCAGCTGCGATGCCGGCGACGCCACCGCCGATAATGGCAACCTTCTTGCCGGTTTCGTGTGCCGGTTTTTCAAACGACAGTTGCGCGTCCAGTGCATGGTCGCCGATGTACTGTTCCACCGAGTTGATGCCGACGAAATCCTCGACTTCATTACGATTGCAGCCGTCCTGGCAGGGTGCCGGGCAGACGCGTCCCATGATGGCCGGGAACGGGTTGGCGTCAGTCGAGCGGCGAAAGGCATATTCCTGCCATGACATGTCTGCCGGTGGTTTTTCAATGCCGCGAACGATCTGCAGCCAGCCGCGGATATCCTCGCCTGACGGGCAACTGCCCTGGCAGGGCGGTGTACGGTGGACATAGGTCGGACACTTGTAGGAGGTGTCTTCATTGAAGATATCTTCTGACCAGTTCGACCAGGATTGATCGTCATCCGCGTAACGCCGGAATGTCAGTTTGTCTGCCATGGCATATAGACTCTACGGGTTATTTTTGATGGGGTAATACTACTGTAATTCAGGGGCGGGATAAATCAATGTTGTCCTGTCGTGGCCCGACCCGGCAGCCGGCTGCCCGGTCACAACGAGGTCTCGGTTGTAGCGCCTTATTATTGAACATGATAGGCTGTTTTGAGGTCTATAAAACCATGGTTTGTCATGCGCATTACCGGGTGCACCCAAAGGTCCGGGCTGCAAGTGACATGGACTACCGGAGCTGGACATGCAGGCGCTGAATCAGCAGGTGCTGCGCACCGATATATCCGGGATGCCGCTCGAATGGGTCGGCTACCAGGATGCCGTGCGTCTGTATCATCTCGAACAGGTCGCTTACACCTGCGGCACTTTGCTGTACCGTGTGCATGGCGGTATTTGCGCGAAGACCGGTCGGCGCAGCGTCATCGAAGTCAATTCAATCATTGCCACCCACGGCCGCAACCGCGAACTGCTCAAACTGAAAGAACGCTATGTGCCGCCATTGAACAACCCGGCACTGTTCCGTCGCGATTCCGGGCTGTGTCTTTACTGTGGCGAAACGTTCCGTAGCGGAGATCTTTCGCGCGACCATGTCACGCCCGTTATCCAGGGCGGCCAGGATATCTGGAATAACGTGGTGACTGCCTGTCGTCGCTGTAACAATCACAAGGCCGGGCGCACACCCGGAACAGGCCGGCATGGAGCTGCTTGCCGTACCATTCACACCGACGCATGCCGAGTACATTTACCTGCAGGGTCGTCGTGTGCTGTCAGACCAGATGGAATTTCTGCGCGCACATTTCCCGCGTACCAGTCCGTTGCATAAACGGTTGGCGCACATCACCGGCACGTGACCAGTCCGATCGCTGCGTCTACCTGGTTGACGCAAGCATCTATATTTTTCGGGCCTACTACTCCGTCCCCGATACGCTGACCAATGCCGACGGGCAACTGATTAACGCACTGCACGGGTTTGCCGGGTTCCTCGGCGGCTTTCTTGACGAAGTGAAACCGGCGCACATGGCGGTGGTGTTTGATGAAAGTCTGACAACCTCGTTTCGCAACGATATCTATCCTGACTACAAGGCCAATCGCGAGTCGCCACCGGATGAGCTCAGGCAACAGTTCGCCTGGTGCCGCAGTCTTGTACAGGCGCTCGGAATTGCGGATTTTTCCAGCGCGCACTATGAAGCGGATGACCTGATCGGTACGCTGGCAACGCGTTTGCGTAAACAGGGATTCTCGGTGGTCATTCTGAGTGCAGACAAGGACCTGGCACAACTGATTACCGAGGGCGATATGCTGTGGGATTACTCGCGCAATCGCCGGCATACCTACGAAAAGATTCCGGCGTGGCTGGGTGTGCGCGCCGAACAGGTGGCCGACTGGCTGGCGCTGACCGGCGACAGTGTGGATAACATACCCGGCGTGCCCGGTATCGGGCCGAAGTCGGCGGCAGCATTGCTGGAACATTTCCCGACACTGGATGAAATTTATGCACGCATCGACGAAGTCACCGACCTGAAAATACGTGGTGCCCTGCGCATACAAAACCTGTTGCGTGAGCATGAGGCGGCCGCCCAGCTTGCGCGCCGGCTGACCGGTGTGGTGTGCGATGCGGAACTGGATGCGGGGGAAAACGAAGTCGCACGTCGCACGGTGGCTAAAGACGACGTGGCAGCCGTGTGTGACCAGCTGGGCCTGGGTCGTATGACGTCTGTGCGCTTGTCGAGAACGATTCTGGCCATGGATCCGCACACTGAATGAATTGCCGCTGTAGGAGCGCATCGCATGCGCGAATTCATATACAGAAAAAAGATTCGCGCATGCGATGCGCTCCTACAGCTGTTTTATTAGGGTATATGCATGGCGCTCTGGGAAAACATTAAAAACGATATCGCATCGGCAACCGGTGTAACAGCGGCAATCGAACAACAGGGTTCGGTTGGTGGTGGCTGCATCAACCAGGCTGTGCGTATTCATTACGGTGATACTGCGTATTTCGTCAAGCTGAACACTGCATCCGGTTACGACATGTTTGCGGCCGAGGCGCAGGGGCTCGAGGAACTGCGTCGATGTGCGGCATTAAAAATTCCGGAACCTGTCTGTGTCGGCAGCGACGACCAGTCGGCGTGGCTGGTTATGGAAAACCTGGCGCTTGGCGGGAATGGCAATTCAAAGGTGCTGGCTGAAGGGCTGGCCGAAATGCACCGGGTGACACGTGATGCATTTGGCTGGGATATCGATAACACCATCGGTTCCACGCCGCAGGAAAATGCGTGGATGGATGACTGGATCGATTTCTGGCGAGTAAGACGTTTGCGTTTTCAGCTCGACCTGGCTGCCCGGCAGGGTGCCGGCTCCGGTTTGCTGTCGAAAGTCGAACGACTGATCGATGAATTTCCTGTGTTGTTTGATGGTTATCGCCCGGTGGCTTCACTGCTGCATGGCGACTTGTGGTCCGGCAATTACGCGTATACAACCACGAATGAGCCGGCCATATTCGATCCGGCGGTGTACTACGGGGATCGCGAGGCGGATATAGCCATGACAGAGCTGTTCGGCGGGTTTGGCAGGGATTTCTACGCAGCCTATAACAATGCCTGGTCGCTGGATGCCGGTTACCCGGTCCGAAAAACACTATACAATCTTTATCATATACTCAACCACTTCAATATGTTCGGTGGCGGGTATGCGTCGCAGGCACAGCGGATGACCGAGTCACTGTTAAGCGAGCTGCGCTGATCGCCGGCAAGCCGACTGCCAGGTCAGCTACACTGGGGGATAACAGGTATATATGTCATTGCGAGGAGCGCAGTGACGCGACTGTACCGTTTGACTGTGTCCATGGCATGAGATTATTTGCTGTGTTCGCTGAAACGGCGTTTCGATAATTAATCAAAGGTACTAATGGCTGCAGGCCGGTTAATCGTGATTGCTATGAGTGACGACAATTATTTAAAAGACCTGATTCTGCTGCGCAACGATCCGTCCATGGTTGCGGTTATCCGCGAGGCGGCCGCCCGTGGCGAAGTGGATGCATTCTATGCAATGGGCCTGGTCTATGCTGAAGGGCGTGGCGTATCAATCGATCTTGCGCAGGCACATTACTGGTTGTCGCTGGCCGTGAAGTGCGGTGACCGGGACGCGGAGTTGTTGCGCAGTGCGGTCGGCTGCCAGATGTCCGAGGAGGAATACCAGGCCGCCCTGCGACTGCGTTCAGGACCGTCTCTGCAGCTGGCGCAGGCAAGCGGCAAGGACAGGAAGCAGCCCGGTTAATCTGCTTCTGCAGGATCGCCGGTGCGGCGATATCCATGCAGTGTACGGGGGCCGTTTAACCTTGCCGGCAGGGCGCTGGAACGCCGGGCAGTATTCAGGCGGCGTCACCGGGCTTTGTTTGCTGCCGCTCCCAGATTGCACGCACCTGGTCGGCGAGTGATATCGGGTCGAATGGCTTGGCGACGACGTCGACGGCGCCCATCGCGCGGTAACGTTCAACCTCGTGGGACTGGACCTTGGCTGTCATGAAGATCATGGCGACATCTGCCGTGACCGGCAGTTTGCGCAGGGCCTCCATTGTGGTGGGTCCATCCATGCCTGGCATCATGACGTCGAGTATGACCAGGTCCGGCTCGAATGCCGGTGCTACCTCGATCGCTTCCTGCCCCGAGCTGCATGCCTTGACAGTGAATCCACCAATGGTTTCGAGTGCCATCAGGGCGACTGTCTGGATGTCCGGTTCGTCCTCGACGTACAATATTTTATTCAGCGGTTTGTTTGGCATCAGGCCTCCTTTGCCAGCCGTGTTTGACTGGTAATCGACTTGTGAATGGTGTCTATCAACACATCGTTGGTAGTCTTTGACTTGACCAGTGCGGCAGTAACGCCACTGGCTATTTTTGCGTCAACGTCCGTGGCGGAGAACAGCACGACGGGTACATGTGGTGCACTCTCGGCCAGCTCTGGCAGCAGTAATAGTCCGGAACCATCAGGCAGTCCGAGGTCGAGAATAACCAGATCGATATGCTCCCGAGCAAGCGCGCGTCTTGCCTCGGCCAGCGTCCGGGCGTTACTGACCCGGTAGGTGCCACCCAGTATGCTGCTGACAATTTCATGTACATCGCTTTCATCCTCGATATGGAGAATGTGCGGCGGCGCTGCTGGCGACTGGCCGGTGGAGCGTGCCACGGCGTTGATCAGCCGGTGCTCGTCAATGGGCTTCCCGATCCAGTCAATTACCTGGATTGCATCGCCCGATAACTGCTGTGCCTCCTTGTCGGCGACAGCAGACACCACGATGACCGGTAAATCCCGTGTCTTGATGTTCTCGCGTATATCGTGGAACAGGTCGAATCCTGACTGGTCCGGCAGTATCAGGTCGAGGGTCATGGCCGCGTAGTCGTACCTGTCGAGTAACGTCTTTGCCTCGTCTACACAGCGGGCGATATCGATTGCGTAGCCGTGTGCCTGCAGCATCAGCTTGAGCAGGTTGGCGACATCTGCATCGTCCTCGCATACCAGGATTCGCGCAGCCGTAACAGCCAGCCCCGGCTGCTGTTCTGCTTTACTGACCGCTGCAGCGATTGTCTGGACCTGCACTGGCAGGTCGACATGGAAGGTAGTGCCGTTGCCTGTCTGGGTTTCGAACGAGATCTGTCCGCCGAGCTTTTCGACAATGGCCTGGGTAATACTCAGGCCGAGTCCGGAGCCACCGCGCTTGCGCGTATCGGAGCCATCGGCCTGCGAGAACTTGTTGAAGATATCTTTGCGAAATTCTTCCGGTATGCCGGGGCCCTCGTCCGACACAGATACACGCACACCGCCGTTACGGGGTTGTGTGGCAAGCTGTATCGTGCCGCCCTCGGGCGAATACTTGGCGGCATTGGAAATCAGGTTTGTCAGGACCTGGGTGAAGCGGTCTTCGTCTACCATTACCATGGCACCCGGCATCCCGTCGGATATCTCGATGTTAGCGTCATGCTCGCTGGCATAGACGCGGTTAACCTCTGCCGCATTGTTCACCAGCGACACGAGCTCGAACGGCTGGATGTCGAACTCCATCTTGTTGGCCTCGATCTTTTCGATGTCGAGAATGTCGTTGATGAGTCGTATCAGCCGGTCACAGTTCTTGGCGGCAATGTCCACCAGCGGTTGTGCCTTGGCAGGCAGTTCGCCGACCGTGCCGCTGCCCACCAGGCCGAGTGCCCCGCGGATCGAGGTCAGGGGTGTGCGTAATTCGTGACTCACCGTGGAAACGAACTCGTTCTTCATTCGATCCACCTTCTTGCGGTCGGTGATGTCGCGCATGATGCTGCAGAAGTGTCTGTCCTCGCCGATCCACATCTCGGTAATGGCGATATCGACGGGGAAGGCCGAGCCGTCCTTGCGGATACCCTCGACTTCGCGGCCGGCGCCCATGATCTTGCTTTCACGGCCCTCGAGGTAGTCTTTTATATAGGCGTCGTGCCGGGGGCGGTGGGCCGTGGGTGTCAGCATGCTGACATTTTTGCCGACGACATCAGCGGCGGCGTAGCCGAACATGTTCTCGGCGGCGCGGTTGAATGACTCGATAATGCCTTTTTGGTTGGTGGTGATGATGCCATCGACCACGTTCTCGAAGATGGTGCGCATACGGGTCTCGCGTTCGCGCAGCTGTTCCTCGGCCAGTTCGCGTTGTCGATCGGCTTTCAGTGCTTCCACGATCTGCGTACAGGTGGCGGTTATCGGGGCGAGGAAGTCGATCAGTGCCTGGTCGTACCCGTTGGCACGGTTTGCGACGCCAAACATGCCGATGACCTTATCGCCCCGATAAAAGGGGATACCCAGGAATGCATCCAGTGGCGGATGACCGTCGGGCAGGCCGTTGCTGCGTGGATCTGTTGCCGGGTCATTGGCGATAACGGTAGTGCCGTTCTTGATGGCAGCGCCGAACAGGGTGTCGAGGTTGCTGAACTCCAGGCCTTCAGGCGTATTCTCCACATGGCAATCCTGCATCTCTGTTATCCAGGCGATATTGCTGATGGAGAGTGTCTTCAGGTAGGGTTTGTCGTCCCGGTAGAGAACCTCGCCGATGAAGCCATATTCGCTGTTCGATAATGACAGTATGTCGGTCAGCAGCTTGTCGAATAAAGCCGTTACATCGGCATCCCGAATGAAATTCGACTGCGCTGCACTGATCGCACTAACCAGCGCATGCTGTTTTGCAAGGCTGATCTCCCTGGTTGCCAGGCTGGTACGCATCGTGTCAATCGTGGTGATGAGCTTGCCAACCTCGTCATGGGCAGATGCTTTAGGGAGTTTCGTCTTGTAATTGCCATTCGCGATATGTGATGTTGCGTCTGCCAGTGTTCTCAGCGGTCGACGGATCCAGCGGTCCTGCAACAGCGCTGCCAGTACGATAATGCCGAGCAGCAAAGACAGTAACAGCTGTTCGAGGAACCGGATTGGCGAAAGCAGCTTTTCCAGCATGGCGTTGATATCGATCTGCAGGTCGAGCGTGCCGATTCGCCGGCCATCAAAATCAATCGGGAATGTCAGCCATTCGTATGTATGGTCCGGAGGCGTGTTCGACAATGGGGCGATCGGGTAAAGGTTGCTGCCATCCGCTGCCTTCAGGCGTAGCGCGTTCCAGTTGGTCTCCCGTTCCAATAGCTGGTCCAGTGTGCCGTGGACCTGCGCCAGGTCGCCTGACAGCAACGGGGGTGTCAGTGCGGCCGCAACGACTTCCATCATCGCAAGTTCGCGATTTTGTAAATCAAGGGTTTCGGTGGCGCGAAATTGCGGTAGCCAGAACAGGTGCAGTATGGCCGCGAATAACGCGCCCAGAAAAACCAGCGGGGCAAGTAATTTGCTGCGAACACCCATCTTACTGTACGTAATACTTGTCCAGGCCCATTTTCCTGAGGGGCTCGTAATCGGCCATGCTGGCCTGGCCTGCCTGCTTCATTGGTATCCTGGCAAGTAGTGCACTGTCAGCTTGCGTATTGCCAAGCTGCAGAAAGGCCTTGCTGATACTGCTCCAGGTTTCCTCGCCGATCCGCGGGTGTGCCGCCAATGGATGTGGTGCCACCTCCGGCGTTTTGTAAATAACTCTCAGCTCGTTGCGAACATACTCAGGTTGTGACTGCAGCGTCTTCTGTATGCCACCACCGGCAGCGGCTTGCCCGGTCACGACATTCAGATAGACGGAGCTGTGATTTTTTACATACACGGGCTGGATGCTGATCCCGTAAGATTCGCCGAATTCCGCGCGGGGAATCAGGGCTGCGCCCAGTGCATTCGGTGCCGGAAATGCGACTGTCTTCCCGTCCAGGTCATATATATCCTGGACAGGACTGTCCCGGCGTGTCACAACAATGCCGAACAGCGTTCTGCCGACATCACGGACCAGCGGGATGTAGCCCTGCGCCTCGTTCGCCTTCAATAAATGGTAGGGATTCATATAGGCGAGATCAAACTCGCCCGCCATGAGCTGTTTCTCGAATTCCGGGATGTCAGGCGAGCCGACCAGTTCAATGCGGATGCCGGTTTGTTCCTCAAGGGAATGCAGAATCGGCTGCCAGACCATCCGGGTCTTGCGCGCATCGAATTGCGGTACTACCCCGAAGCGCAGGGTCTTTTCGGCAGCGCTGACCGGGGCCGCGATGCAAATGACCAGTGCGATCGAAATTGCACGTAGCAGCTTGAGGTAATGAATCTTCATGCAAAATAGCTCCACTAAATTATGTCGGCTGAAACAACAAGCATCGCCTTGCGCGACCAAACAATTAAATTGATAACAGTTATCCCGGTTACATTCATATTCCCGTTACAGCAACACTCAACGCGGTTTACCTCCTTGGAAACATTGTGCAGGGAGCGATTCGCCTTCACGGTTATGGACTGCGACGGAATGCGGACGGCGAACACGTTGCTGACCACGGGATATCGTTGAGATACGCTTCGACTTCAGTGAATGATTCCTCGCCCGCTACAAGCTGACTGGTTACCTCGCGTAGCAGGTCGATAAAATGCATGCAGCAATTTGTCAGTTGGTCACTGCCTGACATGCCGCTTTCGTGTGCTGCTGTCAGGCAGTCTTCAAAGGGTTCGCATATTTCAGTGATAATCTGCAAGCCATAGGTGCCTGCTGTTCCCTTGAGGGTATGAACAGCGCGGTGGAGATTCTCGAAGGAATCCGCATGAACATCGCCGTGTTTGAGTTCCAGGACTTGAGTTCCCATGGCATCCAGTCGCTGCGTAAGATTTGCCAGGTAGACAAGCCGCATCCTCTGCAGCACTTCCTGTATCTGCGCGTTCATCCGGCTGCTCCCTGCATGTGGATGTAAGAGACAATGATCCGGTTCCCGGGGGCTAATTGCAGCCCGGGGTTCCCGGTGCCATCATCCCTGTGCCGCTGCACCCACTGCCGGCTGCCCGGTTAATCGGTAGAGGGCCTCGCAGAATTTATCGGCGTCCAGTGGCTTCTGCATGTATTCTGCAGCGCCCATCTGCGTCATTCTTGCGTTGTTTTGCTCATACGAACTGGCGCTGATCACCAGGACGGGGATCATGGAAGTCTTCATGTTCATTTTGATTTTTTGCAGTGCGCCCGTACCGGTGCCGCCGGGCATGTTGATGTCCAGCGCGATAATGTCGGGGGATTTGTTTTTTGCGACAATCAGCGCCTGCGCGGCATCAAAGGCAAAAAATACTTCGTGGCCCTGGGAGCGCAATACTGCACCCAGCAGCTGGCATAGATCCTTGTCGTCGTCTGCGATTAGTACTTTCATATTGATTCCTTTCAATATGTTTAAAATACAGTGGCTTACATGAGAGAGCCGGTCCGGCCAGGGAGGCGGGTCCGACGCCACAGTGGACAAGACCCGGGCAGACATCTCCTTGTCTGCTGTTACAACAGGCCTGTGCTGATTACATCGGAAAATTGCGGGATAACTTAAGGAAAGGGGCCGGTGGCCCGGCTTGATCGTCGTCCGTCTATATCAGCGTGGGGCCCATGTTCACGCAGCCGTCAGAGGGCCGGAGACCCGGCTCAACCGTGGTATTGCGCACTCAGTTCATGTACGGCGTTGACAAGAACGCCGGCATTTTCAGGATCGACATCCGGATTGATGCCGTGCCCGAGATTGAAGACATGTCCCGAGCCGGGGCCAAAGGCATCAAGAATGCCTGCTACCCGCTCGCGAATGACTTCGGGTGTGCCGTAGAGCGTGGCCGGATCGAGGTTGCCCTGTAATGCCACACGATTACCCACGCGGCGGCGTGCTTCGCCGATGTCAGTTGACCAGTCAATGCCCAGCGCATCGGCGCCGGTTGCAGCCATTTCTTCCAGCCACTGTCCACCGCCCTTGGTAAACAGGATGACGGGCACCTTGCGGTCTTCAGCTTCACGCGTTAGCCCGCTGACGATTTTCTGCATGTATTGCAATGAAAAGTCGCGATAATCGCGCGGCGTCAGGACGCCGCCCCAGGTATCGAAAATCATCAATGCCTGCGCGCCGGCTTCGACCTGCGCATTCAGGTAGGTGGTAACCGACTCCGCAATCGTGTCCAGCAGTTCGTGCAACAGTGCCGGCTCGCTGTAGAGCATGCCCTTTACGCGCGAAAAGGTTTTGGTCGAACTGCCTTCGACCATGTAGGTAGCCAGTGTCCATGGACTGCCGGAGAAACCGATCAGTGGAATCCGGTTATCCAGTTCGCGACGGATCGTGCGTACCGCGTCCATTACATAGCGCAGGTTCGTCTCCGGATCGGGGACACCCAGCGCGCGTACATCGGCTGCCCTGCGTACCGGATTTTTGAAGCGCGGTCCTTCGCCTTCCTCGAAATACAGGCCGAGCCCCATGGCGTCAGGAATGGTAAGGATGTCCGAGAACAGGATGGCTGCATCCAGCGGAAAGCGTTCGAGCGGCTGCATCGTGACTTCGCAGGCCAGTTCCGGGTTGGTGCACAGATCCATGAAACTACCGGCCTGTTCGCGCACCTTGCGATATTCCGGCAGGTAACGGCCGGCCTGACGCATCAGCCACACAGGTGTGGTGTCGACCGGTTGCCTGAGCAGGGCGCGAAGGAGTCTGTCGTTTTGCAGTGGTTGCATTGTTTAAATATTCCTGTCTCGCGCAAAGACGCCAAGGCGCAAAGAAAGATTAAATATCAGTCAAAGGAAGTGAGGGCACACAGATACCAGTGTATAAAATTGAGGCACGGCTCAGATCATGATCTTTAAATTAAATCAACCAGAACAGATGCCGGCCACCAAATTCTCTGTGTAGTCGTTTGGCAACTTCTGTGCTTTTCTTTGCGCCTTGGCGTCTTTGCGCGAAACAATCACCTGGGCAAATCAGAACTCCCCATCAAAAATTCATCAATCGCACGTGCGCATTGCCGACCCTCGCGGATTGCCCAGACGACCAGCGACTGGCCGCGGCGCATGTCGCCTGCCGAGAATACCTTGTCGATCGAAGACTTGTAGGCATCAGCACCTTCGGTGGCACCCTTGACGTTGCCGCGCGGGTCGAGGTCAACGCCGAGTTCCTCCAGCATGCCTGCATGAACCGGGTGCATGAAACCCATTGCCAGCAGCACCATGTCGGCCTTGAGCTGAAATTCACTGCCCTCGACCTCGTTCATTTCCCAGCGACCGCAGTCGTCCTTTGTCCAGTCAACGCGCACGCAATTGATTGCCGTGACCTTGCCGTTTTCACCTTCAATGGATTTGGTCGCGACTGACCAGTCGCGTGCCGCACCTTCGCTCTGCGAGCTGGAGGTGCGCATCTTGTTCGGCCAGTCCGGCCAGGTCAGGCCCTTGTTTTCCTTTTCCGGCGGCTGCGGCATGATTTCCAGCTGGGTGACCGACAATGCGCCCTGGCGGAAGGATGTGCCGATGCAGTCGGAGCCGGTATCGCCGCCACCGATCACGATGACATGCTTGCCCTTTGCAGTCAGGGCAATGTTCGGATCGATCGTGTCACCGGCATTGCGCTTGTTCTGTTGCGGCAGGAATGTCATGGCGTAGTGCACGCCGTCGAGTTCACGTCCCGGCACTTCGAGATCGCGACTGTGCTCGGCACCGCCGGTCAGTGCAATGGCATCGAAATTCTTCAGGAGTTCGGCGACCGGCGTGGTAACACCAATATTGGCATTCGTGGTGAAGGTGACGCCTTCGGCCTGCATTTGTTCCATGCGCCGGTCGATGATGTGTTTCTCCATCTTGAAATCCGGGATGCCGTAACGCAGCAGTCCACCGACACGGTCATTTTTCTCGAATAATTCCACCGCGTGGCCGGTACGCGCCAGTTGTTGCGCGCACGCCATGCCGGCGGGACCGGAGCCAACCACGGCGACCCGCTTGCCGGTCTTGTGCTTTGCTACCTGCGGCGTGATCCAGCCCTCGCTCCAGCCCTTGTCGACGATGGCGCATTCGATGGTCTTGATGGTAACCGGGGCGTCATCGATATTGAGCGTGCAGGATTCCTCACACGGCGCCGGGCAGATGCGCCCGGTAAATTCCGGGAAATTGTTGGTTGAATGCAGGACGTTCAGTGCTTCCTGCCATTTGCCCTGGTAAACCAGGTCATTCCAGTCAGGGATGATGTTGTTGACGGGGCAGCCCTGGTGGCAGAACGGAATACCGCAATCCATGCAGCGCGCGCCCTGCTTGCCCAGCTCGCTTTCTTCCAGCGGTATTACGAATTCGCGGTAGTGTTGCACGCGGTCTGCGGCCGGTGCGTAATTCCGTTCATGGCGTTCGTATTCAAGGAAACCGGTTGGCTTACCCATGATCAGTGCTTTCCTCCCGCTGCCTGCGTCGAGGCTGATTGCGAGGCCTGCATTTCCTGCAGCGCGCGGCGGTAATCGACCGGCATGACCTTGACGAACTTCGGCAGGTATTCATTCCAGTTTTCCAGTATCTTGCGGCCGCGTGCGCTGTCAGTGTAATGCACGTGCCGGGTGACCAGGCGATGCAGGCGCAATGCATCGTAGCGCGTCATGTCGTGGTCGACATCCACCAGGCCATGAGTTTCGAGATCGCCGCCCTGGTGATCAAGCTTTTCGAGTGCGGCGTCTTCGGCAGGTATCGGTTCCAGTTCGACCATCGCCAGGTTACAGCGCTGCTCGAAATCACCGCGTTCATCCAGCACGTATGCGATACCGCCACTCATGCCGGCCGCAAAGTTGCGCCCGGACTCGCCCAGCACCACGACGATGCCGCCGGTCATGTACTCGCAGCCATGATCACCCACGCCTTCGACGACGGCAGTGGCGCCGGAGTTGCGAACGGCAAAGCGTTCACCGGCAACGCCGCGGAAGTAGCATTCACCGCTGATGGCACCGTACATTACGGTATTGCCGACGATAATGTTTTCTTCGGCAATGATCGGCGTTTCGGCCGGCGGGTAGACCACCAGGCGACCGCCGCTGAGACCCTTGCCGACGTAGTCGTTGCCTTCACCGATCAGTGTCATGCTGACACCTTTGGCTACAAACGCGCCAAAACTCTGCCCGGCGGTGCCGCGCAGCGTAATACTAATGGTGTCTTCCGGCAGGCCGGCATGTCCGTAACGGCGGGCGACTTCACCCGACAGCATGGTGCCGACAGTGCGGTTGGTGTTCTTGACGGGCACTTCGATCTGTACCGGTGTGCGGTGTTCGAGTGCCGGTTGTGCCTGCCTGATCAGTTCATTGTCGAGCGCCTTGTCGAGGCCATGGTCCTGCTTGTCGCTGCAGTAAATGTTGCAGCCGGGTGCGGCCTCCGGCTTGTGCAGGATGCGCGAGAAGTCCAGGCCGTGTGCCTTCCAGTGGTCGATGGCGCGGCGCTTGTTGATATGCTGCGACTGGCCGATCATGTCGTCGAACTTGCGGTAACCCAGTTTCGCCATGAGTTCACGGATTTCCTCCGCGACGAAGAAGAAGTAGTTCACCACGTGTTCCGGTTTGCCGGTGAAGCGCTTGCGCAGTACCGGGTCCTGCGTGGCAATACCGACCGGGCAGGTGTTCAGGTGACACTTGCGCATCATGATGCAGCCTTCAACAATCAGCGGGGCAGTCGCGAAACCGAATTCATCGGCACCGAGCAGGGCGCCGAAGACAACGTCGCGACCGGTGCGCATGCCGCCGTCGACCTGCACGGTGATGCGTGAACGCAGGTTATTCATTACCAGCGTCTGGTGAGTCTCCGCCAGGCCGATTTCCCACGGGCTACCGGCATGCTTGATGGAGGTCAGCGGACTGGCGCCGGTACCGCCGTCATAGCCGGCAATCGTGACGTGGTCGGCGTGCGCCTTGGAAACGCCGGCGGCCACGGTGCCAACGCCAACCTCGGAGACCAGCTTTACGCTGATGTCCGCTCTCGGGTTGGCATTTTTCAGGTCGTGGATCAGCTGCGCCAGGTCTTCAATCGAATAGATGTCGTGGTGCGGCGGTGGCGAGATCAGGCCGACACCGGCGGTGGAGTGACGCACCTTGGCAATAGTGGCATCCACCTTGTGGCCCGGCAGCTGGCCGCCTTCACCCGGCTTGGCGCCCTGGGCCATCTTTATCTGGATCATGTCGGCATTGACCAGGTATTCCGTGGTTACGCCGAAACGCCCCGAGGCCACCTGCTTGATGGCGGAACGTGCTGAATTGCCGTCGGCCATCGGCTTGAAACGCTCGGGCTCTTCGCCGCCTTCACCGGTATTGGATTTGCCGCCGATACGGTTCATGGCGATAGCGAGTGTTGAGTGCGCCTCGCGTGAAATCGAGCCGTATGACATCGCGCCGGTTGCAAAGCGCTTGACGATTTCTGCCGCCGGTTCCACTTCGTCGAGCGGTACCGGTGTAGCGGCGAATTCCAGTTCAAACAGGCCGCGCAGGTTCAGCAGGCGTTCATTCTGCTCGTTGACCATGCGGGCAAATTCCCGGTAAGTGCTGGCATCGTTCGCGCGCGTGGAGTGCTGCAGCTTTGCAATCGTATCAGGCGTCCACATGTGGTCTTCGCCGCGCAGGCGGAAGGCATAATCGCCGCCAACATCGAGATGTTGGCGATAAATCTGTGCATCGCCGAACGCGTCGCTGTGCCAGCGCAGGGCTTCCTGCGGCGACCTCTTGCAGACCGATACCCTCGATGGTCGTGGCGGTACCGTTGAACCAGGTGTCGACAAATTCCGTGCTCAGACCAACGGCATCGAAAATCTGCGCACCACAGTAGGACTGGTAGGTGGAGATGCCCATCTTGGACATTACCTTGAGCAGGCCCTTGCCAACCGCCTTGATGTAACGTGTCTGTACTTCATCGGACGCGAGTTCTTCCGGCAATTGCGCGCGGATGGATTCGAGCGTCTCGAAGGCGAGGTAGGGATTGATTGCTTCCGCGCCATAACCGGCCAGCGTGGCGAAATGATGCACTTCACGGGCAGCGCCGGTCTCGATGACCAGGCCGGACTCGGTACGCAGCCCGGCACGCACCAGGTGATGGTGGACAGCGGCCGTTGCCAGCAGGGCAGGGATAGCGACGTGGTCGGTATCCATTCCGCGGTCTGACAGGATCAGGATATTGTGGCCGTCTTCAACCGCCTGCTGTGCCTGCTGCACAAACGGATTTCAACGCGGCCTCCATACCCCCGGCACCCTCGGTGCACGGGTAACATATGCTCAGCGTCTTCGTGCGGAATGCGCCATTTGTATGCTCCTGGATATGCCGGATGCGTTCGATGTCGGTATTGTTCAGCACCGGCTGGCGCACTTCCAGGCGCATGTGTTCGCCGGCTGACTCCAGGCCGAGCAGGTTTGGCCGCGGACCGATCAGCGAGACCAGCGACATCACCAGTTCCTCGCGAATCGGATCGATCGGCGGATTGGTGACCTGGGCAAAATTCTGTTTGAAGTAATTCGACAGTGGCTTCGGCTTACCCGACAGCACGGCCAGCGGATTGTCTGCACCCATGGAGCCAATCGCTTCCTGGCCGGCAGCTGCCATTGGCATCAGCAGGAACTTGACGTCTTCCTGTGTGTAACCGAAGGCCTGCTGGCGGTCCAGCAATGTAGCGCTGTCCGGTACCATCGGGCTGGTACTGCCGGGCAGGCTGGCTAGCTTGATCTGCGTCTTGTCGAGCCAGTCCTGGTAGGGGTGGCTGTCTGACAGGCTGTCTTTCAATTCGGCATCATCGATGATGCGGCCCTGTTCCATATCGATCAGGAACATCTTGCCCGGCTGCAGCCGCCATTTCTTGATGATGCGTTCTTCCGCGATATCGAGTACGCCCATCTCCGAGGCCATCACCACGAGGTCATCGTCGGTCAGCAGGTAACGCGCCGGGCGCAGGCCGTTACGGTCCAGCGTGGCACCGATCTGGCGACCGTCAGTGAAGGCCACGGCAGCCGGGCCGTCCCAGGGCTCCATCAGGGCAGCATGATATTCATAGAAAGCGCGGCGCTTTTCGCTCATCAGCGGGTTGCCGGCCCAGGCTTCCGGTATCAGCAGCATCATGGCGTGTGCCATGCTGTAGCCGCCGTTGACCAGCAGCTCCAGTGCGTTATCGAAACAGGCAGAATCGGACTGGCCCTCGGCAATAATCGGCCAGAGTTTTTCCAGGTCGTCACCAAGCAGCGTGGAGGCCATGGAATGACGCCGGGCATTCATCCAGTTGATGTTGCCGCGCATCGTGTTGATCTCGCCATTGTGCGCGATCATGCGGAACGGATGCGCCAGGTCCCATGACGGGAAGGTGTTGGTCGAGAAGCGCTGGTGTACCAGCGCCAGTGCTGAAGTCAGTCGCTCGTCATTGAGATCGGCGTAATAGGTGCCGACCTGGTTAGCCAGTAGCATACCCTTGTAACAAATAGTCCGCGCCGACATGGACGGAACATAGAAATGCGCAAAGTCCTTTTTGCCGGATTCGCGCACGCTGTTCTCGATACGCTTGCGAATGATATACAGGCGTCGTTCGAATGCGTCGGTATCGGTGCAGTCACTGTCACACCCGATAAAGACCTGGCGCATGACCGGCTCTACCGTCTTGACGCTTTCGCCCAGGCCACTGTTGTCAGTCGGCACATCGCGCCAGCCCAGCAGTTGCTGTCCTTCTTCGATGATGATTTGCTTGAACAGGGCCTCGCACCAGCTGCGGGTGGAGTCGTTCTGCGGCAGGAACAGCATGCCGACGCCGTAACGGCCACTCTTCGGCAGGGCGATGTCGAGGCCGGCGCATTCTTCGCGCAGGAATGCGTCCGGTATCTGCATGATAATGCCGGCGCCGTCACCGGCCAGCGGGTCTGCGCCGACTGCGCCACGGTGGGTCAGGTTTTCGAGAATGCGCAAGCCCTGCTGGACGATCTCGTGGCTCTTTCGGCCCTTTACATTCGCAACGAAGCCGACACCACAGGCGTCGTGCTCATTGGCAGGGTCATACAGGCCTTGGCGGGGAGGCAGGGTGCCATACGTCATTGAGGTAACCTTGTTTCGTGTCTGTTCCGTGGCTGACGGCCTATCCGCAGCCAAACATAAATACTTTTAATACAATTACTTATGCCCAGATTGTCTTGGTGATCCGGTGTTATCCGGACGTGCGTGAGGCACGGACAAAAGGCCGAACAGTATAGCGCCGTCCGGCCGGGGGTTCAATTTGCTGTGCGCTGTTTTTCCCTTTAACTTTCAGGGATATGCGTGATGGCCTATTCAGCGCCTGCCTGCATGAAAACAACCTGGTAACCGCGCTTCAACTGCTCGTCGCGGACACGGATGAGGGCATCCTCTGCTGTCTCGCGATCGGCGAAGTGTTCCTGCGTCGTGCGACCGCGCGCGCCCTGGTAGCCCCATTCACGAATCAATGACCAGCCCTCGAGCAGATCTTCCTGCAGGTGCAGGTGATAAAAGCGGGGTGCCTTGTCGCCTTCAGGCGGGATTTGCATGTAGATGCGCATGTCTGGATTTTAATTATGTCTCGCGCAAAGCCGCAAAGACGCAAAGGCGCCAGGATAAGACTTATCAGTAAAAACGGAATTCGTTAGTTTCTACTATCACGGAAATCCGGGGAATTCGCAAACCAGAGAACCTTAATGGAAAAGCCAGATATCTTTCAGGCAGCACTTACGCTTAAACGAGGCTACCAAGAATCGGGCAGGTTTATTCCTTGCGCCTTTGCGGCTTGGCGCGAGACAAGCTTTTAAATCGCCGGGTTGAACATGCGGTCGTACTCGACAATGGCGTAGCGATCAGTCATGCCGGCAATGTAATCGGCCACTGCGCGGGCGTTGCCCACATCACCATGTTCGGCCGCCAGGCGGTCAGCCTGTTGCCGGTGTTCATCTGGCAGCAGGCGTATGTCATCTATAAATGCACCGAACAATGCGGTAATGGTGCGTGCGGCTTTGGCAGTCATGCGGTGTACCCGGTAATGCCGGTACAGGTTGTTGCGCAGGTAGCGCTTCAGTTCCAGGTTGCGTTCGCGCATGCTGTTACTGAACATGATTAACGGCGCTTCGTGGTTGCGGACCGCCTCGATATTTTCGGGGTTTGCACTGGCCAGTGCGGCCTGGCTGGTTTCGACCAGGTCGATGACCTGGCAACCGATGAGACGCCGGACTACTTCGTGGATCGTTCGCCGCGGTGCCAGGTCCGGATAAAGCTGGCGCACGGTTTCGTACTGCTCGCGAAACAGGTCAACCTCGCACAGTGCCTCGACATCGATCAGACCCGAGCGCAAACCATCGTCCACATCGTGGCTGTTGTAGGCGATTTCATCTGCCAGGTTGGTCAATTGTGCTTCCAGCGACGGCTGCTTGCGCTGCAGGAAACGTTCGCCCAGTTCGCCGAGTCGTTCCGCATTCTTGCGTGAGCAGTGTTTGAGAATGCCCTCGCGGGTTTCAAACGTCAGGTTGAGGCCGGGGAATTCCGCGTAGCGTTCCTCGAGCTTATCGACCACGCGCAGTGACTGCAGGTTGTGTTCGAATCCGCCAAATTCTTGCATGCAGGCATTCAACGCATCCTGCCCGGCATGGCCGAAGGGTGTATGTCCCAGGTCATGCGCCAGCGCAATGCCTTCGGTCAGGTCTTCATTTACGCGCAGTGCGCGGGCGATTGAGCGGGCGACCTGGGCGACCTCGATCGAGTGTGTCAGGCGCGTCCGGAACAGATCACCCTCATGGTTGACGAAGACCTGTGTCTTGTATTCCAGCCGGCGAAATGCAGCGGAATGAATGATGCGGTCGCGGTCGCGCTGGTACTCGCTGCGATACACCGGTGCCGGTTCACTGTGGCGTCGACCCCTGGAGGCGGCAGGCTCGGCCGCGTAGCGGGCCGTATGGCAGTCAAGTGTGGTGCTGGATGCTGTGTCGACACTACTCATGACGCGCGGGTGAGTGTTTCACTCAACAGGCCGGATTCGTAATCAGCGGTCACAAACGCATCACCAATGGATCTCATCAGCACCAGCCGCAAACCGTCATCAACCGCTTTTTTATCGACGGCCATCAGGTCCCTGAACTGTTGCTCACTCATAGTGGCCGGTGGCACGGTTGGCAATGCAGCCTGTTTCAGCAATGCCTCGGTGCGTGTAACGTCTTCCCGGGTCAGCCAGCCGTGGCGTGCGGACAGGTCGGCAGCCATTAACATGCCGGTTGCAACCGCCTCACCATGTAGCCAGTTGCCGTAACCGGTGCCGGTTTCAATGGCGTGGCCAAAGGTGTGCCCCAGGTTGAGCAGCGCGCGTTTGCCGCTCTCGCGTTCGTCGGCCGCCACGATCTCTGCCTTGATAGCGCAGGACCGTTCGATGGCATAGGCCAGCGCCTGTTTGTCGCGCGCCTTCAGTGCGGCGATGTTGTCTTCCAGCCAGCTGAAGAAACCGGCGTCGTAAATCAGACCGTACTTGATGACTTCGGCCAGGCCGGCAGCCAGTTGTCGATCGTCGAGCGTATCCAGCGAATCGGTGTCGATGATCACGCAACCGGGCTGGTGGAATGCGCCGATCATGTTTTTGCCGAGCGGGTGGTTGACGCCGGTTTTGCCGCCGACCGAGGAATCGACCTGTGCGAGCAGGGTGGTTGGTACTTGCAGGAACGCAACGCCGCGCTGGTAGCACGCTGCCGCGAACCCGGTAATGTCGCCAACGACACCGCCGCCCAGCGCAACCAGGGTGCAACCCCGGTTGAAGCGGTGTTCGAGCAGTGCCGTGAATATCGAATTCAGGGTGTCGAGCGTTTTGTATTGCTCGCCGTCCGGCAGGATGACGGTCTCGGTATTGAACCCCTGCAGGGACGCCTGCACCCGGTCCAGGTAGAGCGGGGCAACCGTGGTATTGCTGACAATCATGACCTGCCGCCCGCTGATATGCCGGGTCAGTAATTCAGGCTGCTCCAGCAGGCCTCGTCCGATTTCTATCGGGTAGCTGCGTTCGCCGAGGTCGACGGTGAGTGTATTCATGGCAACAGTATAGGGGTCAGAGCACAATTTTTACTAATATTCTCCGCAACGAATATTAGTAAAAATTGTGCTCTGACCCCGAATTATTGTCCGGGCTCATGCTTCCAGGAAATCGCAGATTTGCCTGACCACGCTCTGCACGCGCTTGCCGTCGGTTTCAATCACAACGTCTGCAATTTCCCGGTAGAGCGGTTCGCGTTCGGCCATCAGGTCGGCCAGTTTGCGGCGAGGGTTATCGGTCTGCAGCAAGGGTCGATGGCGATCCCGGCCGGTGCGGCGTAATTGCTGGTCGACCGAAGTATGCAGATAAACGACGGTGCCACGCCCGGCAAGGTGCTGCCTGTTATCCGGATCGAGTATCGCACCGCCGCCGGTGGCCAGGATGATGCCCGGTAACCGGGTGAGTTCGTCGATAATGGCGGCCTCGCGCTTGCGAAAACCGGCCTCGCCCTCGAGTTCGAATATCAGCGGGATGTCGACACCGGTACGGTGTTCGATCTCGTGGTCGCTGTCGTGGAAAGGCAGCTTGAGCTGTTTGGACAGCTGGCGACCTATGGTGGATTTGCCGGCTCCCATGGGACCCGTTAAAAACAAACTGCCCGGCATATTCATGCCGGGCAGATATGACAGAGTTTAGCGTGGGTGGCAAGTCGCATCAGCATGCTGAATGCTGGTGCTATACCGGTGCTAGATCCGTGCGTCTTCCTTTACGATCTTCGGTGTAATGAAGATCAGCAGTTCGGACTTGTCGTCGTCGACTGATGTGTTACGGAACAGCCAGCCAATACCCGGTATCTCGCCGAGAATCGGGGTGCGCGCGATCGACTTGATCTGCTCTTCCTGGTAGATACCGCCCAGCACCAGGGTTTCGCCGTTGTCGACCAGGACCTGGGTAGCGATTTCGTTGGTATCAATGGCCGGCCCGGCAGGGGTGTCTTCGCCAACGGCGTCCTTGTTGATAACAAGGTCCATGATGATGCGGTCATCCGGGGTGATTTGCGGTGTCGCTTCCAGTCGCAGTACAGCCTTCTTGAACGTGACTGATGTGGCGCCACTGGAGGTGGCCTGCTGGTACGGGATTTCCGTGCCGGTTTCGATGTAGGCGGCCTTCTGGTTGGACGTCAGCACGCGTGGGCTGGAAACCACCTCGCCCTTGCCTTCAGCTTCCAGGGCGTTGATTTCCAGGTCGACCAGGAAACTGCCGAGCTTGTCGACCGTGACGCCGAATGCCGAGGTAATACCGGCGGCCGATGCGGCCGGCAGGTCGACGATGAAGCCACCCGGATTTCTGCCGCCGTAGGTGATGTCTGTTGAACCATTATCGACGGTATTGGTGTTCGTGAAGCCGAGCCGTACGCCGAGGTCACGTGAGAAGTCGTCGTTCGCCAGCACGATGCGCGACTCGATCAACACCTGGCGGACCGGGATATCGAGACGGGCAATCAGTTTGCGAATTTCAGTCAGCTTGTCGGCCGTGTCCTGGATCAGCAGGGTGTTTGTCCGCCCGTCAATGGTGGCCATGCCGCGGTCCGACAGCAGGGTCGTGTCGCCGCTCTTCAGCAGAGAAGCGATATCAGCTGCCTTGGCATAGTTGACCTGCATATATTCGGAGTACAGCGGTTCGAGTTCCTGGATTTGCTTCCTGGATTCGAGCTCCAGTTTCTCGCGGGCTGCGATCTCTTCGCTTGGCGCGACCAGCATGACGTTGCCGGTCTGGCGCATGGCGAGACCCTTGGTCTTCAGGATGATATCCAGTGCCTGGTCCCAGGGTACGTTCTTCAGCCGCAGGGTCAGGCTGCCATTAACGGAGTCACTGACGACCACATTGATGCCGGTAAAGTCGGCGATCAGCTGCAGCACCGAGCGGACCTCGATGTCCTGGAAATTAAGCGAGAGTTTTTCGCCGGAGTAGCCGAGTTCGTCTTTCTTGCTTTCCTCGACTTCCTTCTTGGTCAGCGCGCGAACCTCGATAGTGAACTGGTTGTCGGCCTGGTAGGCAATGTAGTCATATTCGCCCATCGGAGTGATGACCATGTGGACATTGTCACCCTTCATATAGGTGTCGATTGTCTTCACCGGGGTGGCGAAATCGAGCACGTCCAGGCGACGGCGCAGTTCCTGCGGAATACTGGCGCGGTAGAAGTCCACGAGGACCTTGCCACCTTCCTGGCGCATGTCGACCGGGATGGATGGATCAGACAGGCTGATGATGACGCGACCTTCACCGCTTTCGCCGCGGCGGAAGTCGATATTGTTGACGGCGCTGTCACCGCCGCCGGTGGCACGCTGTGCAATGGCTTCAGCCTCGGACAGATCACGGCCGGAATTCTGGATAGTGAGAATGACCTTGTTGCCTTCCGCATGTGCCTCGTACGGCACCATGTCGGTCAGGTTTATCACCACGCGTGTGCGACCCTTGGCCTCGACCACGGTCAGGCTTTCAGCCATGCCGATGCCGATGTTGCTGGAACGGGATTTCAGGCCGTTCGAGGTGTCGGCGAAGTCCAGCGCGATGCGTGCCGGGTTGTCTATGGTGAAACTGAGCGGCTTTGCGGCCGGTTGACTCATGGTCAGCGTGATCTGCGCCTTGTTGCCGGGCAGGCTGATAGAATCCACGGCTGTCAGTGTGTTCCCGGCTACGCCGTTGGCAGCATGAGCGTTCATTGTGCCAGCGACGAACAACAGGGTTGCTGTCAGCAGGTAGCGCCAAAGCGTCCCCGGCTGGTGCCAACAGGATTCACTTTTTTGCATCCGGCGAGAGAAGTATCCAGTCATTGTTTTCACCCTGTGGGATTATTCACTGATTGCAATCGAAGCCTGGCGTTCTATCCAGCCACCGATTCCGTCAGGAACGATTTCAGTAAGTTCGACTTCAAAATCTGTAATGCGCGTGATTTTACCGTGATTCTGACCGGCATAGTTGCCCGGCTGTACGCGGTGAATCGTGCCATCCGTATCGTTGATAAGCGCCCAGTTGTCCTTGGACTGCTCGAGCGTGCCGACCATGCGCAGACTGTCCAGCGGGAATTCTTCCAGCGGTTCGGTCGGGCGTTCGAAATCAGGCTTGATGCCCGAACTGCTCGGCTTGTCCGAGATAACTGCGGCCTGCTGGTGCGAGAATGCAGGCACGGTAAACGGGTCGCGCAAATCGGCCGCGGCATAGCTGAATGATTCGTACGGCTTGAATTCCGGCAGCGGCTCAATCGCCGAGCGCTGCTGGTTCTTGACCTGTTGTACATATTCCGCGAGATCGGTGGTCGGGTCGCTTGAGCAGCCGGCCAGGGCGGTTATTGCGGCGGCCAGGATCAAGCGGCTAAACGGTCGACTGGAGATAATCATTTCTTGCCTCCGTTCTTGCCCTTGCCTTTCTTCTTGCCACCGCTACGTTCTTCGTCTTCCAGGTAGCGGTAGGTCTTCGCGGTCAGGTTCATGACGAGATTGCCGGATTTGGCATCCCTGCGGCTGATGTTGACATTATGCAGCGTCACGATGCGCGGGAGCGCGGCAACACCGCTGACAAAATCACCGAATTCATGGTAATCGCCCGTGACTTTAATGCTGATGGGCAACTCTGCATAGAATTCACGTGGCACTTCCGCCTGTGGTTTGAACAGTTCGAACTCCAGTCCGCTGGCAAGGCCTGTCTGGGATACATCAACCAGCAGGTCTGCAACCTCGGTCTTGTTCGGCAGCTGGCGTAACATGGCGCCGAATGATTCGCGCATTTCCTCAAGCTGTTTTTCGTAGGCTTCGAGGTTGACGGCAAGTTTGGCCTTCTTCTCGAAAACAGTTTTCAGTTCCTGTTCTTTCATTTCAACGTTCATCCAGGGAAACGAGCTGGTCCTTGGTGTGGAACCAGTAACCCAGAAATATGACACACCCCATCAGGAAAAGAATAACCACTGCCTTGGCGGCAGCCGGCCAGCGAGCGACATTTGTCAGGTCAAGTTCATTAATATCCATTGCTAACCTGCCTCGTCAGTCTTCTTGGGCGCTTTCTGATTGCCGCGCAGGGTGAAGTTGGCAATACGACGGCGCTTTTCAACAGAAGACTTGATCAGGTCGAGGCGAGGTCCGCCGAACCATGCCGAGTCCTCAATGCTGCGCATGTAATCGGACACGCGTGCATTGGACTGTGCGACACCCTTCATGGTGAGGTCGCGTCCTTTCTGGTTGAATGCGTTCAGATATACGCCATCGGGTAGCGTTCTGACCATTTCATCCATCAGGTGCACACTTTCCGGGCGACTGCTCTGCAGTTCCTGAATAACGTTCATGCGCGCCAGCAGATCGCCTTTCATCTTTTCGAGTTCCTTGATGCGGCCAATGCGACTTGTTGAGCAGGTCGATTTCGCTTTGCAGGTAGTCGTTGCGCTGGTTCTGGTTCTCGATCATGCCGTTAATATGCAAATGCGAGAGCAGTACCACCAGGCAGGCTATGAGAACAGAGCCGCCGGAGATGAACGCGAATTCACGTTGTTTCTGCTTGTTGAGTTCTTCGCGCCACGGGAGCAGGTTAATACGTGCCATATCAGTCGAAGCTCCTGAGGGCCAGTCCGCAGGCAATCAGCAGCGCCGGCGCATCATTACTCAGCGTCTGCGGTTTGACCCGTGCTGACAATGACATTGAAGCGAACGGATTCGCGATGGTCGTATCTACGCCGAGTTTGTCCTGGATCATTTCATCCATCCCCGGTATCGAGGCGCTGCCGCCGGCCAGCACAATGTGGTCGACCTTGCTGTGCGGGCTGGATGAATAAAAGAATTGCAGGGAGCGGCTGGCCTGCTGGGTCATCGCTTCCTTGAACGGTTCCAGTACATCGGTAAGATAATTTTCCGGCAGTCCGCCCTGACGCTTGGCCATACCGGCCTCTTCGTAGGACAGGCCGTAACGGCGCATGATTTCCTCGGTCAGCTGCTTGCCGCCGAAGACAGTGTCACGCGTGTAAATACTTTTCAGGTCGTGCATAACGTTCAGCGTCGTCATGGTTGCGCCGACGTCGATGACGGCAACCGTCTTGCCGACGCCCAGGTCCGGTAACTGGTCGGACAGCAGTGCGAATGCATTCTCACTGGCAAAGGACTCAACATCCATTATCTGGGTGTTCAGTCCACCGGTCTCCACCGCGGCGTTGCGCAGGTCAACGTTTTCGCTGCGGCACGCGGCCAGCAGTACGTCGACCGTGTCGGGATTTTTCTCCGACGGACCGATGATCTCGAAGTCCAGGTTGACCTCTTCCAGTGGATAGGGGACATACTGGTCAGCCTCGAGTTCGATCTGGCTTTCTATGTCTTCCTCACTGAGGCCTGCCGGCATCGGTATCACCTTGGTAATGGTCGATGAGCCCGCGATTGCAACCGCAGCATGTCGGCAGCGTGTGCCCGATCGCTTGACGGCGCGGCGTACGGCCTCGCCGACGGCATCGACGTCGGTGATGTTCTTTTCCACGACGGAATTGGGTGGTAGTGGCTCAACGGCATAGCTTTCGACGCGATAGCGTGATCCGCTACGACTCAATTCCAGCAGCTTAACTGCGGTGGAACTGATGTCCAGACCGATGAGTGGTGGTGTCGTTCGTTTAAATAGTTGCGCGAATGGCACAATATTTCCCTTTAGTTACCCGCTGTTGTACAACATGGGTAGTTCGCCGCATTAGAGGACATTGCCAACTGATTGTCAACTCATGCGTATTTGTGAAACAAAGGTTGTGTTACTGCTTATCGGACGGTTACGCTTTTTGTTTAGAAAAAATGTATCCTCGCAGCGTTAGATCTTAATTTATGATGTGCCGCATATCCGTTCTTTGAACCCGATCACAGGTTGTAGCTTTCCAAGATGATTCTCCGCCGAATATGGGTGTTCCTGCTGTATCTCATGCTGACAGGCATTTTTTTGACGGCCGTCGGCGCTGCGATCCTTTATATACAAATCGAGCCGCAGCTGCCGTCGATCGATGCGCTGCGCGAGGTGCAGCTACAGGAGCCGCTGCGTGTTTACAGCCGCGACCGGCAGTTGCTGGCAGAATTTGGTGAAAAACGGCGGACGCCGGTCACCATCGATGACGTCCCGCCGCTCCTGGTCAATGCCTTCCTGGCAGCGGAGGATGATACCTTTTTCTCGCACTCCGGGGTGGATTTTCCCGGCCTGGCAAGTGCTGCAGTCGAGCTGGTACGTACCGGCAAGAAGCGGCGTGGCGGCAGTACCATTACCATGCAGGTGGCGCGAAACTATTTCCTGTCGAGTGAAAAGACCTACCTGCGCAAGCTGACCGAGATCCTGCTGGCCTTCCGGATCGAGCGATCGCTCACCAAGAACGAGATTCTGGAGCTCTATTTCAACAAGATTTACCTGGGGCAGCGTGCCTATGGCGTACAGGCGGCGGCGCGTGTGTACTACGGACAAAATATCAGCGACCTGTCCGTGGCCCGCATGGCAATGATTGCCGCCTTGCCCAAGGCACCCTCGCGCGTTAACCCGATCAGCAACCCTGAGGCTGCGAAAGACCGCCGGGATTACATCATCGGCCGGATGCACCAGCTGGGTTATATCGATTTGGCAACCCGGGAAGCCGCCCTTGCCGAGCCGGATGGTGCGCGCCTGCACAAGACCGGCGCGCTGGCCAATGCCCCCTATGTTGCGGAAATGGTCCGCAATGAAATGGTCACACGCTATGGACCGGACGCCTACACGTCCGGCTTCGAGGTCATTACAACGATCGACATCGTGCGCCAGGACGCGGCTAACCGCGCCTTGCGCAACGGTCTGCAGGCGTACACGCAACGCCATGGCTACCGCGGCCCGTTCGTTCCGGCCGGTGCTGCCACGCCGGTTGATACCGAGACGCGCCGGGCGCTGCTTGCCAGGCATCCGCCGGTCGGCGACTTGCTGGCCGCCATGGTTACCGCGGTCGCCGGGCAAACTGCCGAGGTGCTGCTGGCCGATGGCGCAGTGCATACGCTGGCCTGGGACGGCCTGTCCTGGGCGCGACCCTATAAAAGTGTCGATCATATGGGTGCGGCGCCGCAGCAGGCAGACAAAATACTGACGGTTGGTGATATTGTCCATATTAATCAGGATGATAAAGGTAATTGGCGGCTTGCACAGGTGCCCGCAGTCGGTGGGGCGCTGGTGTCCTTGCGGCCGCAGGACGGTGCGATCGAGGCACTGGTCGGCGGCTATGATTTCAACCACAGCAAATTCAATCGCGTCACGCAGGCGCGACCGCCAGCCGGGTTCCAGTTTCAAGCCGATCATTTACTCCGCTGCGCTCGAGAAGGGCTTTACACCGGCCAGTATGATCAACGATGCGCCGGTGGTGTTCGATGATCCCAAGCTCGAATCAACCTGGCGGCCGGAAAATTACAGTGGCAAGTTTTACGGGCCGACGCGCTTGCGCGAAGCGCTTTACCGGTCGCGCAACCTGGTCTCGATTCGTATCCTGCGCGCCATTGGCGCCGACTATGCCGCGAAGTATGCCGAACGCTTCGGCTTCCAGGCGGACAGCCTGCCGCATGACCTGACGCTGGCGCTGGGCAGTGCCAGTGCCACGCCGTTACAAATGGCGCGCGCCTATGCCGTGCTTGCCAATGGTGGATACCTGGTCAAGCCTTACCTGATCCAGCGCATCCATGATGCAACCGGTAACGTGGTGTTCAGTGCGACCCCGTCGGTGGTGTGTGAACACTGCCCGGCAGGCATGGATGCTATCAGTCGTGATGCAGTTGAGCCGTTGCCGCTGGCCAGCCAGGTACTGACACCGCAAAATGTGTGGCTGATGAACTCCATGATGCGGGATGTGATCCAGCGCGGCACCGGCGTGCGGGCAAAATCGCTGGGACGGCATGACCTTGCCGGCAAGACCGGTACCACCAATGACCAGATGGATGGCTGGTTCTCGGGCTTCAATGAACAGGTTGTGACCACGGCGTGGGTTGGTTTTGATACCCCGGCCCCGCTGGGGCGCGGGGAGACCGGTGGTCGTTCGGCGCTGCCGGTGTGGATCGATTATATGGGTGTGGCCCTGAAGGGTATGCCGGAGACAGTCCGCAAGCCGCCTGAAGGCCTGGTCACCGTGCGGATCGACCCGGCAACCGGTTTGCTGGCGGCCAGCGGCCAGTCAAACGCGATATTCGAAACGTTCCGCGCCGACATGGCGCCCAGCCAGGTGAGTGATTCAGTGGCGGCCGGTGTATCCGGGTCCGGCGATGTGATTGATGAACCGCTGTTCTAGCAGGCACACGGGGTGCGATAAAACCGGCCTGGTAGGTGCGGAGCTATGCCGCGAACGGTTTATTTCTGCGAAAACTACTGTAGGAGCGCCTTTGCCTGCATGGAAGTAGGTACATCGCGTAGCGCAAGGATGCGCGTTAGCGATGTGGCGCTCCTACAATCATCGCGCCTGCAAGGCGCTCCTAGAGGGTTTTAATATCTGCGGCGATGCTGTCGATCGAGGCCTGAAAACCGGTCTTTTCCTCTTTGCTCAGCGGTAATTCAACTACCTTCTCGATGCCGTTGCGGCCGAGGATGGCCGGTACCCCGCCGGTTATATTGCTTTGACCGTATTCCCCGTCGAGGACACACACACACGGCAGTACGCGTCGACGGTTATGGACGATGGTGTCCACCATCGTGGCGACGGCAGCCGCCGGGGCAATGTAGGCACTGCTGATCTGGCGCAGCTTGAGGACTTCTGCACCACCGTGACGCGTGCGCTCGTTGATACGTTTGATGGCCGCTGCATCCAGAAAGCCGCTAGCCGGAACGCCGTTGATGGTACTGAAGCGCGTCAGCGGCACCATCAGATCACCGTGCCCGCCGATGACCATGGCATGTACGTCCTGCACGGACAGGCCGGTTTCTTCAGCCATAAAGCTCGCCATGCGTGACGTATCGAGTACACCCGCCTGACCAAACACGCGTTGCCGGTCCCAGCCGGTACGTTGCCAGGCTTCCCACGTCAGCACGTCCACCGGGTTGGACACCAGCAACAGCATGCTGTCCGGCGCGTATTTCAGGACATCGTCGACAATACTGTCGATGACCTTGCGATTGATGTCCAGCACATCGCTGCGCGACATGCCGGGTTTGCGCGGCGAGCCGGCCGTGATGATAACGAGGTCGGAGCCGGTCAGCAGGGCGGCATCGGTGCCGCCGGTAACACGGGTGTCAAAACCGAAATAGGCGGCGGACTGCCGGATATCGAGGGCACTGCCGGCGGCTGCGCCCTCCCTGACATCAAGCAGCGCGATTTCGTCGGCCATGTGCTGCTGGGCGAGAATCTGTGCGGTGGTTTCGCCAACGCGACCGGCGCCGACGACACTTATTTTATTCATCCAGTGGTCCCTTGTGTGGTTGTTGCAGTGCTGTCCGGGCTGTCCCCGGTGCGTTGGCGGGGCGGTCTGTTCCGGATGAATGATATGTTTTGTTCAGCGCCTGGCTCCCGGGAATGATGGCAATGCATTCGGCACAGTATATAGTCCCGCGCACCGTGGTACAAAATAGTGCAAAGAACCTAGCGAACGATTTTTATACGGCTGTTAATGGCCGGCTCGCCGTCCGGGTAGTGCCCGTTCAACAGGCGCAATTGTTGTTCAGGCAGGTGGGTAAGCGGTGATTGTCGGGCAAGGTCGGCATAGCGCGTTTGGCTGGACGCGGTAATGACCTTCAGGCGTTTGCCGGCGGCCAGTTTTTTCTCGGCCGCAGACAGTGCATGGAAGCTTTTGACGGTCGCCAGGATGTCAGCATCATAATCCGCGAGGGCGCCGTCCTGTTTTGCCGCGCCGGCGAATATCCAGGCACGATCATCCCTGAATAACACCGAGTAGCGGACGCGCCGGCTACCCCAGGGGGTTTTGCCATCGGCCGTCGCCGTATAGCCTTCCAGTCCGTCTGCCGTGATTGTGCGACCGTCCCGCATATCGTCCAGCTTCATCCGTTGCGTCATGAATTCCTGCGGGGTGATGCGCTTGTTCAGGTCAGTCAGGGTGAGTTGCACCATGCCGGTGTTGCCGGGCGCAATCGCCACGACGCGGTCTTTCTTGTTGTCGATGCGCCAGCCGTCCGGGAAAGTCAGGGCGAAGTTCAGTTCTTCGTGGTAAAAATGATTGTTGCGGGTGGTGCCCTCATGTTCGCTGTTACCGAATACCAGTCCGTCGATGGCCTGCAGGTAACTGTCCCGCCCGGTATGCGCGGTGCCGGCCTGTCGAAACTGTTTTGCAGCAGCGACCACTTCCTGGAAGCGCGCGTCATTGTCCGGGTGTGTCGAGAACAGGCCGTGATAGGCGCTCGGTTCGCGGCCTTCCTCTTCGGCGACCAGCTTGTCGAAGGCTTCCTGGTTTTTCAGTACACCGACCACCTGCAACATACCGTCCGGATCATAACCGCTCCTGGCGAGGTACTCGGCGCCGAGGCGGTCCGCTTCCAGTTCGTGTTCACGCCCATAGCCACGCACGATGGCGGTACCGGCCAGCTGGCTGAGATCGCCGATGCCGCGGATGCCGGTGGACGCGGACAGGACCGCGCCGAGCAAGCCGGTCATGGCGGCGGTGCCGTGTTGACGGACGCTGTGTCGTGCCGTGACGTGGCCGATTTCGTGGCCCAGCACCGCGGCGAGTTCCGCCTCCGAATTCAGGTAGGCGAGCATGCCGCGCGTAATGTAGATATAACCGCCCGGCAGGGCGAAGGCATTGACCGTGGTGCTGTCCAGCACGGTGAAGCGGTAGATCAGGTCCGGTCGGTGGCTGTTGGTAGCGACCCGTTCGCCAATGGATTGCACCAGTTTTGCCAGCGCCGGGTCGTCGTAAGCCGGCATCTCTTTTACGATCTCGGCACTGTATTGCCGGCCGAGGCTGATCTCCTGCTCTTCCGACATGAGGACGAAGTCCTGCTCGCCGGTGACCGGGTTGGTAGAGCAGGCCTGCGCCAGCACAATCGGGCTGAGCAGGGTGAGTCGAACGAGCAGATGTCTGTAGTGTCATGGTGCGTGTGTGCTGATTATGGTCAAGGCGGCGGGGTGTCGGATGGTCATAACCAGGCCGGACGGTTTTGACCTGACCCAGCCACGTATTTCGACCGCCTCGCCGACCAGGCGTTCCAGTTGTCCGTGCGGAAAGTTTACCTGGTCCTGTTTGCCGATCCGTACGCTGAGCGGTCCCTCGAATTCCAGCCACAGGGTGCCACCGGCCTGGCGTACGCGTTGCACCGTTCCGTTCACAAGGGTAAAGCCGCGCGTGGATGCCGGTAGATCGCGGCTGTCCTGTGCCTGGTAGCGCGGGTGGTCCCAGATGCCGCGACGTTCAATGCGCGCACGGTTTTCCTGCTGCTGGTAACAATCGTGTGACCAGCTGTTCGGCGGTACCACCAGCGTGGTGGCGAGTCCGCCCGCGAGCAGGCGGACGGCAATGTTTTCACCACTCTCGGTAAAGGCATGGGCCAGCAGGCGGCCGTAGTGGTCCTGGTGCTCGCGGTCGTATTGCAGCAGCAGGGTGCGGTTGTTGCGTTCAATTATGGACTGCAGTGCAGCTTTTGCCTTGCCAGCAAACGGTTCATGGTCGGGACCGTCCGGGCGCAGCTCGGGTGCATTGATGCCGATCAGGCGCAGGCGTCGACCGTCAGCCAGCTTGACTGTATCGCCGTCGAATACATGGACCACGGTGACACGCTCGCTGGTCTCGCGGGCCGGACAGGCGGCGGCCAGGAGATCGTGTGAAAACAGTAGCAGCGCCCACAACGCAAAAGGGGCGACCGAAACGGACGCCCCTTTGCTGGATAAACCGGACAGCATTTTGTGCAAATCAGCTCTTGCCGTAGCGCTGGCGGAATTTGTCGACGCGGCCACCGGTATCGAGCATTTTCTGCTTGCCGGTATAAAAAGGATGGCACTTGGAGCATACCTCGATGCTGAGGTCGTGACCGGCGGTGGATCGTGTCTCGAAGGATTCTCCGCAACTGCACGTAACCTTGGTGGCCTCGTAGGCGGGATGTGTATCAGCTTTCATAACGGCTCCGGCGTTTAACTGGTCCAGGGTCCAGATCGGGGACCCGGAAAAGGCCGGGAATCATACGTTATTGATGGTAGAGCGGCAAGCACTAGCGCCTGAAGTCCAGGATCTCGGCGCTGACAGGGGGGTGTTTTTCCTTGTATGGCAACTGGTTGAGGCGGGCGAGGAGGCCGTCATCACCAAGCACGCTTTCCCATAGCAGTTCCTGCATGCGCACGCAGGCGGCCAGCGGGGTGGGTGAGCTGTCACGGATACGGTCGAGCTTCCACTGCAGGCGCCGCAGCTGTTGCCTGTTACGGTGAGGGGCGGCCGCGATAGTCGAGCCGATTATTTTTATTCTTTTAATCTCAAAGGCTTCCGGGTCTGTCCTGGCCAGTTCAGCCCATGTATCGAAATCGAATTCGCCGCGTTCTGTCTGTTCTTGCATGCCGTGCTCCGTGCGATCCGGGTTGTGGATCAATTGTTATTATCAGGCGTTGCAGACAGGCTAGCACGGGGTGTGTATGAGTCGATATTGGACGGGAGTATTAGCTGTTAATTTCTAATAAAATCATAAAGATAAGAATTATTGCCTGTGGATAAAGCTGTGGATAGACCTGTGGACAGGCAGTGCACAGCGGTGGAAAAGCTGTGTTTAAAGGGTTGTGGCGGTCAGTTTGCAGGCACGGTGCGGCCTTTGGCCCAGTGCCGTAAACGCGCAATGTGTTCGGCCATGACCTGGGACAGTGGGCGGGTCTGCTGGATTTCGGTGCGGATATGTTCCGTTGCCAGGCTGGCATCGTCCTCGCGTGCGAGGTAGGTGGCCGCCACCACTGCCTGCTCGATCTCGGCCCCGGAAAAGCCGTCGGTCAGCTTTGCCAGTTCCGGCAGGTTGAAGTCGACCGGTTTGAAGTCGCGCTTGCGCAGGTGGATGGCGAAAATCTCCGCACGGGTCGCGGCGTCCGGCAGGTCGACAAAAAAGATTTCATCCAGCCGGCCCTTGCGCACCAGCTCGGGTGGCAGGTGTTCGATAACATTGGCCGTTGCCACGATAAAGACCGGTGCCTCGCGTTCCGCCATCCAGGTCAGCAGGCTGCCGAGCATGCGCCGCGATGTGCCGTTGTCGTTATCGCCCGATGCAATCGCCTTCTCGATTTCATCGATCCACAAAATGCATGGCGCCATGGCTTCGGCTGCCTGCAGTGCCTCGCGCAGGTTACGCTCGGTTTCACCAAAGAACTTGTTAAACAGGGTGCCGAAATCGAGTCGCAGCAACGGCAGTGACCACAGTCCGGCAATGGCGCGTGCCGCCAGGCTCTTGCCGCCGCCCTGTACGCCAACCAGCAGGATACCGCGCGGCATGTCGGTGTGATTGGCGGCGTCGAGGAACGCGTTGCGCCGGCGTTCGACCCATTGTTTGAGGTGTTGCAGGCCGCCGACCGCGGCGAAGTCATCGGTGTCGAACTCGCAGGAGAGGGCGCCATTGTGTTCGAGCAGCCGGTAGCGGGCACGGGTGACGCGCTCCAGGTCGTCGGCGTTGATGGCGCCGTCATCATGAATAATGGTGCGGATGATGCGACGTGCATCGCCCGTGGTCAGTCCGCGTAACTGGCTGCTGACCAGCTCCAGTGTTTTGCGGTCCGTGCGGACCTGCCGACCGTTGCCGGCGCGCGACCAGTTGCCGGCTTCCTCGGCAATCAGTGCGTTGATCTTGTCCGCACCCGGCAGTGACAGTTCGAAGCGTGCGCTGAACGCAGACAGTTCGGGTGGCAACTTGAGTTCATGGCTGACGAACACGAGGGTGTGACCGAGTTCCGGGTGCTCGAGTGCAATCTCCTTCAGCAGCCGGATATTGTAGGGATCGTCCAGGTAGGGGTGGAAGTCCATCAACAGGTAGATAGTTGGCGTGTTGGTTGCCCGTATCTGGCCGAGTACCTGCTGTGGTTCGCTTGCATGGCGTTGCGGCGGCATCTCCAGGTCGATGCGTTGCAGTCCGCTGGTGGCCGACCATGACATCACCGGCATACCCAGGTTGATCGACAGCCGGGTAAAAAGTCTGCCGACGTGTCTTTCGTCGCGTGTTTCTATCGTGATCAGTGGTATGCGCGAGCGCAGCAGCAGCTCGAGATCGTGCAGGTCATTGGACACAGTTTGTCACCGTAAACACCATAGATACCGTAATATCGTCCGGCATGCGCCGAATCTGAGCGTTACTCGCTGTCGGTCGGGAAAATGCAGGCCGTGATCCGGTCGAGCCGGATAGTATGTTCCCGGTCTTTTCCATCGCGCACTCGCAGGAATTCCTGCCCGGCCCGCGTGAATATATCTTTCACAGTGACGCTGCATGCAATGACGGGAAGACTGTCAGTGGTCCACGACAGTCGCAGGCGTTGCCGTTGCATGATGGCCAGTTCGTACCGGCTGTGCAGGCCGCAATCAATCGGCACGTAGTCAGTCATCGTCACGTGCCGTTGTCAGGGTGTACTGATCAGTGCCGGCATCGACATCCAGGTGAAACTCGATCGGCCGGCAGCACACCGGGCAATCCTCGATGTAATCCTGGCTACCGGCGGAAGTATCGACCACGGCTTCAATCGGTTCGCCGCAGTAGGGGCAGTTAACATGTTCTGGCATCAATGGGTTCCTCCTGCATCCAGTATTGCAGCAGTTCATTCAGGTAGCGCTGCCCGCGTTCACTGGCCAGCAGGCGTGTTCCCTGTTCGACCAGCAGACCGTCGTCGAGTGCATGTGTCACCGGGCCTTCTGTCATGCTGAACGGCAGCCCGGTGTTCGCGGCGAATGTCTCGCGGGTGAAGCCATCATCGAGGCGCAGCGCATTCATTACGTATTCAAGCACGGCGTCATGTGTTGACAGGCTTGTCGCAGTGCTGGTGCACGGGTCCTGGCCTGCCAATTCAAGATAGCGATCCGGATGGCGTGTTTTCGCTGTCCGTAAAATGCGTTGTTGTGCGGCATCGGTTATTTTTCCATGCGCGCCGGCGCCAATGCCGAGGTAATCGCCGAACTGCCAGTAGTTCAGGTTATGCCGGCACTGTTTACCCGGTCGCGCATAGGCAGATACCTCGTAACGCCCGAAATCGTGTGCGCCCAGTACGCGCTGACCGGTCGCCTGCATGTCCCAGAGAGTGTCGTCATCGGGTCGCTGCGGCGGGTGACGGTGGAACCAGGTGTTCGGTTCAATGGTTAATTCATACCAGGAAATATGTGCGGGCTCGAGATCAATCGCCGTGTGCAGGTCTGCATTGACCTGCGCTGATGACTGGCCGGGCAGGCCGAACATGAGGTCGAGGTTGAAGTTCTCAAAACCGGTATCGTGTGCGGCCTCGGCGGCACGGATGGCTTCCCGCCCGTCATGAATGCGCCCGATCTTTTCCAGCAGGTCCGACTGAAAACTCTGCACGCCGATCGACAGGCGGTTGACGCCGGCCTCGCGAAAGCCGTGGAAATGTTCACGGTCGACCGTGCCGGGGTTTGCCTCGAGCGTAATTTCGGCGGCGGGATCGAGTGTGATGCGTGCGCGGATGCCGCACAGCAACTGGTCAATGGCATCCGGGCTAAACAGACTGGGTGTGCCGCCGCCGATAAATACCGTGTCAACGGCGCGCCCCCAGACAGCGGGCAGGTCATGTTCAAGGTCGGCGAGCAGGGCGTTGACATAGGCCTGTTCGGGAATGTCGCCCTTTAGCGCGTGCGAGTTGAAGTCGCAGTACGGGCACTTGCGCACACACCAGGGTATATGGACATACAGCGACAGCGGGGGCGTGGCAGTAAAGTTAAACATCGTTGGTGGTCACGAAGTAGTGAACGGGTCCATGCGCCGGTTCGGCGACAATTCGTAGTTGTGCACTGGCAGGAGGAACAGCGGCTTGGCGTACATCAGCATGCCGTAAATTCTAGCAAAAAACAGCCGTCCTGGCCGTGGGGTTGGTCATGGCAGGCGCGCAGGTATGCTTCTTCGCCCCGGCCGGTCGGTTATTGGCCGGTATTAACAAAGCCGCCTGTCTGCCGATACCGGTCAGGATCATGGCGGGTAAGCACCTGCTGTTGGAATCGCGGTTCTCGAGGCGTATTTATGAAGAATTACCTGCCACTGGCAGTATTGATGGTTTTGCATGTGGTATTCCTGTCGCTTGATCTCTACTCCGTTGCACATCTTGACAGTGTGATGCATCTCGCAGGCGGTATCGTACTGGCCATGTGCCTGTACGGATTTCTTGTCAGTGCCATTGGCAAGGGCTGGTGCCCCGACCCGGGTAAAATTGTTTCGGCACTTCTTGTCGTTTCTCTGGTCACGACCGGTGCAGTGTGCTGGGAGTGCTACGAATGGCTCTCGGACCGGCTTTTCGACACACACCTGCAGCCATCGGTGACGGATACGGTAAAGGATCTGTTGCTTGGTTTCCTTGGAGGTGCCCTGTACGCGGGCTACGGAATTAAACTGGGCCAGACCGGCAAGTGTCAGCCGTTACGATCCGAAGGCCAGTTTTTTCCGGTTTGTCGGGGTGTTTGTGATTCCGCAGGCGCCAGGTTGATATCAACCAGCATGTACTCGTCTTCCATGTGTGCGACACCGCCAAACTTTTTTGCCAGCGCAAGCATGGCGCGGTTGTTACGGCGTACATATCCCCGCAGGGTTTTCAGGCCGGCAGCCCGGGCAGATTCGATGAGCTTTCCCAGCAGAATAAATCCCAGCCCTGCATGCTGGTGCTCATCGACCACGGTAACGGCAAATTCAGCGACGCCGGGTTCATTCTGCATGCGAATATAGCGCGCAATGCCGATACCGGTTGAATGCGTATTGTCCCCGGTATAGGCGCACCATGCCAGGCGGTTCAGGTTATCGAGATCGGCGAGGTAATCGAGTTGCTGATCATTCAAGCGGTCAGGTGCGTAGCCAAACCGGTAAAAACGGCTTTCCGGTGACAGGTGACCCCAGGCAGCACGAATACCCTCTTTCAGTAATTCGCTGTCATGACTGTAATCAGTGTGGCAGAGACGAATGCTGCACTGCGTGCCATCCTTGAGTGTCGCGTTGGTGTCGGTAGCTTGCATGGCGGCATGACCTGGTGCCCGGGCGGCAACCGGCTACAAGCCTATCATGCCTGCGTTGCCCCGTCTTACAGGGCGTAGCAACAAGCGTGCGTACAAGCGCAAAGTGGCTATCTTTTCAGTGCGTCTGCCAGCAGTCGCAGCGCCTGTCCGCGATGACTGAGCGAGTTCTTCACGTCCGCTGGCAGTTCTGCCGAGGAGCAGTCGTGCGTCGGTACGAAAAATACCGGATCATAACCAAAACCATTGTCACCGCGCGGCGCTGTCAGAATGCGGCCTTCCCAGGTGCCCTGGCAAATGAGCGGGGTCGGGTCGTTTGCATGACGCATGTATACCAGTACACACTGGAAGCGTGCCGTGCGGTCCGTTGCCGGTATATCGTGTAAATCCGTCAGCAGTTTTTCCAGGTTGGCCTGGTCACTCGCGCCTGCCCCGGCGTAGCGCGCGGAGTAGATGCCGGGCGCACCATTCAATGCATCCACTTCCAGGCCGGAATCATCGGCGATGGCCGGCAGGCCGGTATGTTGTGCCGCGTTACGCGCCTTGAGGATGGCATTTTCAACGAAGGTGAGACCGGTTTCCTCGGCATCCTCCACGTTGAACTCGCCTTGCGGCCTGACCGTGATATCCAGTGTGGCAAGCAGCTGGTTGAATTCGCGAACCTTGCCCTTGTTGCTGCTGGCGAGAACGATGTCTGTCATGCGATTGTCATCTTTCCAGGTGCAAGAATTACGGGTAGGAGCGCCTTGCAGGCGCGAACCATATTAATCTATTTAATCGCGCCTGCAAGGCGCTCCTACGTTTCCAGTGCAGCCTGCTGGCTGGCCAGCAACTCCTCGATGCCTTTCTTCGCCAGCGCCAGCATGCTGTTCAGTTCATCCTGGTTGAAGGCATGACCCTCGGCCGTGCCCTGCACCTCGATAAAGTCGCCCTGGTCGTTCATGACAACATTCATGTCGGTCTCTGCATTACAGTCTTCCGGGTAATCGAGATCGAGCACCGGTGTACCTTTATATATACCGACCGACACCGAGGCGACACGCCCGGTCAGTGGTGAGGCAGCCAGTATTTTATCGTCTTGCAGTGATTGCAGGGCGTCGGCCAGTGCGACGAAACCGCCGGTGATGCTGGCCGTACGGGTGCCGCCATCGGCCTGGATGACGTCGCAGTCGATAGTGATGGTGCGCTCGCCGAGTTTTTTCATGTCTATCACGGCACGCAACGAGCGGCCGATAAGGCGCTGGATTTCCATGGTGCGGCCACCCTGCTTGCCGCGTGCGGCCTCGCGGCCCATGCGGCTGGTGGTCGAGCGTGGCAGCATGCCGTATTCCGCCGTGACCCAGCCTTCGCCCTTGCCGCGCAGGAACGGCGGTACCCGGTCTTCCACGGTGGCGTTGCACAGCACGCGGGTGTCGCCGAATTCGACCAGGACGGAGCCCTCGGCATGCTTGGTGTAGTTGCGGGTGATGCGAACATGACGCATGGCGTCCGGCTGGCGGTTGCTGGGGCGCATGGCGGCTCCTGGGGTGAGTGGGTCAAAGTGAGGCGCGGATTATAGCGCGAAGACCTGGCTCAAGTGCCGTGTTTTTCATGCGGTTATGCCTTACCATAAGCCGCCACCACCACGACACGCACGGGAGTTCGCATGGTCCGCAGTATGACAGCCTTCGCACGCCGGGAGATCGATCTCGACGCCGGGGCCCTTTCCTGGGAATTGCGCTCCCTGAATCACCGCTACCTGGAAATTGCCCTGCGTCTGCCCGAGGAACTGCGTGCGCTGGAAACCGCTGTGCGTGAACGCGTCAACGCGCGCCTTGGGCGCGGCAAGGTGGATTGCACCTGCCGTTTCCAGCCGGCCGCCCGCAGCGCGGTGCCGGTGGATGTCGATAGCGATAACCTCAAGCGATTGCTGGGTGCCTGTGAAACCGTCGCTGCCGGGTTGCCCGCCGTTACACCACCGAACCCGCTGGAGCTGTTGCGCTGGCCGGGTATCGTGCGCGATGAACCACTGGACACCGGCCACCTGATGGAAGATGCGCTGGCCTTGCTCGATGCCGCGCTGGATGAGCTGATCGAAAATCGTGTGCGCGAGGGCGAGACGATTAACGCTCTGCTGGCGACGCGCTGCGATGCCATGGTGGAGCAGGTCGACAAGGCGCGCACGCTGTTACCGGAGATCCGGACCGGCCTGCGCAGTAAACTGCTACAGCGCCTTGCGGAACTGGACGTGGATGTCGATCCGGGCCGGTTTGAGCAGGAGCTGGTTTTGCAACTGCAAAAGATCGATGTGGACGAGGAGCTTGATCGGCTGGCCAATCATGTCATCGAAGTGCGCCGGGTCCTCGGTAGCGGCGAGCCGGTCGGGCGTCGGCTCGATTTCCTCATGCAGGAGCTAAACCGCGAGGCCAATACGCTCGGTTCGAAATCGGTGGTTACCGACACGACTAATATTTCCGTTGAACTCAAGGTGCTGATCGAGCAGATGCGCGAACAGGTGCAGAATGTCGAGTAAGCATTCCGTCATCGACAACACCGTCAATGACGGTGATTATCAGGCTTTGTGCAGAGCATGACGCCACCAGACAAACAAGCCAGCGGCACCCTTTACATCATTTCCGCGCCGTCCGGCGCCGGCAAGTCCAGCCTGTTACGGGCGCTGCTCGAGTCCGGCCGGGTGGCGGGCGTGGAGATTTCCGTTTCGCACACCACGCGCGCGGCGCGACCGGGTGAGGTTGATGGAGTGGACTATCACTTCGTCGACATGCCGGCCTTCGAGGCCATGGTGGCTGCTGATGATTTTCTCGAGCACGCCCGTGTGTTCGATAATTGCTATGGCACGTCGCGCTCCGCCGTGGAAACGCGGCTGGCCGGCGGTGTCGACGTCATTCTCGAAATCGACTGGCAGGGTGCGCGCCGGGTGCGCGAACTGCTGCCGGCGGCGGTCAGTATCTTTATATTACCCCCCACGCGGGCGGCGCTGGAAGCGCGCCTGACCGATCGCGGACAGGATGATGCCGCGGTTATTGCCCGGCGCATGCGCGATGCGGTGAGCGAGATGTCGCATTACGGCGAGTACGACTACCTTGTAATCAATGATGATTTTCAGCAGGCCGTGGATGACCTGGTGGCGATTTTCAGCGGTGAGGGCGATGCCCTGGCGCTGGCGAAACAGGCCGAAGCGCAGTCCGGACTGCTGGCCAGCCTGCTGGCACCGGCCTGACGGATGGGGTAGACTCGCACGCCCCCGGCAGGCAGCTTTTCTGGCTGCTTGCTGTATTATCAAGCAGTTGATGAACTGGATCAGGAGTTTCACATGGCACGCGTTACCGTAGAAGACTGTCTCGACAAGGTCGATAACCGCTTTCAGCTGGTGCTGGTTGCCACCAAGCGTGCCCGGCAGCTGGCCAACGGCGTGCAGCCACTGGTCGACTGGGAAAATGACAAGCCCACCATCGTGGCGCTACGTGAAATTGCCGATGGCCTGATCGGTCCCTCGATTCTCACCGAACCTGCACACCCGGTGGTCGAAGATGACGAAACGGCTGAAATGGCCGCCTTGCTGGCAGAAGCTGACGCCCCGACCGAGGAAACGCCTGCTGAAGCAGCAGCAGAAGCACCGCCGGCCGCACCTGCCGCAGACTGATTCGACACAAACAGCGCCGCCCGGCGCTGTTTTTTTATTATTTCCGTTATGACCCCCGCAACATGCCGTCCCGGTATGTGCGCGTGTGCCTGATGGGGTTATATTAGAGGTACCGATGTTCACCCCGGCAGGTACCGAATCTAACCCGATGGCAACGCGCGCGGAAATAATCAGCGATGACGAATCACGCTTCCTGATCAGTGATTTGTGCCACATGCTGGAAGATTACCTGGAGCCCGACCAGGTCCAGGAGGTTTACCGCGCCTACCTGTTCGGTGCGGAGGCGCATGAAGGCCAGCATCGCGTATCCGGCGAACCCTATATTTACCACCCGATTGCCGCCGCGCGCATCCTGGCGGAATTGCGTCTCGATGCGAAATCCATCGTCGCAGCCATCCTGCACGATGTAATCGAGGACACGCCGACAGCCAAGGAGCAGATTGCGACCGACTTCGGCGAGGATGTTGCCGAGCTGGTCGACGGGGTCAGCAAGCTCACGCAAATCGAGTTCGAGTCCACGGCCGAGGCGCAGGCGGAAAATTTCCGCAAGATGATCCTCGCCATGGTGCGTGACATTCGCGTTATCCTGGTGAAACTCGCCGATCGCCTGCACAACATGCGCACCCTCGGAGTTATGCGTCCGGACAAGCGCCGTCGCATCGCACGCGAAACGCTGGATATCTATGCGCCGATTGCGAACCGCCTGGGCATCAACGCGCTGCGTGTCGAGCTGGAAGATCTCGGTTTCGCGGCACTCTACCCGCTGCGCTACAAGGTGCTGAAAAAAGCGGTCGAGGCAGCGCGCGGTCATCGCAAGGAAGTGCTGAACAAGATCGAGAGATCAATCAAGCGCCGCGTGCGGCAGGAAAAACTGCAGGGGCGCATCCTCAGTCGCGAGAAGCATCTCTACAGCCTGTACTGCAAGATCCGCGACAAGACCCTGTCATTTGAAGAAACCTATGACGTTTACGCATTCCGCATAATCGTCGAGGACGTCGATAACTGCTACCGCATGCTCGGCGTTGTGCATAACCTGTTTAAACCGGTGCCGGGCAAGTTCAAGGATTACATTGCCATCCCCAAGGGCAACGGCTACCAGTCATTACATACCATCCTGTTTGGCCCATACGGCATCCCCATCGAAGTACAGATCCGCACGGAAGACATGGACAAGGTGGCGGAGTCCGGTGTGGCAGCGCACTGGGTATACAAGTCCGGCGAGGAGAATCTCGACCAGATGCATGCCGGCGCGCGCGAGTGGATGCATGAATTACTGGAAATGCAGCAGCATGCAGGCAATTCAATGGAGTTCCTGGAAAGCGTCAAGATCGACCTGTTCCCGGATGCCGTTTACGTGTTCTCGCCGATGGGTGAAATCATGAAGCTGCCGCATGGTGCGACGGTGGTCGACTTTGCCTATTCGGTGCATACCGACATCGGCAATACCTGTGTCGCCGCGCGTGTCGACCGACAGGATGTGCCGCTCAGTACCGTGCTGAAGTCCGGTCAGACGGTTGAAATTATTACCTCCAAAGGTTCGCATCCAAGTCCGGCCTGGCTGGCATTCGTGGTGTCGGCCAAGGCACGTTCCAATATCCGTCATCATCAGAAGAACCTGCAGCGCGATGATGCCATCACGCTCGGTCGCCGTATGCTTGATCGTGCGCTGGGCGTGTTTAATTCTTCCGCTGCCGAGGTCGAAACCGATCGACTGGTGGCGTTGCTGAAGGAATACCACCTGGATGAACCGGACGATCTGCTGAATGAGGTGGGTCTGGGTCGTCGTTCGTCGGTGCTGGTGGCGCGTTCGCTGGTGCATGGTGAAGAGGGCGGCGAACACGGGCGCGAGGGTAGCTCCATGCCGCCGTTGGTGATCAAGGGTACCGAGGGCATGGTGACGCGCTTCTCCAAGTGTTGCCGCCCTATACCGGGTGATCCGGTGGTGGCTGTTATTACGCACGGGCGTGGACTGATGATTCATAACCGGCATTGCCGCAACATTACTGACGGCAAGCACCATGCAGACAATTGCCTGGATGTGCAGTGGGAGCCGGGTATTGAAGGCGAATTCCCGGTGGATGTGAATGTCGAGGTCGAGGAGCGGCGCGGTGTACTGGCGACCGTGGCCACGGTCATCGGCGAGGCCGAATCGAATATCGAGAATGTCGGTATCGCGGAAGGCGACGGCCTGACCAATGTACTCAAGTTCCGGCTCGGCGTGCGCGACCGTCAACACCTGGCGAATGTCATGCGCCGGGTGCGTAATATTCCATCGGTCATCCGCATCACCCGCGCGCGGTAATATACAATCACTGTAGGAGCGCCTTACAGGCGCGATTAATTTAAGGAGCGCCGCATCGCTAACGCGCATCCATGCGCTACGCGATGTACCTACATCCATGCAGGCAAAGGCGCTCCTGCAGTGATCGGATATAGTTCACGAAAAATATATAAGGAACCAACATGACCCGCACCATCATCCACACCGACAAAGCCCCGCAGGCCATCGGCACCTACTCACAGGCCGTCAAGTGCGGCAGCACCGTTTACATGTCAGGGCAAATACCGCTCGACCCGGCCACGATGGAACTGGTTGATGGCGACATGGCCGCGCAGATCCGGCGCGTGTTCGATAACCTGACGGCTGTTGCGAAAGCTGCCGGCGGTTCGCTGGCCGATATTGCCAAGCTGAATATATTCCTGCCCGATCTCGGCCATTTCGCACTGGTCAACGAAATCATGGCGGAATATTTCAACGAACCGTATCCGGCGCGCGCAGCCGTCGGTGTGGCGTCCCTGCCGAAAGGTTCACAGGTGGAGATGGATGCAGTGATGGAGCTGGATAACTTTGACGAGAACGACTATCTCGATCAGTAGTTTTGTGTTGGTGTAAAAAATATTTCGCGCAAAGACGCAAAGGCGCAAAGAAAAGAAAAATAATAGCCACAGAGCACACAGAGGACACAGAGATAATCAATGCTTTAAAAACAATACCTTTGTCGCGTCAACTTGTCGTATCACGCGAATCGCTCAAGGATTCGTCGTGATACGACAATATGACGCGGCAAAGGTTTAAAGTTTTTGAATTATTCTCTGTGTTCTCTGTGTTCTCTGTGGCTATTATTGTTTCTTTTCTTTGCGCCTTTGCGTCTTTGCGCGAGATAATGTTTTTGAATAACACCTCCAACCCCGAAGACAAACTCGACTCCCTGCCGGTCACAGTGCTGAAGGGCGTTGGTCCGCGCGTGGCCGAACGGCTCAAGCGACTCAATATCCAAACAGTTCAGGATGTATTGTTCCACCTGCCGCTGCGTTACGAGGATCGCACGCGCGTGGTGCCAATGGGTTCCGTGCGTGCCGGTGAACACGTGGTGGTGCAGGGTGAAATTGAACTGGCCGAGATAAAGTTCGGCCGGCGGCGCTCACTGCTGGTGCGCATCAGCGACGGCACTGGTTCGTTGACGCTGCGATTTTTTCATTTCAACAAACAGCAGCAGACCGGTCTGCAGCGCGGGCATGGTATCCGCTGTTTTGGTGAGGTGCGCGCTGGTCCGGTGACGCTGGAGATGGTGCATCCCGAGTACCAGCTGGTTGAGCCGGACGCGGTGTTGACGGCAGAAGATCACCTGACGCCGATTTATCCTGCCACCGAAGGCGTACACCAGCTGACGCTGCGTGCACTGACCGAGCAGGCGCTCAAATATCTGGATCGAGGCGAAGCCGGTGGCCTGGTCGACTGGTTGCCGCTGGAACTGGTCAGCGATTTCAAAATGACATCACTGCCGGCGGCACTACGCTACGTGCACCGGCCACCACCGGATGCTTCGCTGGAGCTGTTTGCCACTGGCCAGCACCCGGCACAGCAGCGACTGGCGTTCGAGGAGCTGCTGGCACATCACCTCAGTCTGAAACGCCTGCGCGAACGCGCCTCACACACGTCCGCGCCGGTGTTGCAGGATGACGCCCTGCTGGTGAATAAATTTATCGATCAGTTGCCGTTTACGCTAACCGGTGCGCAGCAACGTGTGATCGATGAAATTATTAATGACCTGTTGCAACCGCACCCGATGGCGCGACTGGTGCAGGGCGATGTCGGTTCCGGCAAGACGGTTGTTGCCGCCTGTGCGGCCCTGACGGCGGTCGCGGCCGGTTACCAGGTGGCACTGATGGCGCCGACCGAGTTGTTGGCCGAGCAGCATTTCCGCAGTTTCAGCGAGTGGCTGGCGCCGCTGGATATCAGCATCGCGTGGCATGCCGGCAAGACGCGTGGCACGGCGCGTGCGTCGGCATTGTCGGCCATTGCAGACGGTTCGGCGCAGGTTGCGATCGGCACGCATGCCCTGTTCCAGCAGGAAGTCGAATTTGCCAGGCTTGGCCTGGTGATTATCGACGAGCAGCACCGTTTTGGTGTGCACCAGCGGCTCGCACTGCGCGACAAGGGGCGCGACGACGCGTTGCGTCCGCATCAGCTGGTGATGACCGCCACACCGATTCCCCGCACGCTGGCAATGACGGTGTACGCCGATCTCGATACCTCCATCATCGACGAACTGCCGCCCGGTCGGCAGCCGGTGAAAACCGTGGCCATCAGCCAGGCGCGTCGCGAGGACGTGATGGCGTCGGTGCGCAAGGCCTGCAGTGCCGGCCAGCAGGCCTACTGGGTCTGCACCCTGATCGAGGAATCCGAGGTTCTGCAGTGCCAGGCGGCGGAGAACACCGCGACCTTGCTGGCGGAAACCTTGCCGGAACTAACCGTTGGTCTTATCCATGGCCGTTTGAAACCGGCCGACAAGGAACGCCTGATGGCCGCGTTCAAGGCAGGCAGTATCGACCTGCTGGTAGCAACCACGGTCATCGAGGTCGGCGTGGATGTGCCAAATGCCACCCTGATGATTATCGAGAACCCGGAACGCCTGGGGCTGGCGCAGCTACACCAGTTACGTGGCCGTGTCGGTCGTGGCCGCGCGCAGAGCAGTTGCGTGCTGCTGTACCAGTCACCGCTGTCGGCGAATGCGCGTGATCGGCTGGCGGCCCTGCGCGAGACCGGCGATGGCTTCGAGATCGCCCGCCGTGACCTGGAACTGCGTGGTCCCGGTGAGGTGCTCGGTACCCGCCAGACCGGTGAGATGCAGTTTCATATTGCCGACCTGTTACGCGACGAGGCATTGTTATCTGCCGTTGAACAGGCCGCCGTTCGTCTCAATCAGCTTGCGCCAGACAATGTGTCACCGTTGATCCGGCGCTGGCTGGGCGAAACGGCGCTGCTGGGTGAGGTGTAGCAAAGCAGTTTTACCTGTTGTAGGAGCGCATCGCTGCGCGAATTATTCTGCAGAATAATTCGCGGACAGCGTGCGCTCCTACAGATGTTTTAGCTGGTCGCGTAGCAGATCGCGCCTTAAGGCGCGATTCCTACAGATGTTTCAATCGTGTAGCAGCGCCTTGCAGGCGCGAAATGACAAATTTATTCCTGATTACGGTTTTAATGAATTAAAAACATTGCGAAATACCCGCGAATGATTACATTAGGCACCCCTGTCACCTTTACGGAGTAAACGGGCCGAATGACCCGCTGGAAGCCAAATCGTCATTACCTGCGTGCAGACATCCCGCGGCCATTGTGCAGCTGGTTGCTGGACACCGCCTCGCTGACCCTGCGTCTGCAACAACTGTGTCCAGGTGAATTCAAGGTGCGGGTACTGTCGCAGGTTGTCGGTCGGCCGACTGTGAGCGAGGCGCGTGCGCTGGGCATGCGACCGGGCACGCGGGCGATTATTCGCCAGGTGCAGCTGCTCTGCGATGGCACACCCTGGGTGTATGCGCGGACCATTATTCCGATGACTTCACTGCGCGGTCGCCTGCGCCGCCTGGCGCACCTCGGCACGCGCCCGCTGGGCGGCATGCTGTTCGCCGATCCGGGTATGCGTCGCGAGATTGTCGAGCTGGCCGTCATCCGCCGCGGCCAGGCATTACATGCCGCCGCAACCCGCGGGATGCGCACGAAGCCGGCGACGATCTGGGGGCGGCGTGCCGTGTTTCGCATCGCGCGCAAGCCGTTACTGGTGAGCGAGGTCTTTTTGCCGGCCTTCCCGGCCGCCTCGAAATTACCGCCGCGCTGGAAAAGCAGCTGACAATCCGCATACTGTCCGCATGGCAAGCACACTGACAGAACGGCTCGGTAATTACGCCGTCCTCATGCGGCTGAACAAGCCGATCGGTATCTACCTGTTGTTGTGGCCGACCCTGTGGGCGCTGATGATTGCCGGCGAGGGCAGTCCGGATAAAAAAGTATTACTGATATTCATCGCCGGCGTGGTGCTGATGCGCTCCGCCGGGTGTGTCATTAACGACTACTTCGACCGCGATTTCGACCGTCATGTCTCCCGTACCAGTAATCGCCCGCTGACATCCGGTCGCGTTAGCACGCTGGAGGCGAAACTGTTGTTCGCGGCGTTGTGCCTGGTCGCATTGCTGCTGGTACTGCAACTCAATCGCCTGACGATCATGCTGTCGGTGGTCGGTGCGCTGCTGGCGATGGTGTACCCGTACATGAAGCGTGTCACACACCTGCCGCAGGTGGTGCTGGGTGCCGCATTCGGCTGGGCCGTCCCCATGGCGTTTGCCGCGCAAACCGGCACAGTACCGCAGCTTGCCTGGCTGATGTTTACCACCACCGTGCTGTGGACCACCGCCTATGACACCATGTACGCAATGGTCGATCGCCAGGACGATATCGCGCTGGGGCTGAAATCTACCGCCATATTGTTCGGCGATGCCGATCGCGCCGTCATCGGCGGCCTGCAGCTGAGTGTACTGGCTTGCCTGGTGATGATCGGCCTGCAGGCGGAACTCGGGCTGTACTACTACGGCGGCGTACTGTTTGCGGCGGGGCTGGCGGCCTGGCAGCAACAGCTGATCCGTAATCGCGATCGCGACGGCTGTTTCAAGGCCTTTCTGAATAATCACTGGTTCGGTCTCGTGATATTTCTCGGTATCCTGCTGGATTACATGTTGCGCTAGACGGCGCGCGCCACCACCCATACCTCGACCAGCGACGCACCGGCCCGTTTGAGTACGCGCGCCAGCTCGTCGGCCGTGCAACCGGTTGTCATGACATCATCGATGATGGCTACGTGTGGTGTCACCGTGGCGAAATTCACTGCAAAGGCATTGCGCATATTCACTCGCCGCGCCGTGGTGCCAAGCAGCGACTGGGCCGCCGTCGGCCGGGTGCGGCGACACAGGCGGTTGTCGACGGGTATGTCCAGTGCGCGGCCAAGCGGACGTGCCAGCTCCAGCGCCTGGTTATAACCGCGCTCGCGTTGCCGGTCCGGGTGCAGCGGCACCGGTACCAGCAGGCCGGGCAGTGCGTGTGCGCGTCCCTGCAGTTGCTGGCGCATCAGTTCGGCAAGCAGCGGTCCCATGCCGAGATCGCCGCAGAATTTCAGGCGTTTCACCAGGTAATCCAGTGGTGGCCCGTAGTGATATAGCGCAGTGGCTCGATCATAGGCCGGCGGCTTTCGCTGGCAGCGTCCGCAGCGCCGGTCGCGAACGCTGTCGCCGAGCGGCCGCGCACACTGGCTGCATCCCGGCGCCAGGCGCGGCAGGTCGTCGCGACAGCCGGTACACAACGGGAGTTTGCCGCTGATGCCGGCGCTGCACAGGCGGCAGGCGGTTGGAAACAGACTGTCCAGTAGCCGATTACCCCACTTGTAAACCATCAGGCCGTTCCCAGGTTGACAGATTTCAGGATTGGTTCCATAGTCCGGTGACTTCACGATTACCGGTGCCAAATCCTATGAATACACCTGCGACCCGTCTGTCGGAGAATGCTGCCAATCCTGTCCGCAATGACTGGTCGCGTGACGAGGTGCATGCCTTATTTAACTTACCATTCAATGATTTACTGTTCCGCGCCCACACTGTGCACCGGGAAAATTTCGATCCCAATGCCGTGCAGGTCAGTACGCTGCTGAGTATCAAGACGGGCGGTTGCCCGGAGGATTGCAACTACTGTCCGCAGAGTGTGCATTACGATACCGGGCTGGAACCCGAACGCCTGATGGATGTCGAGGACGTCGTGACTGCCGCGCAACGCGCGAAGGCGGCCGGGGCGTCGCGCTTCTGCATGGGGGCGGCCTGGCGCAATCCGAAAGGCAAGAATTTCGAGCGTGTGCTGGAGATGGTGACGCGCGTCCGGGCCGAGGGTCTCGAGACCTGTGCAACGCTTGGCATGCTGGACGAATCGCAGGCGCATGCACTGAAAGAAGTCGGGCTCGATTACTACAACCACAACCTGGATACGTCACCGGAGTTTTACGGTGAGATCATTTCAACACGTACCTATGACGACCGGCTCGATACACTCACACATGTGCGTGATGCCGGTATCAACGTGTGTTGCGGCGGGATTGTCGGCCTCGGCGAGGCACGCGAGGACCGTGTGTCCATGCTGTGCGAACTTGCCAATCTGCCGGAACACCCGGGCAGTGTGCCGATCAACCAGCTGGTGAAAGTCGAGGGGACGCCGCAGGATGAACAGACGGATATCGAGCCGACCGAGTTCGTGCGCACCCTTGCCGTGGCACGCATCCTGATGCCGGCTTCTTATGTGCGTTTGTCGGCAGGTCGCTCGGATATGAGCGACACCATGCAGGCGCTGTGTTTCTTCGCCGGTGCCAATTCGATTTTCTACGGCGAAAAATTGCTGACCACCGGTAACCCGGATACGGCGAACGATGACGCGTTGTTTGCGAAGCTGGGGTTGCATCCGGCCTGATCGGGTTTGCTGGAACCGCCATAATTGCATCTTGAATTCACGCCTGTTCCGGCTAAAACGCTGTAGGAGCGCATCGCATGCGCGAACAACGTCTGAGAACCCGGTTCGCGCATGCGATGCGCTCCTACAGCTTTCGTATTCAATCAACTATGAAAGACCTTTCCAAACAGCTCGAGCAGCGCAGGCAAAACAGCCTGTACCGCGAACGTCGCATGCTGGACAGTCCGCAGGGCGTTGAAATTACCATCGACGGCAAACCGCTGTTGTCATTCTGCAGTAATGATTACCTCGGCCTGGCGAACCATCCGGATGTCATCGCCGCTTTCCACCGCGGCCTGGATCAATACGGCGCAGGCAGTGGCGCGGCGCACCTCGTCACCGGGCACAGCCGCGCACATCATGAGCTGGAAGAGGCGCTGGCGGATTTTACCGGGCGCCCGCGTGCGCTGCTGTTTTCCACCGGCTACATGGCAAACCTCGGCGTGATATCGGCATTGCTTGGTCGCGGTGATCATGTGTTCGAGGACCGCCTCAATCATGCGTCACTGCTTGACGGTGCGCGTCTGAGTGAAGCGAAGCTGCGGCGCTACGCACATAACGATATGGCGCAACTTGCAGCGGCGTTGTCCGCCGCGCCAAAGGGTGAGTTCCTGGTTGCGACCGATGGCGTATTCAGTATGGATGGCGACATTGCAGCGTTGTCCGCCCTGTCTGAAACGGCAGCGCGTCACGCGGCCTGGCTGATGGTGGATGATGCGCACGGCCTCGGTGTGCTTGGCAGCAATGGCCGTGGGTCAGTGGAGGCCGCTGGTCTGGATGAACAGGCAGTACCGATCCTGGTTGGTACGCTGGGCAAGGCATTCGGTACGTTCGGTGCATTTGTTGCCGGTAGCGACGCGCTGATCGAAACGCTTATCCAGTCCGCGCGTACCTGGATCTATACCACGGCATTGCCGCCTGCCGTGGCGGTGGCGACCATGGCTGCGCTCACGCGTGTGCGCGAGGATGACTGGCGGCGTGAACAGCTCACGCGACTGGTTGCGCGTTTTCGTCACGGCGCCGGGCAGCTGGGTTTGCAACTGGCGCAGTCGAGCACACCCATACAGCCACTCGTGGTTGGTTCTGCTGCGGATGCAGTCGCACTCAGCGAGGCGTTACGTCAGCAGGGAATCCTGGTAACGGCGATTCGTCCACCGACGGTGCCGGAAGGCACGGCGCGCTTGCGGATTACATTTTCCGCGGCGCATACCGAGGCGCAGGTTGATCGGTTGCTGGAGGGGTTGGAGAGTGCATTCTCGCGCAAAGTCGCAAAGGCGCGAAGGAAAGAAAAATAATAGCCACAGAGCGCACAGAGGACACAGAGATATATAACTGAAATTCTTTAAACCCTTTGTCGCTATTCTTGTAGTATCACGCGAATCGCTAAAAGGATGCAGTCGTACATAGGCATGACGCGGAAAAATTTATTGTTTTTTAATTATAGATCTCTGTGTCCTCTGTGCGCTCTGTGGCAAGTCTTTTCTTCGCGCCTTTGCGACTTTGCGCGAGAAAATATAACTAACAATGCCTCTGTATAAACAAACCACCGGCACCGGCCCCGACCTGGTAATGATCCACGGCTGGGGTCTGCACAGCGGCATCTGGGACAGCATCATGCCGTTGCTGGAACCGCAGGTGCGTGTCACGCGCGTTGATCTGCCGGGACACGGTCGCAGCGACTGGTCCGGTGAAGGCGGGCTGGACGACATGGTTGGTGCAGTACATGCGGTCGTGCCGGATAATGCAGTATGGCTGGGCTGGTCGCTCGGCGGGCTGCTGGCGATGCGTGCCGCGGCACGTCGGGATGTCGGCGTGAAGGCGCTGATTACGGTGGCCAGCAGTCCCTGTTTCGTGCGCCGGCCGGGCTGGCAAAGCGCGCTGCTGCCGTCGTTGTTGCAAACGTTCGCCGCAGAGCTGGAACAGGATTATCACCGCACGCTTGATCGATTCCTGGCGCTGCAGGTGCGCGGCAGCGAGCAGGCCACCACGGTGCTGAAATCGTTACGTACCATCATGCAGTTGCATGGCGAGCCGCACCCGGCAGGCTTGCGTGCGGGGCTCGATATCCTTGCAGACAGTGATTTGCGTGAATCGCTGCCAGCCATTGACTGCCCTGCGCAACTGCTGGCGGGTGAGCGCGATACGCTGGTTCCGCTGGGTGCAGTACAGGCAACCCGTGACATGTTGCCGGACGCGCGACTCACTGTATTGCCGGGTGCGGGGCACGCGCCGTTTATCCCGGCCCCCGCATTATTTGCGGAAACCATAAAAGCATTTGTGACTGAACTGGATACGGAATGAACCCATGCCTGATGACGAACAGTACCGGATAGACAAACAGCAGGCGCGCCGTTCCTTCGATGCCGCAGCAAAGACCTATGACGAGGCCGCCGAACTGCAATACGAAATCGGTGATCGCATGCTGGAGCGGCTGGATTTTGTGCGCCTGCAACCGGCGCGCATTCTCGATCTTGGTGCCGGCACGGGGCATTTTTCGGCCGCCCTGTTAAAGCGTTATCGCAAGGCCGATATCGTTGCGCTTGATATCGCGCCGGCGATGCTGGAGCAAACGCGCACGCGTGGCGGCTGGTTGCGCAAACCGGCCTGTGTCTGTGCCGATGCCGAGCAGCTGCCGTTTAATGATGATAGTTTCGAGCTGATATTTTCCAACCTGATGCTGCAATGGTGTGGCGACCTCGAGGGTACGCTGGCTGAATTACGGCGGGTACTGGCGCCGGGCGGGCTGCTGATGTTTACCACCTTCGGGCCGGACACACTCATGGAATTGCGTGCCAGCTGGAACGCGGTCGACGGCCATACCCATGTCAACCGTTTTACCGACCTGCACGATGTCGGTGACCTGCTGCTCAAGACCCGCTGGGCCGATCCGGTCATGGACTCCGAACGTATCACCGTGACCTACCGTGAATTGAGCCGCCTGATGCAGGACCTTAAACATATCGGTGCGCACAACGTGACCGCGGGACGCCCGCGCGGACTGACCGGTCGCCGGCGCTGGCAGCAATTCAGCGCGGCTTATGAAGCATTCCGCGCTGATGGCGTGCTGCCGGCCAGTTACGAGGTGGTGTACGGGCATGCCTGGTCGCCGGTCAACAAGTATGCCGGGCAGGGCAACGAGGTGCCGCTGGCCAGCCTGTTGCCGCGCAAGCCGGGTAACGGCGCGTGAGCGGTACGCGCGGTCTGTTCGTGACCGGGACTGATACCGGGGTCGGCAAGACTGTCATCAGCCTCGGCCTGATGCAGGCGCTGCAGGATCGCGGCCTGTCGGTTGCCGCCATGAAGCCGGTCGCCTCGGGTTGTGAGCGCACGCCGGATGGGCTGCGCAACGACGATGCCGTGCAATTACAGCGACAGGCGTCTATCCCGTTGGCTTACGAGCAGGTTAATCCCTATGCGTTCGAGCCGGCCATTGCGCCGCACCTGGCTGCGGACCAGGCCGGCCAGACAGTCGAGATAGATAAAATATATGATATATATCAAGATATTGCGTCGAGCGTGGACGTTGTGATCGTGGAAGGGGTCGGCGGCTGGCAGGTGCCGCTCAACAGCCGTGAGACGGTCGCTGACCTGGCGCACGGCCTGGGCCTGGATATCTGCCTGGTGGTGGGTTTGCGGCTCGGCTGCATTAACCACGCCCTGTTAAGCGCGCAGGCAATCGAAAGCCGTGGTTGTACGCTGGCGGGTTGGGTGGCCAACACCTTGCCGCCCGCGATGGATGCCCTGGACGACAACATTAACACGCTGAAACAAAAGCTTTCTTCACCCCTGCTGGGGGTGGTGCCGGTGTTCAATAATTTCAGTGTCAAGTCAGTGGCACACTGTCTGCAACAGGCCCCGCTTATCAATACCCGGTGATTTATTACATTGAATACAGGGTGTTTGTCAGATAAAATGCGCGCTCTTTTTTACAAGTCGTTGCAGGATAATCCACCTGGTTGCACCAATAGTGTGCGTTCAGGGCATTATCACGCGGCGGACGCGTAGCTGGAAGCAAGGTTAGTCGTGGTCAAGCAGGTATGTGATACAGCCGGGCAGAAATGTCACTGGCTGATACGGCCCAACCAGTCGATGCGCTGGCAGTCGGCGATCAAGGTCTACCTTGCGATTACCGCCTGTTGTCTGGCCGTCGGTGTGTTCTTTGCACTGCATGGATTCTGGCCGGTGCTGCCGTTTGCGGGGCTTGAAGTGATCGTACTGGGCGGCGCGTTTTACGTCTGCATGGTGCGCAGCGAGCAAAGGGAGATTGTGTCTGTCAATGCTGACAGGCTGACAGTGGAAAAGGGTCGGCGCAAGCCACAGGAGCACTGGGAATGTCCACGTGCCTGGGCACGCATCAACCTCGAGCGTTCGAGGATTGCGTGGTATCCGAGTCGACTGAGCGTGGCATTCAAGAGTGAACAGGTCGAGATCGGCTCGTTTCTGAATGAACAAGAACGATGTTTACTGGCCGCGGAGCTGCAACAGGCTGTCCGCCACAGCGCAGTTACCGACTGAGCTGGCCGGTCGCGGTTACCGAATTTGCTGAAAAATTTTAACTATTGGTCTTGGGGAGATTGTTGCATGTTTGCTAAAACACTGAGACGCGCACTGGGAAGTGTGTGGGGTGCAGTTTTGCTGCTGAGTGCCAGTACGGCCATCGCCGGTTTTGGCGATACGATAAACCTCAGGGAAGGCGTGACGTCCACCAGCAAGACAGTCTATGGACTGCATATGCTGATTTTCTGGATTTGCGTGGTTGCCTGTGTCGCCGTTTTTGCCGTTCTTATCTATTCCATATTCGCCCATCGCAAGTCGAAGGGTGCGGTACCTGCAACGTTCCATGAAAGCACCACGGTCGAGGTTATCTGGACCACTATTCCGTTCCTGGTGCTCGTTGGTATGGCGGTACCTGCCACCAAGGCACTGCTGGCGCTGGAAGACACGCGCGATGCCGATATGTCGATCCTGGTTACAGGCTACCAGTGGAAATGGAAATACGATTACATCGACGGTGCGGCTGAAGGTATCAGCTTCTTCAGTAACCTCGATGCCAGGAGTAACGAAATGCGCCAGCTGGGTTCAGGCGCAAATCCGGCCGATCACGAATACTACCTGACCGATGTGGACAACCGCGTGGTTGTGCCGATCAACAAGAAGATCCGCTTCCTGATTACATCCAACGATGTTATCCATTCCTGGTGGTTGCCGGACCTCGGCTGGAAACAGGATGCCATACCAGGCTTCGTTAACGATGGCTGGACCGAGCTGACCGAGCCGGGTGTGTACCGCGGCAAGTGTGCCGAACTGTGCGGCAAGGACCATGGCTTCATGCCGATTGTGCTGGAAGCCAAGACGGAAGAAGGCTACAACCAGTGGATCGCCGACCAGAAGGCCGGTGCCGCGGCAGCCGCTGCATCCGCCACGCAGACCTGGACGATGGATGACCTGGTCGCCAGGGGTGAATCGGTCTACAACACCAACTGCGCCGCCTGTCACCAGGCTAACGGTCAGGGTATTCCCGGTGTGTTTCCGGCGATTACCGGCAGCGCGATTGCTATCGGTGAAATCGGCGCCCACATAGATATCGGCATGAACGGCAAGGCCGGTACCGCCATGCAGGCATTCGCCGGTCAGTTGAATGACGTTGATATGGCTGCCGTCATTACCTATCAGCGTAACGCCCTCGGCAACAGCGTGGGTGACATGGTACAGCCGTCAGAAATCGCGGCATTACGCTAGGCGCTATGCGGATTATCAGATTATCAGTGGAGATATGAAAAAATGAGTACAGCAACCACACACGACGATCATCACCACGGCGCGCCAAGCGGCATCATGCGCTGGATCACGACGACCAACCACAAGGACATCGGTACCCTGTACCTGTGGTTCGCCTTCATCAACCTGCTGATCGGCGGCGCCATGGCCATGGTTATCCGCGCCGAGCTGTTCCAGCCGGGCATGCAGGTCGTTGATCCGAACTTCTTCAACATGATGACCACCATGCACGGTCTGATCATGATCTTCGGCGCCGTCATGCCGGGCTTCGTCGGCCTGGCCAACTGGCAGATCCCGATGATGATCGGCGCACCGGACATGGCGCTGCCGCGCATGAACAACTGGAGCTTCTGGATCCTGCCGTTTGCGGCAACCATGCTGATCGCGCCGATGTTCACCGGTGGCGCATTCCTCGATGGGCAGGGCCCGGCCTTCGGCTGGACCATGTACGCACCGCTGTCGCTGCAGTATGACAAGCTGTCGTTCTTCATCTTCGCCGTGCACATGCTGGGCTTCTCCTCCATCATGGGTGCCATCAACATTATCGCGACCATCCTCAACATGCGTGCCCCGGGCATGACACTGATGAAGATGCCGCTGTTCGTCTGGACCTGGTTCATCACAGCCTTCCTGCTGATCGCCGTGATGCCGGTTCTGGCCGGTGCAGTCACCATGCTGCTGACCGACAAGTACTTCGGCACCAGCTTCTTCGCGGCTGCCGGTGGCGGTGACCCGGTCATGTTCCAGCACGTGTTCTGGTTCTTCGGGCATCCCGAGGTGTACATCATGATCCTGCCGGCCTTCGGTGTGGTCTCGCAGATCATCCCGACCTTCGCGCGCAAGCCGCTGTTCGGTTACAGCTCCATGGTGTATGCAACCGCTTCGATCGCGTTCCTGTCGTTCATCGTCTGGGCGCACCACATGTTCACGGTCGGCATGCCGGTCGCCGGTGAGCTGTACTTCATGTACGCCACTGTCATGATCGCTGTTCCGACTGCCGTCAAGGTATTCAACTGGATGGCCACCATGTGGCGCGGTTCGATGACCTTCGAGACGCCGATGCTGTGGGCGATCGCCTTCGTGTTCCTGTTCAGCCTGGGTGGTTTCACCGGCCTGATGATGGGTATCGCACCGGCGGATATGCAGTATCACGACACCTACTTCATCGTGGCGCATTTCCATTACGTGCTGGTGACCGGCGCGGTGTTCTCCATTATTGCGGCGGTTTACTACTGGCTGCCGAAGTGGACCGGCCACATGGTTAACGAGACGCATGGCAAGATTCACTTCTGGTGGTCGGCTATTTCCGTGAACGTGTTGTTCTTCCCGCAGCACTTCATCGGCCTGGCCGGTATGCCGCGTCGTATCCCGGACTACTCCGTGCAGTTTGCCGACTGGAACATGGTTTCGAGTATCGGCGGTTTCGCCTTCGGTCTGGCCCAGGTTTACTTCCTGTTCGTGCTGATCAAGACCATCAAGGGTGGCGAGAAGGCAACGGACCAGGTCTGGGAAGGTGCGGAAGGTCTGGAGTGGACGATCCCGTCACCGGCGCCGTACCACACATTTGAAACGGCCCCGACTGTTAAGTAACTGACACGCATGCCGGCGTTAACGCGTCGGCATGCCGGTTGAATATTATGGCAATGACACCCGAACATGAAACGGCACGCGGTGCCAACAAGAAGGTGATAATCACGCTTGTTGTCGTTGTTGTGGCGCTGTACTTCGGCAGCTTCTTTATTCTGGGCGGCTGATGGAAAGCAAAGAACTGGCAAACCGGAACCGCAAGCTGGTTGGCCGGCTGGGTATGGCGGCAGTTGTCATGTTCGGCTTCGGCTTTGCCATGGTGCCGCTGTACGACGTGTTTTGCGATATCACCGGCCTGAACGGCAAGACCGGTCGGATCGAGGCTGAAGCAGCACTCAGCCAGACGGTCGACATGGAGCGCGAGGTCACGGTTGAATTTGTTGTTTCGGTCAACAGTGATCTGCCCTGGGAAATCAAGCCCATGGTCCGCCAGATCAAGGTGCACCCGGGTGCTGTTACCGAGGTGAAGTATGCGGCCCGTAATATCACCGGCAACACGGTGATCGGGCAGGCGGTTCCCAGCCTGGTGCCGGGACTGGCGTCTAAATACTTTAACAAGACGGAGTGTTTCTGTTTTACACAACAGACACTGGCAGCCGGCGAATACAAGGAGATGCCATTGCGCTTCGTGGTTGACCCGGCCTTGCCGAGGGATGTGAGTTCGGTCGCGCTGTCCTATACCTTCTACAGGATGGAAGGCGGCGGCGAAACACAACCGGACAACGGCCTGGAAAAAATAACACTGGGTCCAGTTACAACGGGGTCAGACTCGATTGAACCTGCATTGTAACTACCGGTGACCGGACTGATCGGGTCCGGCACCGTGGGAACAGCAAAGAATTTAACTGAATTAATCGATTAGAAAAGAGAGGGAGTCAGCAATGTCATCATCCAATGGGGGATACTACCTGCCACAGCCCAGTTACTGGCCGATCATCGGTTCGATCGGTATGTTCGCGTTACTGGGCGGATTCGGCATTTTTCTGGGCGGCGGCAGCGCCATCGGTATGTACCTGGGTGCCGTAGTCCTGATTGTCATGCTGTTCGGCTGGTTCGGCACGGTGATTAACGAAAGCGTCAGCGGCAAGTACAACGACCAGGTGGATATGTCTTTCCGCTGGAGCATGGGCTGGTTCATCTTCTCCGAAGTCATGTTCTTCGCGGCCTTCTTCGGCGCACTGTTCTATGCGCGCATGTGGGCGATACCGTGGCTGGGTGGCGCGGGCAACAACGTCATGACCAACGAGTTGCTGTGGTCCGGTTTTGATGCGGTCTGGCCGACCAATGGTCCGGGCGAAATGGGCGGCCCGTTTACAATGATGGGCGCCTGGGGTATCCCGGCGATCAACACCCTGATCCTGCTGAGCAGTGGCGTGACGCTGACCTGGTCACACTGGGGTCTGAAAAAGAATGACCGTACCCAGATGATCCTGGGCCTGATGGCAACGATTGCGCTGGGCGCACTGTTCATGGGTCTGCAGGCCTATGAGTACATCCACGCCTACCAGGAGCTGAACCTCAAGCTGACGACGGGTATGTACGGTTCCACCTTCTTCCTGCTGACCGGGTTCCACGGTCTGCACGTGACGCTGGGTGCGACCATGCTGCTGGTTATTTTGCTGCGCAGCATGAAGGGGCATTTCTCGGATCACAATCACTTCGCATTCGAAGCGGTTGCCTGGTACTGGCACTTTGTGGACGTGGTCTGGCTGGGGCTGTTTGTATTTGTCTACTGGCTGGCCTGACCGGCAATCAGGTAATTAAAAAAGGGCGCTGCTTGCAGCGCCCTTTTTGTTGTATGAACTCACTGCTGGCAGTCGTCACGACTGTAGGAGCGGATCGCATCCGCGAATTACTCACCAGCCGGATTGTTCGCGCACGCGGTGCGCTCCTACAGGCTTTGAATTTTAGCCCCCAATTCCGTGCGGTTGCAGCAGTCCGGTGGCATAGCCCGCCATCAGGAGAATGAACAGCAGGACAGACAGGCTGATACGAACGGTGAGTGCACGGACGGTGCGTTCGGATGTGCCCTTGTCCTTGACCAGGTAAAACAGGCCGCTGAACAGGCTGCCGATGATGATGAAGAGAAACAGGACGACGATGGCTTTGGTGAGCATGACAATGAACCGTGTTAATGACGTGTCAGCCTATTATAGCAAAGCAGGGTAACTCTTGATGCGAATCGGCGATTTCGAGTTTTCCCCCGGTTTATGGCCGACGCTGGCAACCCTGGCAATACTGCCGGTTTTGCTGGCGCTGGGTGCCTGGCAGCTTGAGCGGGCCGCGTGGAAACAGGGCCTGGTCGATATGGAGGCCGAAATCACGCAGCTGGCACCGGCCGCATTGCTGGACGTGGTCGACTCACCCGCACCCAGGGATTACCGGCCGGTTTACATGACCGGCCGCTACGACCTGGGGCACCAGCTGCTGCTGGATAACCGGATTCACAGGCGTCGCCCGGGCTACGAGGTGCTGACCCCGCTGCGGCTGAAGGACCAGCAGGCGGTGGTGCTGGTCAATCGTGGCTGGGTACCGCTGGGGCAGTCACGCGCACAATTGCCGGACTTGCCCGGACCGGCGACCGAACGGCTGGTGACCGGCACGATTGCCCGCCTGCCGGAAAAGGTGTTTCGGCTGGATGCTGCCGAGGAACCGAACACGGGCTGGCCGCAGGTCATTCAGCATATCGACCTGGAGGCAATTGGCCAGCGTCTTGGGCAGGCGGTGATGCCGGTGGTTGTGCTGCTCGATATGAATGACACGGAAGGATTTGCGCGCGACTGGCAACCGGTCTATGGCATTATGCCGGACAAACATCGCGCCTATGCCATGCAATGGTTCTCGCTCGCACTGGTGCTGGTGATTATCTATGCAGGCGTCAACACCCGACGTATTGGAAAACAGGAAAGCGGGAATTAACTATGCGGTTCAGTAGCAGACACAGGCCGGCTAGCGCCGGCCAGGCAAGGCAGGGCGGGTTCCTGACATCCCGGCAGGCGATCGTATTGCTGGCATTGATTTTCCTTGCGCCGACCTTTGTTGCACTGGTGATGCACAACGTCAGTGACGGTGGCTGGCAACCGGATGTAACCACGAACAGTGGAGCACTGGTGCACCCGGCACGGCCGCTGAAACTGTCACCGGACATTGTCCATGGCGATAAACCACTGGCCGATTATCTGCAGGGCAAGTGGACACTGGTATACCTGGGCAGTGCCGATTGCGACGATGTATGCAAGGGCAACCTGTACAAGATGCGCCAGGCGCGAACCGCACAGAACGAACACATGAAGCGCGTGCAGCGCCTGTTTGTTTTCGAAGGCGGTCCGCTGCCTGAAGAGGTTACCGGCTACCTTGCCAGCGAACAGCCGCAGCTGGACAGGGTGCAACTGTCACCGTCGCAGTTCGGGCAACTGGCGGAATTTTTCATTATCGACGATACACCGGTGCGCGATGCCGGGCGTGTATATATCGTCGACCCGCTTGGCAATCTCATGATGTATTACCCGCCGGATGCCGATCCGCGTGGTCTGCTCAAGGATCTCAAGAAACTGCTGAAGTACTCACGGATCGGCTAGGTAGATACCTGTCATGAATGATAAGACATTAGCCGGCCAGATAAACAGCTACCTGGGGTTGTGCAAGCTCAAGGTTGTTGCGTTGATCGTGTTCACGGCGATGGTCGGCATGTTTATGGCAACGTCACCACCGGGCATGGTGCCATGGGATGTACTGATACTCGGTAACCTCGGTATCGGTATGGCAGCGTCCGCCGCGGCCGCGATTAACCACATTCTGGATGCGCGCGAAGATGCGAAAATGGCGCGCACCAGCAATCGTCCGCTGCCGCAGGGCGAGATGAACGTGCGCAATGCGGTGATTTTCGCCGTGCTGCTCGGCGCGCTGTCCATGTTCATACTGGCGTACTGGATCAATGTTCTGACCGCGGTACTGACGTTCCTGTCGCTGGTCGGTTATGCCGTGGTCTACACCATGTACCTGAAGCGTGCCACGCCGCAGAATATCGTTATCGGTGGTGCGGCCGGTGCGGCGCCACCAATACTGGGCTGGACCGCGGTGACCGGTACGCTCGACCCGAATGCGCTGCTGCTGTTCCTGATCATCTTTATCTGGACGCCGCCGCATTTCTGGGCGCTGGCGATTCATCGTCGTGAAGAATACGCCAAGGTCGATATCCCGATGTTGCCGGTCACGCACGGTGTGCCGTTCACGCGACTGCAAATCCTGCTCTATACCATCCTGTTGCTGCTGGTCAGCGTGCTGCCGTTTGTGACACGCATGAGTGGTCCGGTATACCTGGCCGGCGCAGTACTGCTGGGGCTTGGTTTTCTCTGGTACGCCATTCAGCTGATGCAGGGCAAGGATGTGGCGATGAAAACCTTCGGTTATTCCATCTGGTACCTCATGGCCATGTTTGCTCTCCTGCTGGTCGATCACTATCTCCCGTTACTGTTCTGATTGCGTTGTAATTACGGCGTGCTGTAAAAACCTGTTTGGTTTCCGCTGTGGCAGTAGTAACCTGTAGCGGTTATGACACAAACACAACTGCAAGGTGGCTGTCTGTGTGGTGCGGTGCGCTACACGATTACCGGTGAGGTGCAGCGCTTTTATCACTGTCATTGCAGGCGTTGCCGCAAGGCGACCGGTACCGGGCATGCAAGTAACCTGCTCGTAACACCCGAGAGCAGCCTCACTTGGCTGGCCGGCGAAGAACTCCTGTCGCGTTACAAGGTACCGGAGGCAGAGCGCTTCTATAACTGTTTCTGTTCACGCTGCGGTGGTCCATTGCCAAGAACCGTGCCGGAGCTGGATGGTGTGCTGATACCCGCCGGCTCGCTGGACGACGAGCCGCCCGTTTCACCGCAGGCGCGGATATTCTGTAACTCACGTGCACAGTGGTCATGTTCGGGTGATGATTTGCCCGAGTATCCCGAGTACCCGTGAAGCAGGAGGCATAAGCCGTCATGCGCGAGAATGAGCATGGATTTTTACAACAGGTACGCCGCAACGCGGTTGCGCTGATCAGCCTGGTGATCGCCATTACCAGTCTCGGCTACAACACCTGGCGTAACGAACAGACCGAGGCCAACCGTAACCAGCGCCAGTCCGCGTTTGAGATCCTGCTGAAACTCGGTGAATTGCAGCAGGTCGTGTTTCACAGTCACTACGATCAGGATGTTGCCGACAAGGGCAACCCGCGCACCGGCTGGGCGCATGTCCTGCTCGTGAATGACCTGGCCGGTGTACTCAATTCCCCCATGCCGGAGTTGACGGATCAGTTGCAAACAGTCTGGGGTCAGCACTGGGACGCGCTGGGTACCGATGAGGCCAGTGTCGCGGCCATCCAGGCTGAAATTGATACGGTACGCGCGGAAACGGTGCGCCAGTTGCATCTACTTGAGTAAAAACAAACATGCATAAAATGATCAGACACGTATCGAAGTGCCTGCTGACCGGTATCGTTGCGCTGTTACCGATTGGCGGACTGGTACTCGGCATCGGTTATCTCGAATCGATGCTGTCGAGCGCGGGACTGAAGCAGTTACCGTTCTATTTTCCGGGACTCGGCCTGTTGGCGGCGTTTGCGCTGCTGTACCTGATTGGCCTGGTGCTGACGACGTTCATCGGTAACTGGCTGTGGACGCGGCTGGATCGTCTGCTTGACCGGCTGCCGGCGCTTGGCAGGTTGTACGTGTCACTCAAGCAAATCCTCGGCTACGGCGAAGGCAAGGATGCAATCTTCCAGGCAACGGTCATGGTGCCGGCGCCGGGCGGCACGGGCGAGGAATTCGGCCTGGTGACCAATCGCCTGCAACTGGCTGACGGGCAGGAACGCCTGCTGGTATTCATCCCGGGTTCACCCAATCCGACCAGTGGCCGCCTGCTGCTGAGTGCGCCGGAAGACGTGCGGCCGTCGGATATGCCGGTCAATGAAGTCTTCAAGGTACTGGTGGCCGTCGGCAAAACCGACATCAATATCCGCTAGACCTGGCTCATCAATTCGCGCGGGTAAGGTTCAAGATAGGTTTGCGACAGCGCCCAGTCGTTCGGGTAGTGGCGCAGGTGATGCCGCATAAGCGTCAGCGGCACGGCCAGTGGCACAAGTCCGATGCGGTAGTCATTGATCAGGGCAGACATTTCCGCCCGGTCGCCGGCCGACAGCTCGCGACTGAAATAACCCTGCAAATGCTGCAATACGTTGGTGTGAGACTTGCGACTGGCAATGCGCCGCATGGCCGTCATCATTTCCTCTTCATAGGCAGTGACACGTTGTTCGAAGCCGCGTTTTCCGGCATTGGCGACCAGTTGTCCCAGGCGGCGGTAGGCTGCCTGGTTATGCGCCATAACCGACAGTTTCTGGCGACTGTGGAAATCGACCAGGCTGGCCGGTGTCAGGCCATGCCTGTTCAGTTGTCGCCAGCGGTACCAGGTGAACACGCGTTCGATAAAATTATCGCGCAGGTCCGGGTCATTCAACCGGCCTTCTTCTTCGACCGGCAGGTTGGGATGCGCCTGCATGATGGCGCCGGCATAGGCGCCGATACCGTCTGACTTGCCGGGCATACCATCCTCGCCATAGGTTTTCACACGCTCCATGCCGCAACTCGGTGAGCGGGACTTGAAGATATAGCCACACAGATCGTCTTCCTGCCTGGCAATCTTCCGGCCGTAGTTGTCGAGCTTTGCGGTGACATCCTGTGCCGGGTCCTTTACACCGCGTACACGAATACCGTCAGCCATTCTCACCAGGCGTATCGGCGGGCGCGGTGTGCCCAGCCCGATTGCGACCTCCGGGCAGAAGGGTTTGAATTCAAAGAAATCCGCCAGCCGGCGATTTACATAGGCATGGTACTTGTGCCCGCCATCGAAACGCACCGGCTGTCCCAGCAGGCAACTGCTGATGCCGACGGGGATGCGGGTTGTTTTGTTCTTCGTCTTGCTCATATAACCTTGGCTCCTGTGCGTGTTGATCTGGTTCAGCCATGTTGCCCGCCAACTGCAATACTGATGCGGTTATTTGCCGGGACGTGAAGGCAAGGTTACCTGTAGGGCAAGTATATATCGAGACCCGGGGAATGATCGGGGAAAAGATGCCTATCGGGTTCGCGCACGCGGTGCGCTCCTACAGGATGTGTGCAAGCCTGTCGTGCCACTATCAGAATGCAGTTGTCCACAAAAAAGCACGTTACCGCGGTGGCATGGGTTACCGCTGTAGGAGCGGATCGCATCCGCGAATTGTTCGAGCCTGGCGATGTGTCTTCTATTCCGGCTGGATTCCCGCTCAGGCTTAAGCATTATCGGCAATTGTTTCAAGCAACCGTGCGCGGGAATGACGGTGGTGGTTGAATAAGCCTGCGCGACGGAAATAAAAAACGGCCCTTGCGGGCCGTTGTGTTGTTCAGTACTGCGAGTTCGCCTTACGCCATCATGTTCTTCCTGAGCTTCTCGATGGCATTCTTTTCCAGCTGACGGATGCGCTCGGCAGATATGCCGTAGCGGTCGGCCAGGTCGTGCAGCGTGGTCTTGTCATCACTCAGCCAGCGCTCTTCAAGGATGGTCCGGCTGCGCTCATCCAGCGATTCCAGTGCATCCGACAGGTTGCCGGTATTGACGTCACTCCAGTCAGAGGCTTCCAGTACGACGGCCGGGTCAGTGCTGTTATCGGCCAGGTAAGCCGCCGGTGCGTACGCGCGCGAGTCTTCGTCGTCATCCGCGGCGGTCAGGTCGAAACCGATATCGTGGCCGCTCAGGCGTGATTCCATCTCGACGACGGTCTCCGGCTTGACGCCGAGGTCGGCGGCAACCGCATTGACCTCTGCCTGGTTCAGCCAGCCAAGGCGTTTCTTTTTGCTGCGCAGGTTGAAGAACAGCTTGCGTTGCGCCTTGGTGGTCGCAACCTTGACGATGCGCCAGTTGCGCAGGATAAATTCATGCATCTCGGCGCGGATCCAGTGCACCGCAAACGACACCAGGCGTACGCCGAACGCCGGGTCGAAGCGTTTGACTGCCTTCATCAGGCCGATATTGCCTTCCTGTACCAGGTCGGCCAGCGCCAGGCCATAGCCGTTGTAGCCGCGCGCAACCCGCACCACGAAGCGCAGGTGTGACATGACCAGGCGGCGGGCGGCCTCGAGGTCGTTGTCCTCGCGCAGGCGTGTGGCCAGGTCATATTCTTCCTCGGCGGTCAGCATCGGCACGGCCAGCGCCGCCGTGATGTACTGATCCAGGCTACCAGTTGGCAGCTGAAGAGCAAACGACTGATCTTTAAGGATTAAATCCTGTGTCATGTAATTTTGCCTCACTCCCTGTAATGGGTATCAATTTTAGCACTCTTGCTGATAGAGTGCCAAATCTCTGAAAAGTTGCATGAGAAATCGGCCCGGCGGGCGGCAACTTGAGGGCCGCAGGCGAGCGGGCGGTCAGCGTGGCTCAATGGCCCGCAGGTGACGGCCAACGGCGAGCCAGGAGCCGAGCAGGCCCAGCAGCAGGCCCCCGGCGAGCAAGGTGCCAAGCAGCGGGGCGGGCAGGGTCTGCAGGCTGAAATCGCTCTGGTACAAACCGGCCAGTCGGGCGACCGGACCGCTCAGTAGCCAGAAGCCGGCTTCCACCAGCAGCCAGGCGATTGCGGCGCCCAGTACGCCGTACCAGATGCCGCTGTACAGGAACGGCCGGCGCACGAAGCCATTGGTGGCACCGATCAGCTTGGTGACGATGATCTCGTCACGGCGGTTCTGAATCTCCAGGCGGATGGTGTTGCCGATCACCAGCAGGACAGCCAGCGCCAGCAATGCGGCGATGACCAGGATGCCGCGCCGGGCAATCTCCAGCATGGCGGACAGGCGCTGCACCCATTCAAGGTCGAGTTGGGCGAGGGCGGTTTCCGGTAGCGCGGCCAGTTTCGTCTGCAGGGCGGCAGCCGCTGCCGGACCCAGGTGGTCGTTGGTCGGGGTGATGACCAGCACGGTCGGCAGCGGGTTTTCATCCAGCGCTGCCAGCGCGCTGCCAAGGCCTGACTGTTCGCCGAATTCGTCGAGTGCCTGTGCCGGCGTGATCAGTTCGACCTGGTCGATCTCGGCCCAGTCGTTCAGCTGGCGGGCGAGTTTGCCGGCGGATTTTTCAGTGACAGTATCAGCGAGAAAAACTGACAGACTGGTCTGCCCGTCCCAGGCGTCACTCAGGCGCCCCAGGTTGTCGAGCAGCAGGTACAGGCCCGAGGGCAGTGCCAGCGCGATGCCGATAACGGCCGTGGTCATGATGGCCGCTACCCGGTTTCTGTACAGCCGACCCAGGCTGTCCAGTGCGACCTGTGCATGACGGCGCAGGTAAACCCGCGGCGACAGTGCGCGCCGCGTGCGTTCACGCCAGTTGTGTTGTGACTGTCGGCGGTTCCGTTTCACGCGTATTCCGCCGCTTCGTTGACCAGTTTGCCATGCGCCAGTTGCAACACGGGGTAGTCCAGTTGTTCGATCAGCGCGATATCGTGGCTGGCGACCAGCACGCTGACACCGACATCGTTAAACAGGCCGAACAGCGTCATGATTTCGCGCGACAGCTCCGGGTCGAGGTTGCCGGTCGGTTCATCGGCCAGCAGCAGCATCGGTTTGTTGACGACCGCGCGGGCGATGCCGACGCGTTGCGCCTCGCCGCCCGACAGGGTGATCGGGTAGACGCGCTCCTTGTTCAGCAGGCCCAGCTTGTCGAGTGCGGCACGTACGCGCTTGCCGATTTCCTGGTGCGGATAGCCGGCGATGACCAGCGGCAGCGCGACATTGTCGAACACGGTGCGATCGAACAGCAGGTGGTGGTCCTGGAAGATAAAGCCGATTTTGCGGCGTATATAGGGTATACGACGGTTGCTGATGCGGGTGACGTTCTCGCCGTCCAGGAACAGCTGGCCGCGCGTGGTGCGGTCGATCAGTGCGATCAGTTTCAGCAGCGTACTTTTGCCGGCCCCCGAGTGACCGGTGAGAAACGCCATGGCGCCTTTTTCCATGTGGAAGCTGACGTCACTGAGTGCATCGTGACCGCCCGGGTAGCGTTTGCTGACGTTGGTAAACTGGATCATCGGAAGAGCCTGGCGTCACGTGCAGCATGAGTAGCCCGTCATGGCGGGCAAAGTGAAGCAATCTCCATGAGCAATATGTGCCGGTGGTCGATTGCATCGTTACTGCGCATCCTCGCAATGATTCAGTGTCATTGCCGGTGCTGAACAGCGCATCGACAAACTCTTTCGCATCGAACTCGCGCAGGTTCTCGATGCCTTCACCAACACCGACAAAGCGAATCGGTATGCCGGTTTTTTTCGCTATCGCGAACACGATGCCGCCCTTGGCCGTGCCGTCCAGCTTGGTCAGCGTGATGCCGGTCAGGCCGACGGCAGCATTGAATTCGCTGGCCTGGTTAAGTGCGTTTTGCCCGGTGCCGGCATCGACCACCAGCATGACCTCGTGCGGCACGCTCTCATCCACCTTGCCCATGACACGCTTGATCTTTTTCAGTTCGTCCATCAGGTTCGTCTGGGTGTGCAGGCGGCCGGCCGTATCGGCGATCAGCACATCCATGTTACGCGCGGTTGCTGCCTGCAGGGCATCGAAGATGACGGACGCGGAATCGGCACCCTGTTGCTGGGCAATGACCGGGATGTCGTTACGCTCGCCCCAGGTTTGCAGCTGCTCCACCGCGGCGGCGCGAAACGTGTCACCGGCGGCCAGCATGACTTGCAAGCCTTGCTGTTTGAAACGATACGCGAGTTTACCGATGGTGGTGGTCTTGCCGGCGCCGTTGATGCCGACCATCAGGATGACATACGGCCGCACCCCGTCCGTGATTTCCAGTGGCACGCTGCTGGGTGCCAGGATCGTCTGCATGTGGTCGTGCAGGGCAGCCATGAGGGCGTCGGCATCGGCCAGCTCCTTGCGCGCCACCTGCGCGGTCAGGCCGTCGATGATCTCGCGGGTGGCCTCCACGCCGACATCGGCCATCAGCAGCATGGTCTCGATTTCCTCGAGCAAGGCCTCATCGATCGCCTTGCTGCCGAGCACCAGGTCGGCGACACCCTCGGTGAGGCTATGGCGGGTGCGGGACAGGCCGTCGCGCAAGCGTGCAAACAGGCCGGTTTTCCCGGTCTTGTCAGGCGTGTCGGCGACTTTCTTTTTTCCGAAACCAAGCATGAAATAAGTTGTCTGTGAATGATCGGGAATTCTGTCGCGGAATATCCTATCATCCCGTAACCTTCGGGGTAACCGTTGCTTTTGCAGGGAGTGTTTTAATGCGAGGTTTTATTGCAAGTATCCTGATGATCGGCAGCCAGGCGCTGCTGGCCGGGAGTGATGTACATGAATTCAAGCTGGACAATGGGCTGAAACTGCTCGTCAAAGAGGACCACCGGGCGCCGGTGATGGTGTCACAGGTGTGGTACAAGGTCGGCGCCAGCTACGAGCCGGACGGCATTACCGGTGTTTCTCACGTGCTGGAGCACATGATGTTCAAGGGCACCGAAACCTACCCGCCGGGGGAATTCTCCCGCATCATCGCCGAAAATGGCGGCAGCGAAAACGCCTTCACCAGCCAGGACTACACCACTTATTTCCAGCGCATGGAGAAAAGCCGCCTGCCGATCAGCCTGGAGCTGGAGGCGGACCGGATGCGTCGTCTGCAGTTGCAGGACGAGGAATTCCAGAAAGAGATCAAGGTGGTCATGGAAGAACGCCGCATGCGCACCGATGACAAGCCCACTGCACTGACCTACGAGCAGTTTATCGCCGCCGCCTATGTTGCCAGCTCCTACCGCAGTCCGACCATTGGCTGGATGAATGACCTGGAAAACATGGAGTTGAACGACCTGGCGGACTGGTACCGTCGCTGGTATGCGCCCAACAATGCCACGCTGGTGGTGGTGGGCGATGTTGATCCGCAGGAAGTGCTGGCACTGGCGAAAAAACATTTCGGACCGCTGAAGCCGGAGAAGATAGCGCCGCCCAAGCCGCGTATCGAGCCGCCACAGCTGGGCCGGCGCTCGGTCACGGTGCAGGTGCCGGCCGAGGTGCCCTATACCGTCATGGGTTACAAGGTGCCGGTGCTGCTGACGGCTGACGAAGACTGGGAGCCGTATGCGCTGGAAGTGCTGGCCGGCATCCTCGATGGTGGTGACAGTGCGCGCCTGGCGAAGGAGCTGGTGCGCGGCAGTCGTATCGTCACCAATGCCGGCGCCGGTTACGACCTCTACAGTCGCCAGGCCGATTTATTCCTGCTGGATGCCACCCCGGCCGCCGAGCATACCGTTGCAGAGGCACAGCAGGCGCTGTTTGAACAGGTAAAACGCCTGCAGGACAAGCCGGTCACCCGTGACGAGCTTGACCGGGTCAAATCACAGGTTGTCGCCAGTGATGTGTACGAGCAGGATTCTATTTTCTACCAGGGAATGAAAATCGGCCAGCTGGAGACGGTCGGTCTCGACTGGCGACTGGCTGATCAGTATGTCGAGCGGATCAATGCTGTGACAGCGGAGCAGTTACAGGCCGTCGCCCGCAAGTACCTGGTGGAGAAAAACCTGACCGTTGCCGTGCTCGATCCACTGCCGATGGAGCAGGGCAGCAAGCCGCAACCGGTCGCGAATGGAGGTGGTCATGGACATTAATTTCCGTTCGGGAGTTAGCGCACTGCTGGCGTTGTTGCTGGGTGCAAGCCTGGCAGTCACCGAGGTTGTGGCGGCACCGGCAATCCAGCACTGGGTAACCGACAGCGGCGCACGTGTTTATTTTGTGCCGGCGACCGGCCTGCCGATGGTTGATATCAATATCACGTTTGCCGCCGGCAGCGCGCGCGACGGTGACCGTCCCGGTGTCGCCAACATGACCAGCACCTTGCTCGACAAGGGCGCGGCCGGCATGAGTGCCAACGAAATTGCAGAGAGAATCGAGTCGCTGGGTGCGGAAATGTCGACCAGTTCGGCGCGTGACATGGGTTGGGCCGAGTTGCGTACCTTAAGTGATGCCGCCCATCTCGATCCGGCGCTGGCTATTCTTGCCAGGGTGATTGGCAGTCCGGATTTCAACAAAAAGGATTTCGAGCGCGAGCGCAAGCGTACCCTGGTTGGTATCCAGCGCAGCGAACAATCAGCCGCCACTGTTGCGAGTAACGAAATATTCCTCGCTACCTATGGTGATCACCCGTATGCATCGCGCCCGACGGGCACTATCGAGGAAGTGAAGGCCCTCACGCTTGATGATGTGAAGGCGTTTTACCAGCGCTATTACGTGGCGCGTAACGCGGTTATTGGCATCGTCGGTGATCTCGACCGCAAGCAGGCCGAGCAGGTGGCCGTGACAATCACCAGTGGGCTTGTCAAAAGGCGCACGGGCGGAAAAACTCCCGCAAGTCAGCGCACCCGACAAGGCTTCAATGCAGCGCATCGCGCATCCGTCCACCCAGTCGCAGGTGCAAATGGCGGTGCCGGGTATGCACCGGGGTGATCCGGACTACTTTACGCTGTACGTCGGCAATCATATTCTCGGCGGTAGCGGCCTGGTATCGCGCCTGAGCGAGGAGGTGCGTGAGAAACGCGGCCTGTCCTATAGCGTCAGCAGTTACCTGTCACCCATGGAGCAGGATGGCCCGTACCTGTTTTCATTGCAGACGCGCAACGACCAGGTGGACGAGGCGCTCAAGGTGATGCGCGAGACGCTGGAGAAATTTGTCGACACGGGTCCGACCGATGAAGAACTGGTGTCAGCGAAGAAGAATATTACCGGCGGGTTCGCGCTGCGTATCGACAGTAATGCCAAGATACTCGGCTATCTTGTCATGATCGGCTTCTACGATATGCCGCTGGATTACATGGATGCGTTTACCGGCAAGATCGAGGCGGTTACGCGTGAACAGATCGTTGAGACGTTCAAGCGGCGCGTGTTCCCGGACCGTATGCAAACGGTTATCGTTGGTGGCGCTGATTGACCGCCGTTGTTAATTCCGCCGTAGGAGCGCACCGCGTGCGCGAAGAATTTGTAATTTACGAACAATTCGCGCACGCGGTGCGCTCCTACACCAATTTATAAAACTTACGCGCCCTGTCAGTAGCCACTGACAGGGCGCGCTCCGTTCTGCCGGCTGTCTTTGCTGCATGAATAATCAATGATTCTCCCCGGACACCCGGTAACGGGCCTGGGCAGGGATGCCTGACTTCGCGGTACGGATTTACCGCCACTGAAATCAAAGCAAGGGGAGAATCATGATCAGGAGAAAATCAAACTACAGCCGGGCGCTGTGCACACTGGCCTGCATGACAGCACCAACGTTTGCCGGCGCCACAACCGTTATTTCGGAGCTGCTCTACGACGTCAGCGGGACGGATACCGGGCAGGTATTCCTGGAGCTGTATGGCACGCCCGGCACCGTGCTCGACGGTATGCAGATCGAAGGTATTAACGGGACCAATGGCAGTGTCTACAAGACTGTGTTGTTGACCGGGGTGATACCGGCCGACGGGGTGTTCGTGATCGGTGATGACGCCGGCAGCGGCACCAGCCTGGTCGCCAATACCGATTTCGTCACCAGTATCGATTTCCAGAACGGGCCCGACTCGATCGTGTTGCGCGACGCCGGCGGTATCCTGGATGCACTGGGGTATGGTGATTTCACTGCGGCCATCTTTGCCGGGGAGGGCAATGCCGCAACCGATGTGGCGACCGGCTGGAGCCTTGCACGCGCCAATCCATTACTGGATAGCAACGATAACAGCATCGATTTTCTCGGCTTTGATATCCCGACGCCCGGGCTGGTGGCTGCCAGTCCCGTGCCGGTACCGGCGGCGGCCTGGCTGTTCCTGTCGGGGTTTGCGGGGTTGGTGGGTGTGGCACGACGTAAATGTAACGTAATTTACACAAACGACCACCGTAGGAGCGCACCGCGTGCGCGAATAAATATTCACGGTGCCTGAATATTTGTTCGCGCACGCGGTGCGCTCCTACGGTGGAAAATTCGACCTTGCATGCTGTTTACGCCATCATGCACCCATGCGTGCAAACCGGGTGCAAAATCAGCTGCGGATTATTGGCGGGCTCTGGCGGGGGCGCAAACTCACGTTTGCGTCACTGCCCGGCCTGCGCCCGACACCGGACCGGGTGCGTGAAACCCTGTTCAACTGGCTGTCACCGGACATTCGCGGCAGTCGCTGCCTGGACCTGTATGCCGGCAGTGGTGCGCTGGGCCTGGAGGCCGCTTCGCGGGGTGCGGCGCGCGTGGTACTGGTCGATACCGCGCGGGAGGTCGTGACGTCACTGCGCGCGCAGGTCACAACGCTGGATGCCGGCCAGGTGGAGATTGTGCAGGCCGATGCACAGCAATGGTTGCGTGGTCCTGCTGAAACATTTGATATCGTATTTCTCGATCCGCCATTTACCGCGGGATTGCTGGCCGCCACCATGCAGCTACTCGAGACGAACGGCTGGCTCGCGCCGGATGCCTTCATATATATAGAAGCCGAAAAAGGCGTGTCGCTTGAGTTGCCGGCAGGCTGGGATATCTACCGCGAGAAAACAGCCGGGCAAGTAGAATACCGCCTGATAAAGCGTATCAAATAATTGTAGGAGCGGACGCTGTCCACGAATTAAATATTATTTCGCGCTTGGCAAGCGCTCCTGCAACGCAGGGATTCTCTGATGTGTTGTCACTGCGTTCCGCGCAATGACGGCGTTTTGATAATTAATCAGCGGTTCCCTGAATGCGAATGTTCCGGTGTATGACCTGCCAAACCCGCCAGGGTGTTGCCTATTTACCGGTCAGCGTGTACTTAAATCGAGGTATACACCAGTCGTCCGCCAAGCAGGGTGTGCGTCACACGTCCCTGCATTTCCCAGCCGTAGAACGGCGTGTTGTGGCAGTTACTCACGAGGGTGCCGCTGTTGACTACCCAGGTGCGTTGCGGATCGAAGATACAGACATCTGCTCTTGCGCCGACTGACAGTGTACCGGCCGGTACGCCGAGTATGTTGGCCGGTCCGCGGGTCAGTCGGTCGATGAGCGCCGGTAGTTCCATGCGCTGCTCTTCGGCAAAGCGCAGGCTGAGCGGCAACAGTGTGTCGAGGCCGGAGGCGCCGGGTTCGGTCGACGGGTAGGGGCCGGACTTGGCATCCGGTTCATGCGGCTGGTGGTCGGAGCAGATGGCGGACAGGTTGCCGCGCTGTACCGCATCACGTAATTGCTGACGGTCTTCGACGGTGCGCAACGGCGGTATGAGGTGGCACTGGCTGTCGAAATCGCCGATGTCGGTTTCCGATAAATACAGGTAAGGAATTGCCACGTCGGCGGTAACCGGTGCGCCGTCGAATTGTGCGCGTGCGACCATGCGCGCCGCCCGTCCACTGGTCAGGCGACAGAAGTGTGCGCGGACACCGGTTTGTTCGATCAGGGCAAGGTCGCGCGCCACGGCTGCCGTCTCCGCGGCTTCCGGTATGCCCGGCAGGCCGAGACGTGTTGCGACGCGGCCTTCATGGGCGCAGCCGTTGTTTGCCAGCGAGTGATCGTTCGCCGTAAGGAACACAGTCAGGTCAAAGGTCGCGGCATATTCCAGTGCGCGCCGCTGTACCAGGGTGCTGATCATGGGGTAGTGGGCGTTGCTCATACCGACGCAGCCGGCCCGTTGCAGTGCGGCCATTTCGCTCAATTGTTCGCCGCCAAGCTCGCGGGTTAACGCACCGAGGGTGACCACGCGCGCCATACCGGCCGCCTCCGCGCGCAGGCGAATCAACTCGGCGACGGCCGGTGTGTCGATCACCGGGCGGGTATTCGGCGGACAGCACAGCGTGGTGATGCCGCCACTGGCGGCGGCACGTGTTTCCGTGGCGATGGTGGTCTTGTGCTCCAGCCCGGGTTCACGCAGGTGCGCACTGATATCCACCAGTCCGGGGCAGACGATGCGGTTCGTGGCATCGATTTCATTATCTGCAGTGAAGCCGTCCGGCGCGGTGCCGATGGCAACCAGTTTGCCGCCGGCAATAAAGATATCCAGCGTGTCGTCGATTTCGTTGGCCGGATCGATTACGCGGCCACCGCTGATGCGTATTCGCTGTCGTGAGGCGCGCGCCATATTATTTCGTCGCTCCTTCCTTGCGGCGCATGGCCATGGACATGACCGCCATGCGCACGGCGATGCCGTGCGTGACCTGCTCGAGGATGACAGAGCGCGGACCGTCCGCCACCTCGGAGTCCATTTCCACGCCCCGGTTGATCGGGCCCGGGTGCATCACGGTGACATCGGGGGCGGCCACCGCGAGTTTTTCCTCGGTCAGGCCGAACAGTTCGTAGTATTCATGTTCACTCGGCAGCAGGGCACCCTGCATGCGTTCGCGTTGCAGGCGCAGCATGATGATGACATCTGCATCCTTGATGCCGGTACGCAGGTCATGGTAAATGTGCGCGCCCAGCTCTTCGGCATGTGTCGGTATCAATGTGCGCGGTGCGACGATGCGTACCTCGCCGGTATTCAACAGGTTGAGCGCGTGGATCTGCGAACGCGCCACGCGCGAATGCATGATGTCACCGACAATCGCGACTCGCAGGCGGCCGAAGTCCGGCCCTTTCACGCGCCGGATGGTAAAGATGTCGAGCATCGCCTGGGTCGGGTGGGAGTGGCGGCCGTCACCGGCATTGATCACGCTGATGTGCGGCGCCACGTTCCTGGCAATAAAATGCGCGGCGCCGCTGTCGGCATGACGCACCACGAACATGTCGACATGCATGGCTTCCAGGTTACGCATTGTGTCCAGCAGGGTTTCGCCCTTGGTGGTGCTGGACTGCGTGAGATTGATATTCAATACATCGGCGGACAGTCGCTTGGCAGCCAGCTCGAAGGTGGTGCGGGTACGGGTGCTGGCTTCGAAGAACAGGTTGACGATGGTCTTGCCGCGCAGCAGCGGAACCTTTTTAACGGTCTGTTCGGTAACGCCGGCAAATGATTCGGCGGTGTCGAGGATTTCGGTGAGTAACTGGCGGTTCAGCCCGCTGATACTGAGGAAGTGGCGCAGGTGGCCGTTGTCGTCGATTTGCAGGTTACTCGCACTCATGCGGTCTGCTGTATTTCCAGCCTCAACGGGGACGGTCCCGTCAGTTTGATGTGTTCGTCAGGCTTCAGGCTGACCTGTTGCCCGACCACGCGTGCCTCGATCGGCAGTTCGCGACCGTCGCGTTCGATCAGCGCGGCCAGCAGTATAGAGGCCGGGCGGCCATAATCAAACAATTCATTCAGTGCGGCGCGAATCGTGCGGCCGGTGTGCAGCACATCGTCAACCAGGATGATGTGCCGGTTATCAATGGCAAACGGCAGTTCCGAGGGCTGCACCACCGGGTTCATGCCGATGCGGGTGAAATCGTCGCGGTAGAACGAGATATCCAGGCTGCCGAGCGGTTCGCTGAGTTGCAGGCGCCGGTGCAGTTCTTCGGCAACCCAGACGCCGCCGGTATGGATGCCGACCATGGCCGGAATATTATCGCCAAGTTTGCTGACATGCGTGGCCAGCTGTTCGGCCATGCGATCGAGGATGGCTGTGATGTTTTCAGGTGCGTTCATAGGGTCTCTGTGTCAAGCCAGTCCTGCAGGATGATGCGTGCGGCCATGGCGTCCAGTCCGGTCTTGCTATTCGGTTCATCCGCGAGCAGGTCGGCGGCTGCCTGCGAACTGTGTCGTTCATCGATCATGTGTACCGGTAAACGGTAGCGTCCTTCCAGCTGTTGTGCAAATTTGCGCGCCGCACGAGTGACCGCTGAATCCGTGCCATCGGCATGCATGGGCAGGCCCACCACCAGCGCATCCGGGCGCCATTCCGTGATCAGCGCACCGATTTGTTCCCAGTCGGGGGCGTGGTCGCGTGCATTCACGGTGCAAAGTGCGGTGGCGGTCCCGGTCACGCGTTGCCCGACCGCGATGCCGATGCGCTTGACGCCGAAATCGAATCCAAGGAATGTCTGCAAGGCAGTCCGGCTGCGGGGGTGTCAGGCGTGACCCGTCTCGTTGGAAATAAGATGCAGGTCGACGCCGATCAGGGCGGCGGCGGCCAGCCAGCGTTGTTCGGGCGGCATGTCGAACACGATATTGCGGTCCGCCGGGCCACTCAGCCAGGTGTTCTGGGCCAGTTCCTGTTCCAGCTGCCCGGCACCCCAGCCCGCGTAACCCAATGTAATAATGGAGTTATCCGGCCCTTCGCCAGCGGCAATGGCGGCCAGGATGTCGCGCGAGGAGGTAATGCCGATGCTGTCCGTGACCTTCAGGGTGGCTTCCCATTCACCGATGGGTTCGTGTAGCACAAAGCCGCGGTCACTCTGTACCGGGCCGCCCATGTAGACCGCCTGCGAGGCCAGTTCGATGTCGTCGGTGCGAATATCCATGTGCAGCAGGATCTCGCCCAGCTGGATTTCCAGCGGGCGGTTGATGACCACGCCCAGGGCGCCATCGGCGTCATGTTCACATATAAAGGTAGTGGTGTGATGGAAGTTCGGGTCTTCCAGTGTCGGCATGGCAATCAGGAAATGATTACTTAGTGATTCTGTCTCGATCATGACCCTAGTATCAGGCACGGCCGGGTATCCATCAAGCTTTCGCCGCTAATATAAGAAAAATCTTACAACCGCTTACGACATTTAATGACTCATCAGGCGGTTACTGGTGGAGAATTCCCAGGTCCGGGTGATATGCAGGATGTCTGCGTCCTTGCCGATGTTTGGCGGGAACGGCGGGAACGGGGCGGCCATGTTGACAATGCGAATGGCGGCATCGTCGATGACCTTGTGTCCCGATGTGCGCAGGATGCTGATATTGCGCACGGTGCCGTCCGCATTGAGTGCGACATCCATCATCAACTTGCCGGAAATCCCGTCGCGGCGGGCCGCATCCGGATAGTTGAGGTTGCCGACCCGCTCGACTTTGCTGACCCATTCACTCATATAGTTGGCGTATTTGTATTCCTGGGTGCGTGCCGACACGTAGATCTGCTTGGGCCGTTGGGCATAGGCCTGCATCGTTTCGTTGAGTCGCTCGCTCAGGTTGACCATTTCCATGCTGCGCTCGATCAACTCCGCCGCCGTCACATCCGGCTGCTCGGGATCGGGCATTTGCGTGTCTTCCTGCCGCACCTCGACCGCGGCCTGTTCGGCGGTGACAACCTGCGTGGGCGCGGCTTCGGGCTGTTGCTGCTGGATCGCCGGCGCCTGTTCGGGGACCGCCATGGTCGGTTTCACTTTCTCGGCGACATTGCCGCCACCGTCCTGGCTGCTCTCGGCCAGGTAATCGGCTTCATCGGGCGGGGTGGTGTCACGCTTGTTGGTGACCGTGATATCCAGTGTCGGCATGATGTTGTCCGGCGGCGAGTCGTCGTGGGTGCCGAAGGTGATGCCGAGTATCACGATGGCGTGAAACGCGATCGCCAGAAACAGCGTCAGGGCAATCCGGTCGGTTGCCGTGACGCCGGTGTTGAGCAGGATGGGCGCGTCGCTGGTTGTTTCCATGGTGGTCTGTATAACACAGGACGGCCCGTAATTTAATCGCGGCGGCCCGTTACCAGCAATTGCGTCGCAAAAATTTCGACAGGGCCTTGCCATCGACGTGGCGACGGCCCCGGCGCTGCTGCTCACGGTGTTGCCGACAATCCTGTGCATCGGCCGCGCGTTGCCGGCGCTGTAACTGCCGCGCCCGCTCCGCAGTCCGGTGACGTTGCTGCCTGCGCTGCTCGATATCCCGTACGGCCGCCCGCTCGCCGGGCCGCAGTCCGGCAGGTTTCCCGGCACGGTCCGGCAGCGTCTCGATGGCCGCGCTTCGAACGGGTGGATGGGGGCGGTATCACTGAAATGCGTCTGCCCGTCACTATCGGTCCAGCGATAGACCGTGGCGGCCTCGCTATTGGTGCTGGTCGCGGCGAGGCACAGTAGCAGGGCGATTGCGGGCTGTATGTATATCAATAGCAAGATAGTGCCATGGGACAGGTTTAAGCCAGGTCATGCGGGTATGGCCAGCATGCTGTCGCAGCGCGGGGTTGGAAAGCCGTGAAGTGCGTGTTTGCGGGTAGGATATTTTTGATTCGGAGCTGGATGTATTTAAAAAACATTGTCTCGCGCAAAGCCGCCAAGGCGCGAAGAAAAGAAAAATATTAGCCACAGAGCGCACAGAGGACACAGAGATAACTAATGCTTTAAACCCATTGTTGCCACAATTGTCGTATTCATGCGTAATCGTTACCAAGGATGCAGTCGTTCGCAAGAATCGACACGGAAGAATTAATTGTTTTTCAATAATAAATCTCTGTGTCCTCTGTGCGCTCTGTGGCCTCTGTGCCCTTATCTCTGTTCTTCGCGCCTTGGCGGTCCTTCTTGCGCGAGACATTTTTCAAGTCCGTATTCGGGAGTTCGATGTAGTCAGGCGTTGTACAGGATATAGCCGCCGATCAGGATAAAGCCTGCGCCGGCAATGTAATGCAGGTATTTCTCATTTATGTAGGCGGAGAAGACGCTGCCGGCCAGTACGCCAATTGCCGTTGCAACAATCAGGGCAGCAGAGGCGGCAAGAAAGACGGTGTATTTACTGACTTCCTTGTCTGTCGCAAACAGCATGGTTGCGAGCTGGGTTTTGTCGCCCAGCTCGGCAATGAATACCGATATAAATATGGTGATGAATATTTTCCAGTCCATAAGATAACTGTGCCCGGAGCAGCAATTTGCTCAACTATTAAAAACGATAGTACGCTGACCCTGGCTTTCGTTCCTGTCTATTGGCTGTTTTCTTCAATCGCTTGCCTGGTTTTATCAGCACCGCTTTGCAGCACCTGTTCAACGTCCTGTGCTTTTTCAAGGACCCGCATCTGCTCTTCGTATATTTGTTTGTTGTCCGGCCTGGTTGCGGAGGTTTCATCCGTTTCGCTGGAGCATCCACCAATAAAAAGAAGTGCCATGACAGGTATGTATTGGTATTTTTTCATTATCGTGTTTGCCTCTATAAATGGGGTCAGATCCCGGTTTTTGAAAGTATTTGCTCTGACCTCGATTGTTCCCTTATTTGTCAGGGCATATCGTTTCTATTTCTGGCAGCATTCTTTGGGCGCCCGTACTTGCTCGATAAATCTCCAACACCCAATATGCGATAACTGGGAGAAAGTAAAACATCCGGGGGATCGCCATGCCGAAATATCCAACTGTAAATAGAGATGAAAATCATCCAGAACATGCTGTACATCAATTACCAAATGTCTCGACAGTGCAGTATTGGCAATAAATATACGAAACTGGACCGGTAATCTGTGTGTTTTGACGTAAATACCAATCATTTCACCAGTTCTAGATCTATAAACAGCAGCATATTGTTTGGAAAGTTCTTCTATTGCCGCATTATCACTGCTACATATTCATTTAAGAAATGGTGCAGCTTTTCAGTGTTAACAAAACCATTCAGCGATGAGTTAATTTCAAAAAACCTGGCTGTTTCAAGCTTTGTTAATGAACGCGCCCATTCTTCTAGCTTCTCGATGTTATTCGACACATAAGATGCACCCACCAATGAGCCTATGGAAGTTCCACAAACAATATTTGGCTCGATTCCATAATCAGCCAATGCCCCAATTACACCTATATGTGACCACCCACGAGAAGAGCCACTGCCAAGGGCTAAACCAATATTCATTTTGATCTCACTATAATGGCCATTGTGTTTTATTGAGCTGGTCTTGCCCGCGAATAGTAGACACGGTTAACTGTTCAATCTGCTGTTCATATTCATGCGGGCTGACATAATCAATGGATGAGTGTCTCCGTATAATTAGGGGACAGGCCACATTTAATTCTCTTTAGGGCAGCGTTAATTAAACGTGGTCTGCCCCCCTTTATTCCTGCAGCGGGGACTGCTGTGATGCCTGGCCGGGCTAATGTGTTAACGGACATACCTCGACGCCGGCCTGGCTTGCCTGAACACCGCCAATCGACGGACTGGCGCGCAAGGTGGTGACCACCTCGGTATAGGTCCGAACCGGCACCGAGGCATCGAACCGGATGACTACCAGCCCGTTCTTGCGAATATTATAGGACGCAGTTGTATCGAGCTCCCTTTCAAACAGCACGCCGGATACGACGGCATCGGCCCGGGACTGCGCCGCCACTTCTTCGCGACTAACCCGGTCTGATGACACGCAGCCAGTCAACAGTATTACCGTCAGGCATGCCTGGATGATGATTATGGCTATGGTTTTCATGATCATAGGTCTTTGGTAAATAGGGCCAGAGCACAATTGTTTCTAATATTAGTCGAAATTGTGCACTGGCCCCGATTCTCACCTGGTAAACCAAAAATAGAGCAGGCGGCTAATACGCCACCAAAACCTCGTTACGGCGTAAAAACGGCAATGTCCAGGGCGGGTTGTAACGTGCAAGTTGAGGCTTGCCAACAGGTGTAATGCTTTTACTATCCAGCCATGCCATCAAGTCAGCCGTTTTTCTGGCGATTTTATCTTCACCGGCAAAGCCGGAAAAACGAATCACGGCATAATTACTTGCAGGCACTTCACGCAAAGTCACTGCCGGGTTATTTGGTTTCGGCAAAGTATCCAAAGTGTACTGGCCCGGCATGACAAAATGTACACGCCATTTTGCATCTGTTTGCTCCATGCTTACCGGTGCGGTCATCTTGATTATTTCTGACCTGGGCTCCATGGTCACTGGTGCAGTCATGCTGATTTTCTCATTCAGGCCTGAACTTGATGTGTTATTGCCAAAAATATAATCCGCAATTAACCTGAATCCAGAGCCGGATGCTTTATCCAGCGATCCTGAAACCAGTGTTTCCGCCACAATCATTGGGCTATAAGTGCGCAACTCAAATGCACCGGACTTTTCAATTACCATGTATTTAGGTTCTTCTGTCGCCATGGCAGATCCTGCAAAAAATAAAACGAATAGTGCTGAAAATAGACGAGATATCATATTGACCTTCAATAACAGGCATTCATGGTTACTTCTAATATTAGGGAAAACCAGGATCTGACCCCTGTTTTTAGGGAAAACCAGGATATAACCCCTGTTTTTTGTTTCTTTAGGCAATCCGCAATTCCTTTAAAGACGCAAATGCATTTCTCTCACTTATGTCTGGATTGATGATCAACTCAAGAATTGTTACTGCCGGAATTTCTACCTGATAATCTTCAATTTCACTGGTTGCACCTTCAGGGCTGAAGTTCCACTGCTGTCTTATAATTTCCTGGTACGATTGTCCACCGTCCGGAGACCAACGCAAAACATATTCTTGCGTACGTTCAATCTCTAACTCTTCAAATTTCAACCTGATCAATTGGAGCCTCTGAGGCTTGTCGAAGAAAAGCCTGATCATCTGCTTGCCTTGACCTGACGCACGCCATTGCGAGACTTTACCAGGCAGCAGTGCGGACTCGATTGGGAATGCTTCCTCCTCTGAGCTGACTTCAACTACCGCAATCTTCTCGATATCCAACCATTTCTGATCAGAATCAACCTTTTTTTTATCATCTGAATTGATAATTCTTTTACGCATCAGGATGCCTTCTATATTTAAACAAGCTCGATAAATACTATTAATGGCCTAACGTCTTGCCTCAGTCGCGCGGCGTAGCCGCGTCGAGCTGGAAGCGTTTGTTAGGAGCCCCATTTGCCTATGTATGGTTCCAGCCAGCTTATTATCGAAACCGAAGCGATAATAACGAGCCCCAACGCGATAACTCCAAATACTATTCTCGTTGACCTGCCAGCACTATTTACCCGCTTATTCTCCAACAGCTTTTTCCCCAAGACCTCATAAAACAGCACAACTGGAACAGAGATCAATAGAAGCACCACCCACCCTAAGAGGTCATTCGGGCGATAGGGATAAATACCCAAAAGGATTACGCCAGAGCAGGCCAAAGAAACAATGGCTATCGCAGGATAATTTTTAGATTTTGCCTCCATCCCCACATGGGCTCCTAACTACCATTAGGTGACATTGGCACATCTGCCAACAATTGGCAGACGTCGATATTTAATTTCTATATGTAGATATATAGTTGGCATATCTAGAAATTAGAGCGTGGAAACATTGTCTGTTTTACCGAATATACGTTAAATGGTGGTGGCTGCAATAATACAAAGGTGTGTGGTTGCGTTCTGGTGATTTAGACTGGTTACACTCAGTTGGTCTTTTTTGGGCTGGATTGCGGGATACATCCATGTATCCGCCCTGGGCCGACCTTCGGCCGTCCAAATCCGTTCCGGACGGATTTGTCCCGCCTCGGTAATTGCTCATACATTACTCTACCTCCTGCTTGGCCCAGGCCAGCCTCTCGCTCGCTATGCGAGCTCACCTTCTCCATGCAGTCGTTCGCGGGAATGACGATGGGGGGAGTTGATGGCTGCGGGTGTGGTTAGAGTGGATCGCTAACCCGGGCCTGTGCTGTTACATCATCTGATAGCGTGACGATCTCCCACATGGCGGGCGTCATGATTATCAGGCCCTCGCGGTCGACCAGCATGACGCGGTCGATGCCCATGCGTTTTGCGATTGCCTGCCATTCATCCGGTCCGGCGACGAACAGGGCGGTGGCGGCGGCGTCGGCTTCCGTTGCGTTGTCGTGTACCACGGTGACGGCGGCCGTGCTGCTGGCCGGGTGGCCGGTGCGCGGGTCGAGGATGTGGTGGTAGCGCACGTCATCGACGTTGAACAGGCGTTCGTAATCGCCGGAGGTAAACACGCTGTCGTCGCCATCGTTATGCTGGCGAGGATGTCGTCCTTGCGCGGGTGGCGGATGCCGATGCGCCAGCGTCGTGCGCTGCGGGCGCCGATGGCGCGCAGGTCACCGCCGGTGTTGACGATGGCGTTCTCGATGCCGCGTTTCTGCAGGTGTTCGATGGCGCGGTCGATGGCGTAGCCCTTGGCGAAACCGCCGAGATCATAGGCGGCGCGCGGGTTGCGGCTGGTGAGGGTGTTACCTTTTATATAGATATCGGCAGCCACGGGGGCTTGCGCCAGCCAGTCCCTGATCGCATCCGGGTCGGGCAATGTGCCCTCGGGCAGCGGGTTGCCCTGGAATCCCCACAGCTCCAGCAGCCCGCCGATCAGCGGGTTGAACAGGCCGTTACTGAGTTCTGACAGGCGGTTTGCCTCGATGAGCAGGGGTAACAGCCCGGCATCGACCGTTGCCGGTTTGCCGCTGGCCAGTTGCGCGTTCAACTGTGTCAGCGGGCCGTCTTCCCAGGCATGCCAGTCGTGGTGCCATTGCAGGAACATCTGTTCCAGTTCACCACTGACCTGTTCCGCCAGTGCCGGTTCGACGCCGTCGATGGTGATATCGATGATGGTGCCGAAGGCCAGTATCTGGTTGTTGAAGACCGGTTCGGTCTGCTGTGTGCAGCCGGTCAGCAGCAGGCACAGGACAAGCGCGCGCAGCCGCTTCATCGTGCCTGCAACCGGGCTTCGATGGCGTCCATCAGTTGCCCGGCAATGTCGGCACCGTACTGCTTGTCGAGTTCGCGAATGCAGGTCGGGCTGGTGACGTTGATCTCGGTGAGATAGTCGCCGATGACGTCGAGTCCGACAAAGGTCAGGCCCTGTTCGCGCAGGGTCGGTCCGACCTGCGCGCAGATCCAGCGATCACGTTCACTAAGGTCCACGCCCTTGCCGGTGCCGCCGGCGGCGAGGTTGCCGCGCGATTCGCCGGCGGCGGGGATGCGTGCCAGCGCGTGCGGGAAGGGTTCGCCGTCGATCATGAGGATGCGCTTGTCACCCTCGGTGATCTCCGGGATGTAGCGCTGCGCCATGGCGCTTTGCTGGCCGTTGTCGGTGATGGTCTCGAGAATGACGTGCAGGTTCGGGTCATCTTTACGGATGCGGAACACCGATGCGCCGCCCATGCCATTGAGCGGCTTCACCACGATGTCACCCTGTTCGCGCAGGAAATCTTCCAGCACCTGCTTGTCGCGCGACACGCGCATGGGCGCGCAGCACTGGCTGAACCAGGCGGTGTAGAGCTTCTCGCTGGCATTGCGCACGCTGGCGGGCCGGTTGACGACCAGCACGCCCTCGGCCTCGGCGCGTTCCAGCAGGAAGCCGGTATAGAGAAATTCGAGGTCGACCGGCGGGTCCTTGCGCATCAGCACCACGTCGAGGTCGGTCAGCGGCCGTGTGCGGTATTCGCCGAGTGTGAACCAGTCGGCCTCATCCATCCGCACCTCGAGCCCGGCCATGCGGGCCATGCAGTGGCTGTCTTCCAGGTAGAGGTCGTCCTGCTCCATGTAATGCAATGACCAGCCACGCTTTTGTGCCGCCAGCAGCATCGCCAGGGTGCTGTCCTTGTGGTAATTGATGGCCCCGATCGGGTCCATTACAACGCCGAGTTTGATGTCCATTTGCTCCCTTTCCCGGTGATTTCCGGGGTGCTGACCCCCGCCTGCCTGGCGGGCGTAAAGTTTGTTGCCGTTTTGACGATAAATCGTTGTATCAGAAAGCCAATACTAAATTAAAACGCCCCGGGACGTGGACGGGGTGCCGCGAGTCACCGGGTATTGGATGTATTTTTATTTAAAACAGACAGATAGAGGTCATCATGCAAAGTACCGTACCGGCTGGTGAGTTGACGGATCCCGCGCAGAGCGACGAGTCCACCGCGACCGACAACGAATCGGTCACCAAGATCATGGTCATCGATGACAGCAAGACCATTCGCCGAACAGCCGAGACGCTGCTCAAGAACGAGGGCTTCGAGGTCATCGTGGCGACCGACGGCTTCGAGGCGCTCAGCATGATCGCTGACCATCGTCCCAGCCTGATCTTTCTCGACATCATGATGCCCCGGCTGGACGGTTACCAGACCTGCGCGCTGATCAAGCACCACAAGGTCTTCCGGCATACCCCGGTCGTCATGCTGTCCAGCAAGGACGGACTGTTCGATCGCGCACGCGGGCGGGTGGTCGGGTCCGACCATTACATAACCAAGCCGTTTACGCGGGAAGAATTGCTGGCAGCAATTGAAATGCATTGCGATACCAAATCGGGCAGCTGAATCATTCAAGAGGCAATACTGATGACACACATAATGATAGTTGATGATTCACCGACCGATGCCCACGTGCTGAAGAAGATGCTGGAGAAGAACGGTTTCTCGACAGTGACTGCGGCGGATGCGAACGAAGGTATTGAAACGGCACGACGTGAAAAGCCTGACCTGATCCTGATGGATGTCGTGATGCCGGGACTGAACGGCTTCCAGGCGACACGGGAACTGACGTCCGATCCGGAAACATCCAGCATTCCGGTCATTATTGTAACGCGCAAGGACCAGCAGGTTGATCGCGTCTGGGGCATGCGCCAGGGCGCAGCCAATTATGTAACCAAGCCGGTGCGCGAAAACACACTGTTATCGCTTATTAACGAAGCACTTGTGGCATAGCCGTCATGTTGGAAAAAAACAGCACACATCCGGTTGATTACCTGAAGGCCATTGAAGACGGTTGCCGGGACAGTGGCAGTAGTCACGAGGCGCAGGCGGATACTGTCAGCGAGTGGGCCGGTATCGTTTATCGCATTGGCCAAAACCAGCTGGTATCCCAGCTTGGTGAGGTGGTTGAAATTCTGGATGTTCCGGAACTCTCCAGGGTGCCGCTGACCCAGCCATGGGTACGCGGGATCGCGAATATTCGCGGCAACCTGTTACCGGTGATCGACCTGAGCGGTTGCCTGACGGGTGGCGTAACGCGCATCACGGACAAGACACGGGTGCTGGTGATCGACTACAACGGCTTCTACTCGGGCCTGGTCGTGGATGAGGTGCTTGGCATGAAGCACTTCATGGATAACGAATATTCTGTCGAAGACGCACAGGTTGACGAGTTCCTCCTGCCGTATACGCAGCATGTGTTTCGACGGGGCGACCAGTCCTGGGCAATTTTCAGCCTGCATACACTTGCGGACTCACCGCAGTTCCTGCAGGCGGCGGTATAACAAACTGCATAAATGAATCAACGTATTCAGTAACCACGCAAAGTAACCATATCTGTCAGGAGACGGGCCATTATGAAGATGTTTAACACGAGTACGGGTGGAGCCAATAGCAGGGTCAAGCTGTTTGTCTTCGTGATGATATGCGCGGTTTCTGCAATGGCCTGGACATTCGTGAAAGTTGGCGAGCAGGCGTCTACACACCAGTCACGCATGACCGAAGTCAGCGAACAGCTGGTGCTGTCACAGCGAATAGCGAAGTACGCACTGGCAGCGGCAACCGGCGATACCAATGCCTTCGAAAATATGGGCAAATCAAAGAGCGCGTTTGGCGGCATACTTGAAAGGCAGATGCGTGATTTCGGTGATGTGCCCGGCCAGAGCGGAGCAGATGAAAGTGTTGCTCTGACCAATCTCGAAAATCACTGGCTCGGCTTCCGTCACAACATCGATGCCGTGCTGGAAGGGCAGGTCCTGATCATGGCCATGGCCGAATCGACTGCGCTCATGTCAGAAGTTATGCCGCAATTGATGGAGCAT
>CAWKAE010000013.1:0-90424 GCA_963847565.1 uncultured Halobacteria archaeon
CGCTCATGTTTTACTGTAACGGCATCCGCTGCGGGCGCAGCGCCAGGGCAGCTGTCATAGCACGCGACTGCAAGTACCGGAACATCTACTGGTTCCGTAACGGCATGGAAGAGTGGCAGGAAAAAGAATACCCGCTCGTACAATGACAACAGGTCGAGGTATCGCATGTATGCAACCGATACCCGGCAGAAAAGACCAGTGAAGGCCTGCCGGTAAAACCCGGCCACCTGTTGCCGGCAACGGACAGTGCGGCTGTCAACGTCTGCACTTATCACCCGGTTGACACCAACCCGCCTACCGGCCCGGAAGTCAAGCCCGCAATAAAATAACAGTCCCGTTTTCGGTTCGCGGACGTCGCTTGCCAGACCCCGAGCGGCGCCTATAATGTGCGCCAGTCATCCCGCTCCGGAGCACCGCATTTAATGGCGCAGTACGTCTACACCATGAACCAGGTGGGCAAGGTCGTCCCGCCGAAGCGCAAGATTCTCGAAGACATTTCCCTGTCCTTCTTCCCCGGCGCCAAGATCGGCGTGCTGGGCCTGAACGGTTCCGGCAAATCCAGCCTGTTACGCATCATGGCCGGTGTCGATACCGAAATCGAAGGCGAGGCGCGGCCACAGCCCGGTATCAAGATCGGTTTTCTGCAGCAGGAGCCGCCACTGAACCCGGACAAGGATGTGCGCGGCAACCTGGAAGAGGCGTTGTCTGACATCACCGAGACACAACAGAAACTTGACGCCGTGTACGCCGCCTATGCCGAACCGGATGCCGATTTCGATGCGCTGGCGGCCGAACAGGCACGCCTGGAAAATATCCTGCAGGCCGGCGACGGCCATAACCTCGAGCGCAAGCTGGAAATCGCCGCCGACGCGCTGCGCCTGCCGCCGTGGGACGCCGATGTCACGACACTGTCCGGTGGCGAACGCCGCCGCGTGGCCCTGTGCAAGCTGCTGCTATCCAACCCGGACATGTTGCTGCTGGACGAACCCACCAACCATCTCGACGCGGAAAGCGTTGCCTGGCTGGAGCGCTTCCTCGCAGAATTCCCGGGCACAGTCGTCGCGGTAACCCATGATCGCTACTTCCTCGACAATGTCGCCGGCTGGATACTCGAGCTCGACCGTGGCCACGGCATTCCCTGGGAGGGTAACTACTCTTCCTGGCTGGAACAGAAGGAGCAGCGGCTGGAAGTCGAGGAAAAACAGGCCTCGGCCCGGCAGAAGGCCATGAAGGCCGAACTGGAATGGGTCAGATCGGGCGCCAAGGGCCGCCATGCCAAGAGCAAGGCGCGTCTCGCCCGCTTCGAGGAACTGTCATCGCAGGAATCACAGCAGCGCAATGAGACCAAGCAGCTGTATATCCCGCCGGGTCCGCGTCTCGGCGACCTGGTGATCGAGGCAAACGGCATCAGCAAACGGTTTGGCGACAAGCTGCTGTATGACAACCTCAGTTTCAACCTGCCGCGCGGCGGCATCGTCGGCATCATCGGCCCGAACGGCGCCGGTAAAACGACGCTGTTCCGCATGCTGACCGGCGCCGAACAGCCGGACAGCGGCGAACTGCGTATTGGCGACACCGCCGTCATCGCCTGCGTGGACCAGAGTCGTGATGCGCTGGACGCCGACAAGACCGTCTGGGAAGAGATTTCCGGTGGCCAGGACATCATGACCGTCGGTACCACCGAGCTGAATTCACGCACTTACGTGTCGCGCTTTAACTTCAACGGCAGTGACCAGCAGAAACATGTCGGCAGCCTGTCGGGCGGTGAACGCAACCGCGTACACCTGGCCAAGCTGCTGAAGAGCGGCGGCAACGTACTGCTGCTCGACGAACCGACCAATGACCTCGATGTGGAAACGCTGCGCGCACTCGAAGAGGCCTTGCTCGATTTCCCCGGATGTGCTGTAGTTATCTCCCATGATCGCTGGTTCCTTGACCGCATCGCGACCCACATCCTCGCCTTCGAGGGGGACAGCCAGACTGTCTGGTTTGAAGGCAACTACGCCGACTACGAAGCCGATCGCAAGCGCCGCCTGGGCGCCGATGCCGATCAGCCACATCGAATCAAATACAAGCGCCTGGATAGCTGATCGATGACCGATAGCGCAGAACAGTTAAGCGAAATAGACAAGCTCAGGGCCTTCGAGCAGCGCATGCATACCGAGGGCGCCGCCGGGTTTGCTAACGGACTGGAACCCTGGAGCGACTGGCGGGAAACCGACAATACGCACGGTGGCCGCAACTGGGGATGTGAGCGGCAGCCGGACGACACCCCCGTCAACAAGACGCTATGCGAAAAGCTGCTGCCGACCATGGCCACCCTCGCGGTTGCCACACTGGCCGTTGGCATCGGCGGTGTCTATATGTCAGCACAGAACATCCAGCTGATTGCAGCCAACAATTTACCACCGGAAACCGAGAACACTGTGGTAGCGCCGATTGACCCGCCACCGACCGGCACAGTGGTTCGCAGCACGCCAGCCAGTCCCGGACCTGCTGATAAAACAGTTCCCGACAGCCTGGTAGCAGCCAACACCACAGCGGACGCCGCCGCTGATTTGATCGCGGCGCTTGAACCACCGGGCATGCCACTCGGCACGACCGGCCAAACACGGGCGACCCCAACGGGAACCGCAACGGCTGCCAGTCACGCAATACCGCCGAAGGACTCGTCGTCCGCAGTCGGCGACCTGGCGTCAACACCCGATAGCCCCGTACCCGCAGTTGCCCGGCTGGCGGGCAAGCCTGACAGTCCGTCGTCAGCGCCAGATATCACCACCACCCTGCCGGCACCGGCCGCAGGCATACCGGCGCCTGCGGCGCCCGACCACCCTGTCGATGGTCACACCGCCAATTGCCGTCGTGCCGGCCGACACCCGAACAGCGGCGGCAAAGGCCGGTGATGGCGCCTGGGTCGTCAACATATCTTCCTACCGGTTTGAATCGATGGCCAGCAGGAAGCTGGCAGAGTTCCGGAAAAAAGGCGTCGACGCCGAGATCTACCCGGTCACCATCAAGGGCAAGCCCATGTTCCGGATTCGCGCCATCGGCTACGACAGTCGCAAGGAAGCCAATACCTGGGTGTCACTGCTTGAAGACCGGCTGGGCGTAGACAGCGCCTGGGTGTCGAAGCGCTAACAGCGTACTATATAAACCTGTAGGAGCGCCTTGTAAGGCGCGAAATGGTTTTGAAATCGCGCCTTGCAAGGCGCTCCTACACCGTTCTGACTATTACCCCGTCCAGACCCGTGCATTGCGGAACATGCGCAGCCACGGCCCGTCTTCGTCCCAGTCGGCCGGATGCCATGAATTCGTGACCGTACGGAATACGCGCTCCGGGTGCGGCATCATGATAGTTGCCCGACCGTCCGGCGTGGTCAGCGCGGTAATACCCTGCGGCGAGCCGTTCGGGTTTTGCGGGTAGCGCGTGGCAACCTCACCGTAACCATCGACATAACGCGCGGCCACCAGGGCAGTATTCGGGTCAGCATCGCCGAAGTCGGCCCGCCCTTCACCGTGTGCAACCGCGATCGGCAACACCGATCCGCTCATGCCAGCTGAAGAAAATCGACGGTGTCTCGAGAATTTCCAGCTGCGAGAAACGTGCCTCGAACTGTTCCGATTCATTGCGGACAAAGCGCGGCCATGCAGCAGCGCCGGGGATAATATCCCGCAGCGTCGACAGCATCTGGCAGCCGTTACAGACACCGAGCGAAAAACTGTTTTCGCGCGCAAAGAATTCTCCAAACATATCGCGCAGGTCGGCGTGAAACAGGACGGACTTGGCCCAGCCCTGCCCGGCACCCAGCACGTCACCGTAGGAGAACCCGCCACAGGCCACCAGCCCGCGGAACCCGTCCAGCGTTTGCCGTCCCGCCAGCAGATCGCTCATATGCACATCGACGGTATCAAAACCGGCGCTGTGGAATGCCGCTGCCATTTCAACCTGGCCATTCACCCCCTGCTCACGCAGCACGGCAACGCGCGGCCGCGCACCACGACCGGCGAGCGGCGCTGTCACATCGTCATTGATGTCGAAGCTTACGCGTGGCTGAATACCCGGATCCCCGCTGTCCAGCAGGGTGTCGTACGCCTGCCGGGCACAATCGGAGTTATCGCGCAGGGCCTGCATTTGATAGGTGGTCTCTGACCATGCACGCTGCAAATCAATACGCGTCTCGGACAACAGGGTATTTTCGCGTAACGAGATATCCAGCCGGTCGCCTTCATCGGGATGGCCGATCGCGTGTGCCACGTCTTCCAGACCGTGCTCACGCAGGACATTAATGACCTCGTCCAACGCATCTTCACGCACCTGCAACACGGCGCCCAGCTCTTCTGCGAACAGCGCGGCGAACGGGTCTTCGCCAAGCCCGTCCAGATGCACTCGCATACCGGTGTGACCGGCAAACATCATCTCGCACAGGCAGGCAAACAGGCCACCGTCCGAGCGGTCATGGTAGGCCAGTAACAAGCCTGCACGGTTAAGCGCCTGCACGGCAGTGAAGAAGGACTCGAGCATCGCCGCATCATCCACATCAGGTGGTATCGCGCCGATATCCTTGTAGACCTGCGCCAGCGCCGAACCACCCAGACGATTCCTGCCGCCACCCAGATCGAGTAACAGCAACGCGGTCGCGCCCGCACCGGTTTGCAGTTGCGGGGTGAGCGTTCGCCGTACATCCGACACCGGTGCAAATGCGGAAATGATCAGTGACAGCGGCGCGGTTACTGCGCGCTCGCTGCCATCAACCTGCCAGACCGATTTCATGGACATGGAGTCCTTGCCGACCGGTATCGCAATACCGAGTGCCGGACACAGTTCGGCCCCGACCGCCTGTACCGTGTCATAGAGGATTGCATCCTCGCCGGGATGGCCGGCCGGCGCCATCCAGTTGGCCGACAGGGCAACACGCCCGATATCATCAATGCCGGCTGCCGCAATATTCGTCAGCGCCTCGCCGACGGCCATGCGTCCGGAAGCCGGTCCGTCGAGCAGCGCTACCGGGGTGCGCTCACCCATGGCCATGGCCTCGCCGGTATAACCCCGGTAATCAGACGCGGTCACCGCCACGTCGGCGACCGGTACCTGCCAGGGGCCCACCATCTGGTCACGCACGACCATACCGGTAACCGAGCGGTCGCCAATGGTTATCAGGAAAGTCTTGTCTGCCACGGCCGGCAGTCGCAACACGCGGTAGGCAGCGTCACGGATATCAAGTCCGCTGGTATCGAATTCGGTTCGTGCAACCGGTATGCGTGCCACATCGCGGCGCATTTTCGGCGGCTTGCCCAGCAACAGGCTCATCGGCAGGTCGATCGGTGAATTGTCGAAATGACTGTCCGTCAGCAGCAGCTGCTGGCGGTCGGTTGCCTCGCCCAGCACGGCAACCGGGCAACGTTCACGCTCACACAGGGCCATGAACATTTCCAGCTTTGCCTGGTCGACTGCCAGCACGTAGCGTTCCTGCGATTCGTTACACCACACCTGCATGGGCGTCATGCCCGGGTCGTCGTTGGGAATTTTGCGCAATTCAAAACTGCCACCACGGCCGCTGTCATTGACCAGTTCAGGCACCGCATTCGACAGGCCGCCGGCACCGACGTCATGGATCGAAACAATCGGGTTGTCGTCACCGAGTGACCAGCAGGCGTCGATGACTTCCTGAACACGCCGCTCCATCTCCGGGTTGCCGCGTTGCACCGATGCAAAATCCAGGTCTTCCGCACTCGCACCGCTCGACATGGAGGATGCGGCGCCACCGCCGAGGCCGATGAGCATGGCCGGCCCGCCCAGCACCACGATCGGCGTACCTGCGGGGATATCGTTCTTGTGAACGTGCCCGTCACGAATCATCCCGCAGCCGCCGGCGAGCATGATGGGTTTGTGGTAACCACGCAATTCATCGCCCTGCGCACCGCGCACACGTTCTTCAAAGGTACGGAAATAACCGCACAGGTTGGGTCGGCCGAATTCATTATTAAAGGCGGCCGCACCCAGCGGGCCATCCACCATGATGTCCAGCGCCGAAACAATGCGCGCCGGTTTGCCATGATCGGTTTCCCACGGCTGTTCGAAACCGGGCACACGCAGGTTGGACACCGAGAAGCCACACAGGCCGGCCTTGGGTTTTGCGCCCCGACCGGTCGCACCCTCGTCCCTGATTTCACCACCGGAACCGGTGGCCGCACCCGGGAATGGCGAAATCGCCGTCGGGTGATTATGCGTTTCCACCTTGATCACCAGGTGTCCCGGTTCGGTATGCGCCTGGTAACCATGCGCGCTCGTATCAGGGAAGAAACGCTGCACCTCGCCGCCTTCAAGTACCGCGGCATTATCGCTGTAGGCAGACAGAATGCCCGCCGGGCTGGCCTGGTGTGATACGCGAATCATGTCGAACAGGCTGCGGTCCATGGGCTGGCCGTCAATCACCCAGTCCGCGTTAAAAATCTTGTGCCGGCAGTGTTCCGAGTTGGCCTGCGCAAACATCATGAGCTCGATGTCCATCGGGTTGCGACCCAGCGCGGTAAAGTTCTCGACCAGGTAATCGATCTCATCATCTGACAGCGCCAGTCCGAGCTCGCCATTCGCCCGCTCGAGGGCTGCACGTCCACCCGCAATGACATCCACGCGTCCGACCGGTGCCGGCACTGCATGGCGGAACAAACCATCGGTGTCGTCAAGATCAAACAGGACCGACTCGGTCATTCGATCATGCAGCAGTGGCAGCAACGCCTCACGCTGCCCGTTATCCAGGGATTCACCGGCGATCGGTTCCAGCGTATACAGGACACCGCGCTCGACCCGGCGTACCTTGTCGAGTCCGCAGTTGTGAACAATATCAGTCGCCTTGCTCGACCAGGGCGAAATCGTGCCGGGCCGCGGCACCACGACCAGCTGGATACCCTGACTGTCTGCCGTCGTGCGGGGCGGCCCGTAATCGAGCAACTGCTCAAGCAGGCTCAGTTCGTCTCCAGACAGCGGCTCGACCAGCTCGGCAAGATGGATAAAGTCAGCACGCAAACCGGCCACGGCCGGCACCCGTTCCCGGCATTGCGCCAGCAGCTTGTGCAGTCGAAATTCGGAATGGGCAGGACAACCCAGCAGATGCAGCATCAGGACTCCGGGATGGGGGTTTCTGGAAGCCGGGAATGATACTGGATGGGGTCATTCTTGTCAGCGGGAATGAACCCCGCCGCAGGTCAATATCGTGGTTATACAGCCCGACCCTGCCGGGACAGGCCGGCACGTTCGAAAAACCTCACGAAGTGCGCAACCGGTACGCCAAACACCCTCGCCTCCAGTCAGGCACTGAGCCTGTCCAGACACAGGGCATGCTGCCTCTACACACCTGCGATTTACTATCTGCACACTGAACGGCTGTGCTCATCCCCGTTCACATCAGCGATTCGACATATGCAGGTATGGCCACTCCGTTTGCCGGTGTTGTTCGATGTGCTTGACGATATCCAGGTGCCCTGCCTGCTGCGCATAGTGCATGGCGGTGTGCCCCTGCACATCCTGCAGCGTATGGTTGGCGAGGTACTTCAATAGCAGCAGCACCACCTCTGCATGCCCTGCACGGGCTGCCAGGTGCAGGGCAGTGGCGCCCTCGCGTGTCTGTGCATTTATTTCCGCACCGTGCCTGATGAGAAGCTCGCAGGCCTGCAGGCAACCTTTTTTTGCCGCCATGTGCAGCGGCCTGATACCGGTTTCGATATCACAGGCCTCCAGATCAGCCCCGCTCCTGAGCAACATGCTCACGACCTCGGGTTTACACGCGTACGACGCATCATGCAGTGGCGTCATACCAGACTTGCCAATAACACTTACATTTGCACCCGTTTTAACCGGGTTTTTAACGTCCCGGATACTGCCCCGGGCAGCCGCCCGGGTCACTGCCCTCTCGCCGGCCGCTGCACGTGGCAGCAGCAATGTGCGCAGCATGATGAACAGACCGTACGGGAGTGCTATCCAGAGCCAGGCAAGTGGCTCTTCCAGACCGCTGTAGAAGACCCTGTAGTAATCCGTCAGGCGGGCGTCGGTAATGCCGGTTACATCAATGGCAAAACGCTCTCTGAGCGACCATAGAACACCGGGCATCACGGCAACACCGAGTGCCACGCCTACCAGCAGATACTGTAAATGTCGGTCCAGAAATTTCATGTCATTCAATAAACTGTATATTAATTATCTCTAATATACTAAATTATAGTACGTCAAATTACCAGCACTATATTAACCGACAAATCCCAAACGCGTGACAAAACTGTGCCGTAGGGATGCCCCTTGAATGGGTGGAACTTATCGTTGATAGAACCCGGCTGATGAGATTTTCGCGGCATCACTGCATGAGAAATGGTGAAACGGTCTATCAGTCTAGACGATTTCCCGCCAGCCGAGTCCAGCGTCCTGATCAGCGATTGCAATCCAGTCTGGCGTACAGTCCAGCGCACCGGCCAGCGCGGAACGCACCAGGTCCGGATCATTGTTTTTGTCACTCAGATGGGCTGCCACCATGTGCTGAAGGCGCGAGGTATCGAGTTGCTGCAACAGACCCACGGCCTGGTCGTTGCTGAGGTGACCCAGTGGCCCACCGACACGGCGCTTCAATGCAGGTGAATAGGGGCCGTCGGCAAGCATCGTAGTGTCGTGATTGCACTCCAGCAACAGCGCATCGGCGGCATCGAGGCATGCGCGGATATGCGGCGTGATACGCCCGGTGTCAGTCAGCACACCGAGCCGGTGTTGACCACTGTCGAAGGTAACCTGGCAGGGTTCGCCGGCATCATGGGGGACAGTAAAAGGTTGCAGTTGCAATGCACCGATTTCCAGCACGGCCTGGCCATCAAAGAAACGCAGGTCGGGGATAGCATCGTCACGCAGTTTCCGATGGGTGCCACGCGTCATCCAGACAGGTAACGCGTACTTGCGCGCCAGCGCCGGGACACCGCGCACATGATCACCGTGCTCGTGCGTCACCACCACGGCATCCAGGTCAGCCGGGCTGTAACCCAGCTGCGCCATACGTCGACCGGTTTCCCGGCAGGAGAAACCGCAGTCCAGCATGACAAGCGTCCCGCGGTGCTCGACCAGGGTCGCGTTCCCCCTGCTACCGCTGCCAAGCAGTGCGAATCGCATACGTTAGCGTAACTGTTCTTCCAGCAATGTAAGGATTCGCTTGGCTGTCGACGTCGCGTCCCGCTCATCGTTGCTGTTGTTAACGATCACGCGCGTGACCGGGCCATCGGCGATCAGCTTGATATGGTATTCGGTTGCATTCGTGTCATCCTCCGATGACCAGAACGCCAGCTTGTCGAGAAATCCGGATGCTGCCTGCTCGCCGAGCGGGTCGTTGTAGCGCACGAAATAAGTACCACCGGAACGGTCACGGTCTTCAACAGTGAAGCCGATGCGATCGAGTGCAACGCCCGTTCTGCGCCATGCACGGGAGTAGTCCTCCCGGATCAGCAGGGAACTGCCCGTTCCATCACTGACCAGTTCGGCACGAACCTTGTCTTTGCCCTTGCGTACCAGCATCGACTGCGCTTTCTGCTCTTCGATACCGAGGAAGACCATCATGCGCTTGAGCATTTCGGCTTCCAGCTCCGGGTCGGTCGGCCGGGACTGCCAGACGGTGGTACTGTCATCCGGATTACCCTTGACGACTTCTTCGACGCCACGGTGGGTCAGGTACACTTCAGATCCACCGTCGCCACTCTTTTCCAGCCTGACACGGTACTTGTCACGCGTGGCGGATGAATAAACGACATCGATTGCCTTGCCGATCAGTTTTCGAATCGGTCCCTGTGGAATATCCGCGCGATTTTCCGCCCAGTCTGTTTCGAGGATGCCGAGACGCGGGTCTTCCTTGTTGATCAGGAAACCCTCCTGCAACCAGAACTCTTTTACCCGCGGCCACACCTGGTCGGGCGTACCCTGGACCAGCAACCATTGCTGGTCGCCATCGCGCATGACCTGCAGCGCTTCCTGCTCGGGCAAAACTGCAGACTTCTCCCGCAGCGGTCGCTCGGTGCCGAATTCCGAGTAGGTCGCGCTGGCCGCACCCAGTGAGTCGGGAGCGTCATTGATGGTGCTGGCAGACAGATCCGGCGGAACTTCAAGATTGTCGATGACCTTGCTTTTTTTATAATCGGCCTTGTCCCTGCCCGGCGCCACCTTGTCCAAAACGCCACAGGCGGAAATCAGTAAGGCGCCAATTACTACCAGCGGGAGGGAAATTTTCTTCAGACCTGGCTGCATTGTATTTTTTCCTGTAAGGGGCGTCATGCGGACGCCATCACTCCGGCCGCAACCAGCGCCTGTCGCACAACTTCATGGTGCGACGCATCCAGTTGCGTAAGCGGCAAACGAATACCGTCGGGAATCAGTCCCATTTCGTGTAACGCCCACTTGACCGGTATCGGGTTAGATTCAACAAACAGTATGTGATTCAAGACATCAAGGCGACTGTTAATACTGACAGCCGTATCCCGGTCTCCTGCCTGCGCGGCAACGCAAAGTGCATGCATGTCTGCCGGTGCAACATTGGCTGTCACCGAAACGTTGCCGTTGCCGCCCATCAGCATCAACTCCATGGCAGTTGCATCGTCGCCACTGTAAATCGAGAGCCGGTCACCACAACGATCAATCAGTTCACGTGCCCGCACCAGGTCGCCGGTTGCGTCCTTGATGCCGACGATGTTTTCGACCTGTGCAAGCCGCTCAACCGTATCAGGGAGCATGTCACACGCCGTTCGTCCGGGCACATTGTACAGAATCTGCGGGATCGGCACGGCTTCAGCAATTGCCCGATGGTGCCGGTACAGGCCTTCCTGGGTCGGCTTGTTGTAATAAGGTGTCACCAGCAGGCAGGCATCGGCGCCCGCCTCCATTGCACAGCGGGTAAGATCAATCGCCTCGCGCGTGGAGTTCGCACCGGTGCCGGCAATGACCGGTATACGGCCGGCAGCCATCTCAACCGTGCGGCGCATGACGTGGCAGTGCTCGTCCTCGTCCAGGGTCGCGGACTCGCCCGTCGTACCGACAGACACCAGGGCATCTGAATTGTTCTCGACATGGAAATCAACCAGGCGCTGCAGGCTGTCTTCATCGATGGCGCCATTCGCCTGCATCGGTGTTACCAGCGCCACTATACTGCCTTGAAACATCCTGCCTACTCCGGGCCCAATCGAGAACGCCATGGTACTGGCGACACCCCGTACTGACAAGGCAATCAAGGCGCTGTAATGCAATACCGGCGCTGCCACCACCCGAAAATGGTAGACTGCGCACCCGAAGGAGTTAACCGGCCAGACGGCCCGGGTACATGATGAGCGAAACCTCAGACAAGAAATATGACCAACTGGTTCTCTCGGCGCTGGGTACCGACCGGCCGGGGATAATTAACGAGCTGTCCCGGGCGGTACTCGAATGCGGTTGTAACATCCTGGACAGCCGCATGGCTGTGCTGGGCGGGGATTTCGCCCTGCTGATGCAGCTCGATGGCAACTGGAATACGCTGGCAAAACTCGAAGGCCAGGTCGACGGCCTCGAAAAACGCCTTGGGCTGAACATCACTTCCCGGCGTACCCGCTCACCGGTACCCGGCAAGGACCTGATGCCGTACGCGGTCGAAGTGGTTGCGCTCGACCAACCGGGTATCGTCCACAACCTGGCACGCTTCTTCTCACAGCGGGATATAAATATCCAGGAAATGATCACCAGCAGCTATGCCGCCGCACACTCCGGCACACCAATGTATTCGGTGCAGCTGCGGGTCGACATTCGCTCCGGCGTACGCATATCAGATTTGCGCGAGGATTTCGCCGAGTTCTGCGACAACCTGAACCTGGATGCCGTGATCGAACCGGTCAAGTAGTTACACAACCGGGCAGGAACCAGGAACAGCACGGAGAAAAACAACCATGGCAAAAGTGGTACCGGGCAAGAAAGTACCCGCATTCAGATTACCTGCGACCGGCGAACAGGAAATAACGCTGGCCGACTGCAAGGGAAAGAACCTGGTGTTGTATTTTTACCCGAAGGACAGCACACCGGGCTGCACCACCGAGGGCCAGGACTTCCGCGACAGGATACACACCTTCAGAAGACGCAATACGATAATCCTGGGCGTGTCGCGCGACAGCCTTAAATCACACGAGAATTTCAAGGCAAAGCACGCGCTTCCGTTTGAGCTGTTATCCGACAGTGATGAAAAACTGTGCAGGCTGTTTGACGTGATCAAGGAAAAGAACATGTACGGCCGCAAGGTTATGGGCATCGAACGCAGCACGTTTCTCATCGATGACAAGGGTGTTCTCAGGCGCGAATGGCGCAAGGTAAAAGTCCCCGGCCACGTAGAAGACGTTCTGGAAGCAATCAAGGCGCTGTAACACATCAAGGGCCGACACTGCGTTTTTAAGCCGCGGTGGCGCCTGACTCCTCGTCTGACCTGTTCATGCGTGGCCAGGCCGTCATGACGGCCTGCACCAGGGTCGCCAGGGGAATGGCAAAGAACACACCCCAGAAACCCCAGATACCGCCGAACACAAGAATGGCGACAATGATCGCCACCGGGTGCAGGTTGACGACTTCGGAAAACAGCAACGGCGCCAGCAGGTTACCATCGAGCGCCTGCAGTACGGCATAGGCAAACAGGACCCAGCCGAAGTCCGCGCTCCAGCCCCACTGGAACCAGGCAATCAGGGCGACCGGCACCGTCACGACAGCGGCGCCTATATATGGAATGATCACGGACAGTCCGACCATGGTCGACAGCAGCAAGGCATACTGCAGCCCCATCAGGCTGAATGTGGCGAAGGCCGCCGCACCAACGATGAATATTTCCCAGACCTTGCCGCGAACATAGTTCGCCACCTGCACGTTGACATCGCTGGCGACGGCATCGACCAGCCCGCGTTGCTGCGGCAGGCGCTGGTTAAACCATGCGAAAATATGGTACTTGTCTATTCAGAAAGAAAAACGACAGTACCGGCACAAGAATAATATAGACGAGCAAGGCAATAAGACCCGTCACTGCCGGCACGGACAGGGACAGGATGCGTTGACTCAGTATCGGTTATCTCCGTACGAATCGAGGCACTCAGTTCTTTCACCTGCTCGGCAGTGAACAGGTTCGGGTATTTCTCCGGCAGTTGCAGCATAACGGTCTGGCCGTGCGTGATGATATCGGGCAGCTGCCGAACGAGTTGCGTCACCTGTTCCGACAGGCGCGGCGCCAGCCACAGCACCGCGAATACCACAAAGGTCATAAAAACAAGGAATACCAGCACCACTGCAGGCAATCGCGGCATGCCCATGCGATTGAACTTCTCAACCACACCATCCAGCAAATACGCAATCACCACACCCGCAAGCACCGGCGCCAGCATTCGGCCCAGTGTCAGCATGACGATGAATCCGGCCGCCAGCAATACGGCCAGTATCACTACCTGTGGATCAGACACATATCGGCGGTACCACTCGGTAACGATGTTCATCGCATCATCCGCCGGAGCGCGCCTTCAGATCGCTGTAGTGTTTGGAAAAAACGGCTTCGAGCTGGTCGATAACACCGACCGGATCGGAGCCCTGCATGACGTGGGTCGCCACCATATCCGACGTTGCACCCAGCATCTCGCTCTTGTCCAGCATGTGATAGGTTTTCGACAGGCGTTTAAGCGCGGCGACAATCGACTCGTCGTCGGGACGTGCAATGTTTTCCGGCGCAGGCACGGTAACGACCGGCTTGCTTGCAGTGACGCGCGGCACACGACCACGGCTGGCCAGAAATTCGGCGAACGCCAGCAGGCTGGAACGGCCCTCTTCATCCAGACCTGTGAACAGATCAATAAGCTGTTGCTGTTCCGGCTTCATTCAAATACAGAGCGGCTGATGTCAGCGATCATCTTTATGCGAGAGACAGTAGGCGCGCGCAAAGACAAGTAACTCATCCATTGCACGCTGCCGGAACTTCTGTTTCTGGTGTACAAACGAGAACGGGCGCTCCAGCGGCGGGTCCAGCTCAAGGCTGACAAGCGTGCCGAGCTGCAGCTCCTTGTGAATGGTTACCTCGGAGACGATTGACACACCCATACCGGCCTCAACCGCACCCTTGATGGCTTCGGGGCTGCCCAGTTCCATGGCGATGGACATATCAGCGGGTTTCATGCCGGTAGCGGCCAGGTATTCCTCGATGACTTCGCGCGTACCCGAGCCCTCTTCCCTGGCTATGTAGGCATGCGCTATCAGTTCCTTCACGTTTACTTTCTTTTTGCCGGACAGTTCATGGGCGGGCGGCACGACCGCGACCAGGCGATCGTTGCGGCAGTTCTCGACCACCAGGTTCTTGTTGACAACCGGCGCCTCGACCACGCCCAGGTCGATATCGTTATTTTCCACCATGGATACGATACCGTCGGAATTGGATACCTTGAGGTGGACATTGATATCGGGATATTTCTTTTTGAAATCACCCAGCAGCGCCGGCAGCATGTACTCGGCGATAGTGGTGCTGGCACCGATAATCAACACACCGCTGATCTCGCCGGTCATATCACGAACGGCGTTATCCATTTTCGCGTACAGGTCGAAAATCTGCGCCGCGTATTCATAGACGCGTTCACCGGCAGCCGTCAGGCTGATGCGATTGTGCGTGCGGTCAAACAGGCGGGTATTGAAATACTCCTCCAGTTGACGAACCTGGAAGGTGACCGCAGGCTGGGTCATGTGCAGGCTTTCTGCTGCCTTGGTAAAACTCAGCAACCGGGCAACGGTATGAAAAACCTGTAGTCTGCGATCAGCCATTCAACGTCCTGTGCGAAAATTTGTGTCGGGCAAGGCCGGACAAGCGATTGAGACTATAAAGGAAGTTACGGCCATAAACCAATATGTCCGGACTGTTTATACACGACCTTATCACCACGCCGGCACACCCTGTCACCTGCCTGACGATTGCAACATCCACTGCCTGTACCGCCCGCTGGAGGGCATTATCAGTACGAAAAATGCCGCAACCGTCAGTGTAAATATGACGTTATTTTCATTCACCGCCCACCACCAACAATATTGTCCGCGTGGTGGCTGACAAATTGAATATATTATACATGCACTTATTGTTTATATTTACTGGCTTGCCTGAAATTCCAGAATGGCTGCCCGGATAACGGCCATGCCTGCGATCCTGGCCGAATGGTAAAATTCAGCACCCTGCCGGTAGCATTTACCGCACAAAAGATGCAGCTTGCTACAGGCGCCAGCGCCAAACGGGCCGGCTCTCCGGCGCCACCTGTGTCGCGGCCATGAACCTTCATGTGAATTGCCGGTCTCACAATCTGCTACCCGGTGAAAAACCGATCTGACCTCGCGGGATCCGCTACTCTGTACAATGCCACTTTCCGGTGCCCGAACCCGAACATGCAGACTGGCATCAACAAACCCGCAACGCGCTAATCACCGGCTTTGGCATACCGGCCTTTTCATCGATTAGAATGAATAACCAAATGGCGCCGCCTGGAGCAATCACCTGTGTCATTGCACCGGCGCTGGCACCCTGGTCCTGCCGCCACTAACATTGAAATAACAGAAATCTGACCTGGAGACTGACGATGAAAATTTTACCTGGAATTCTGCCGGCACTGTTGCTGTGCCTGTTGCCAGTCGCGGCAACTGCAGAGACGCCTGAGGAAAAAGGTCTCGCCATTGCACAGGAAGCGGACTTGCGCGACAGTGGCTTCGGCAACTACACCAACAGCGTCAAGATGATACTGAAGAACAAGCAGGGACAGGAAAGCACCCGCGAAATCCGCTCGAAGACCCTTGAGGTGGCGGACGATGGCGACAAGAGCCTCACGATCTTTGACAACCCGCGTGACGTATCAGGCACTGCCCTGCTCAGCTTCACCCATCGTGAAGGTCCTGATGACCAATGGCTTTACCTGCCGGCGCTGAAACGCGTCAAGCGCATCTCGTCAGACAACAAGTCGGGCCCGTTCATGGGCAGCGAGTTTGCCTACGAGGACATCACCTCGCAGGAAGTTGACAAGTACACCTATAAATTCATAAAGGACGATACGCTGGACGGCATGGATGTGTTCGTGTTTGAACGTTACCCGAAAGATGAAAAGTCCGGCTACACCCGGCAGATCATCTGGCTCGACAAGGAGCACTACAAGGAACGGAAAATCGAGTACTACGATCGCAAGGACTCACTGCTTAAGACACTGGTATTCAATGATTACAAGCAATTCAAGGACAAGTACTGGCGTGCCCTTAACATGTTCATGGAAAACCACCAGACCGGCAAAAGCACTCGCCTGCTGCAATCCGACTATGTATTCAATGTCGACCTGACCGACCGGGACTTCGACAAAAACTCACTGAAACGTGCCCGCTAGACAGAAACGTCCATCATGAAACGCTTCCTTTGCGCCCTTGCCTGCCTGCTACCTGCCATCTGTGCACATGCCGGGTGGCGCGGTTACGTCGCAGCCGAACTGCTTGGCTTCATTGAAGATCCGCAGGACAGCCGCCAGCACAATAGCTACGTTTCGCTGGCCTTCGAGCCGGAGTACTTTCACGAATGGAACCAGCGCGATGACCTGTTTACGTTCAAGCCGTATCTCTTGCTGGACGCACATGACAACAACCGGACACATGCCGATATTCGCGAGCTGTCGTGGATTCACGTGGCACGTGACTGGGAAACGAACATCGGCATCAGCAAGGTTTACTGGGGTGTCACCGAAGCCGTTCACCTGGTGGATGTCATCAATCAGACCGACCTGGTGATCAATGAAGACGGCGAGGACAAGCTCGGCCAACCCATGGCCAAGCTGACGCTGATAAGGGACTACGGTAATTTTGACCTGTTCGTGCTGCCTGGTTTTCGCGAACGCACCTTCCCGGATAGCGAAGGACGACCGCGCTTCGGCATCCCGATCAGTGACGACGCCCTGTACGAATCCGGTGCACAGGAGCTGCATACAGATTTCGCCATACGCTGGTCCCACACCATCGGTGAATTCGATATCGGCATCGCACATTTTTCCGGCACCGGTCGCGACCCGCGCTTCGTGGCCCGTCCCGCCGCCATTTCCGGCATGACTATCAGTGAAATCACGCCACTGTATGAAATCGTAGACCAGACCAGTCTCGACCTGCAGGCCACCTTCGGCGGCTGGCTATGGAAACTGGAAGCCATCACACGCAGCGGCCAGGGGAAACGCATACGTTCCATAGCCGGCGGCTACGAGTACACATTCGTTGGTGTCAACGAATCCCCGGTCGACATCGGCATCATTACCGAGTATCTCTATGACAGCCGCGGCGACAGCATCAACCCGGCCGTGATATTCGCCAGCCAGCCATTCTTTACCTCACCGTTCCAGAACGACCTGGTGCTGGGTGCGCGTGTGACACTTAATGATGCCGCCAGCTCGGAACTGCTGGCCAGTGTTATCGTCGACATGGAAGGCGGCGGTCAAAGCTTTAACGTCGAAGCCAGCCGTCGCTTCGGCGACAGCTGGAAGCTGTCACTGGAAGGACGTGGGGTAATGAATATTCCAGCGGGCAACGTACTGTCCTCCTTCGAGGATGAAAACCGTGTCCGCGTGGAACTGGCACGCTACTTCTAGCATTTACCCCGGTGCCGGCGTCACGGCCGCGATGCATAGTTATCGGGGTGGCCTTTTCAAACCTGCTCTGGAAAATCCGCTGTGTGATAACAGCAGTTGACCACGTCGAACGAATCATGGCGCAGGAAACTGCGAACTAATTTGCTGAACGCGACGCCTGCAGGCCATCCTGTCACCAGACTGGTAATACTCTCCACCGGGCTGACCTCGTCCAGTGCACGCAGAATCAGCTGGGAACGGTTTTTAACTTCGAATTTACGGAACAAGGTCGTCAGGTGCGCCTTGACGCCCTGGTGCGACAGAAACACACGCTCGGCGATTTCTCTGGTCGACAGGCCCGTCATGACCAGTGACAACACCTCGGCCTCGCGATTCGTCAGACGTCTGCTCAACGACACCACCCTGGAGTGAATGCCGTCCACCAGCGAATTGTCGACGATGAAACGCTCCATGATATGCCGCTCGACCCAGAAAGAGCCTTTACGCACCGCATCAAGTGCCGCCAGCATGTGCTCGCCCTGCATTTTCTCGTTAATGTAACCGTGGGCACCGGCATTGATTACCCTGTAAAGATAATCGTCTGACATTGACTGGCCAAATACGAGTACACGCAGGACTGGAAAACCCTCGACCATTTCCCTGACGAAGTCTTCAAACGGATCAGGCTTTGATTTTTCCTGTAACAGCAGCAGGTCCGGGCATTCGCCGGCAAAGTAGCGCGCGCAAGGATCACCCGGCGCCACGCAATCAATCGACAATTCGTCTTCGGATGTCTCGAGGGTACGGATAATGTCGTCGACAAATTTATCCCTGTTAGCGATCAACAGGACACGCGTTTGTATTGGCGCATCCACCAACTGTACCCGCCTCATTGCGTGTTGCGCTGACATCAGACTCTCCCGAATAAACGTATTTGTTTTATAAGTATATAATAATATTTTTAATATTGTCATGCAAGCCAGGAACCCGCCAATCCTGTGCCTGGCCCTGACGACAACACGCACACAACACTTTGTTTATTATCAATAGTTAGCCCTGGCAACTGGATCTAACGCACATGCCCTGTATCTGCGCTTGCCTGCCGGCGGACGGGTGATTTAACCGTCATGGCGTACAGCATGTCAGCAGGCATAATTTCAGAAAGTAAATTCCCTGAATCGCATGGCAAATGCGGACCTGTCCGCAACATGCACTGCAACAGCCACCTTGTGGGAGTCGACTACGCGCTCGACCGCCAGATGCCAGCCGGAAACTGCTGCCGAAGCGCCAGTATAGCGGATTTGCCAGCCATCATCCCGGTCGCGCTCAAAGTGGAAATGTTTACCTGAATTGGCAAGACCAGTGCCGCAGGCCTTGCAGTAGGCCTCGCGTAGCGTCCACAGGTTGATGAACTCATCCTGCAAATCCAGCCCCTCAAGATCGCGCAGTAATCGCAATTCCTCATCGGCAAACATGCGTTCGGCGATCCCCATTGCATACCGGCGCACGGACAAGCGCCTCGGCATCCACGCCGCAATCGAGTGTCTGCGTCACTATGCAGGCCGTCAGGCCACGGGTATGTGTCAAATTGAAGCGTAACGACATCCCCGGGTCCGGGTGTGCAATTTCCGGGCGACCATCGGTACTGAGGCTGAATTGCCAGTCCGCCGGCTCGATATCGGTATAGCGTGACAGTACCCGTCGCAACATCGCATGCGAAAGCAGAAAGACATGCCGGTCAGCATCGAAACGAAAGCGCCGGTAACGGTCAGCTTCATCACTTGACAGCAGTTGCGTGCAACTTTCCAGCACGGATGAGTCCGTGACGCGGTCGGTTTCCAGGAACCAGACATGGGCTGAATGTGCCAGTTCCGCGACCAGGGTCTGCCGGTCAGTCGGCTGCTTATTCACGGGCTGCATGATCAATCGGGCCGATACGGTCCCAGGTTGGCAAGTAATACGCGTGCATCGGGCCATGGTTACCCGGCACGATCGAGGTTCTTTTCATGTCCGGTATATTGCCAGTATTTGGCAACGCATTCACGACTGCGTCAGTTCAGTGCATGCGGCGCGCACAGCGGGATAACAACACGCGACCTGCGCACCTGCACCGGTTCGCGATACATGCCCGCCACGCGCAGACCGCCTGGACAACATGTCGACTAATGACTGCCACGCTATCGGCCAGTCCCTGACGCACAGGCGTGATCAGCCGCTTGCCAGTTGCATTGATGCAGACAGCGCATCATCGCGGCAAATCACACAGCGGCAACCCATCAGTCAGGCTTTGGGTCCATGAAAATATTGTAATCATAGTTCCTGCATGATCTCGCTCAGCACAAATACCTGACAGTCTGCGCACTGCTGCTGACAGGCTAAATAATTTCGTTATGTTATTGAATTATTTAGTTTAATTACAGATACAAATCCAGAACAAAACCCGTCTCATGTCTGGATTGTCAGGTCGTAATGTCATAAAATAGGGCAGTAACCCAACTATTTGAAGTCGCGTCAATCAACCCGTGTTTGACGCATGCATTCCAGTGAAACGAGACCCGCACCCATGCGCTCGTTGATCGCCGCAAAAAAATAATAACCAGGCAGTCTGAACCAGAGGCCGGTAATGGACAAAAAACCACCGATAGAGCTGCAGTCAATCATTGATGCACAGGACAACCCGTTTGTACTGATTGACGAGAACTACAACATCGTCAGCGCCAACAAGACCTACTGTGACACCTACGGCACGACACCGGATGAAATCGTCGGGCAGAAATGCCACCAGGTTTCTCACCACTCCGAAGTCCCCTGCCACCAGAACGGCGAAGATTGTCCTCACCAGCGGGTGTTCGCTACATGGAAGCCACACCAGGTCCTGCATATCCACTATGACAAGGACAAAAATCCCGACCGCGTTCGCATCAAGGGCTCACCTGTTAATAGTGCTGACGGCAAGCGCTACCTGGGCGAATCTGTCTTTCGACTGAACGCGACCGACGATCCCGACTGCATGGAACAGCCAATGATTGGCAAGACACCGGCTTTCCTGGTCTTTATGGAACAACTGAGCCGCGCAGCGGAATCCAGCGCGTCCATCCTGCTGAATGGCGAGAGCGGCACCGGCAAGAATATGGCCGCCAGGTATGCCCACAAATCATCGGACCGCGCCAGCGCGGCATTCATACAGATCTCGTGCAGCGCACTGGATAAAAATACGCTTGAGAGCGAACTGTTCGGCCATGAGAAAGGGGCCCTGGTGGGCTGCGGGGGACGACGTTTCGGACTGTTTGAATCGGCCAATAATGGCACGTTATTCATCGATGGAATCGACCAGCTGCCGCTCCCGGTACAGGGTAAACTGGTCCGCGCGATTGAAACCGGCACCTACCACCGCCTGGGCGGACAGAAAGCACTCAAGGCCGATGTGCGTATTGTATCGGCCACCACCCGCAACCTGCTCGAGATGGTCGAGCAAGGCACCTTCCGCGCCGATCTGTACTACCGCATCGCCGGCATCAAGGTCGATATCCCGCCGTTGCGCGACCGCAGGCAGGACCTACCCGTGCTCGCCGAAGCCATCCTGAACAGACTAACCGGTAGCATGAAAGCCAGTATTACCGCCAGGGCCATCGACAAACTGATGACGCATGATTTTCCGGGCAATCTGCACGAACTGAGAAATATTCTGCAACAGGCGCTGATTATCAGCACCAACGGCGTCATTACGCCGGAGCTGATCAATATTGAATCCTCCAGGAAACAATTCCAGCAGGACAAACACGATGGCGCATCCATCAGGGAGATCGAGGCCAGGCACATTGCTGACCTGTTAACCCGTCACGGCGGACACCGCCGCAAGGTAGCCGATGAGCTCGGCATCAGCGAGCGCACACTTTATCGCAAACTCGTCAAATACGACCTGAGGAATACCGGCAAGCACTCGTAGCCAACCGGCACCCGGATGCCATCGCGCTCCAGGAAACTGGCGGAATATACGGATAACCGGGTCATTGCTATCGACGCGCAACTATCTGATAACTTTTTTCATTGCGTTACCAACTGCATTGCCACTACCTTTATTGCCATGACGGATAAAGCAGCAACGCCTTGAGTCTCATGGTCCGGGAAACGTCACGCTCCATTGATCAGTGACAGACAACAACATGACTGTCCGGGTTAAATGGTGTATCGCTGCGAGATCATTCCCACCTGACATGCGTCAAACTGTCGCATACAGTTGTCGTCCGTCCGCCAGCATTGCATGATGAACCTATGAATATTTCTATCGACAGAAATCCCGAGGAGACGGTCAGGCACAATTACTATCGTCTGTTCATGCTGCGAAATGCTGAAATTGCAGCTATCGGGTTTGGCATTGCGATCGCGATGTTATTTTTCGGCCTGGCGTTGCCACTGCTGCCCCTGGTGACAATCCTCGCGCTGATCGTCAGCGTGAATCTATACACCTGGTACCGGCTACACACAGGCAGCAGTTTCGGCAATAACGAGATCTTCGTCCTGATGCTGCTTGATGTGGCCGGCCTGACGGGAATTTTTTACTACACCGGCGGCGCTTCCAACCCGTTTGTCTGGTTCTACCTGTTGCCACTCATGATTGCCGCCACGATCCTGTCGCGCTGGCAAACATGGGGCATGGCAGTTACATCAGTCCTCTGTTATTCCGCGCTGTTTTTCATCGACGCGCCTGACGCGGGTGTACACGCCCATCACGCTCAGGGTAATAACGACGGCTTTGCCATGCATGTGCTCGGCATGTGGCTGGGTTTCGTCATGAGCGCCGGTTTCGTCGCCGTGATTATCGTCGGCATGGCGCGCAGCTTGCGCGAACGCGACCGCCGACTGGCGGAGGCACGCGAAGCGTCCCTGAAAAACGAACGACTGGTCGCACTTGGCACGCTGGCTGCCGGCACCGCCCATGAACTGGGCACGCCCCTGGGCACGATGGCCATACTGGCATCCGAACTGGAACACGAGTGTACGCGCACCGGTGACAATGACCTGAAGCGGAAGATGCGCATCATCAATGAGCAAATTGCCCGCTGCAAGGATGCGCTATCAGTACTGTCGGCATCAGCCGGCGCCGATCGCGCCGAGGCCGGGCACCGCATGCAGGTCAGGCAATATCTTGATGAAGTCATCAACACCTGGAAACAGCAGCGCCCCGAAACGGGCCTGCAAACCGACATCGACAGTCAAGCGCCACATGCCGACATCCTTGCCGAACGCACACTGACGCAGGCACTGGTCAACATCATGAATAATGCAGCAGATGCATCCCCGGAGCACGTTGCACTGAATGCGACATGGACAACGCAACAACTTACTATCAGGATATTCGACCGCGGCCCGGGGCTCAGTGACGAAATAGTCAGCCAGCTCGGCAAAGCACCTGTTACTACCAAGCGCGAAGGACTCGGCGTCGGCCTGTATCTTGCCCATGCGACCGTCTCACGCATTGGCGGCAACCTGACCATCAGCCAGCGCGACGGGTGGCGGAACCGAGCTGTGTATCAATCTTCCACTACTTACCAATGAAACCAGGGGCTGACAGGCATGGATAACGAACAGCCGGTATTATTGCTGGTCGACGATGATGAGGTGTATTGCGAAGTCCTGGGCGATGCGCTCAAAAAGCGCAACTACGATGTCTCGATTGCACATAACCTGAAAGATGCTATTGCCCTTGCTATAGACACCGAACCGGAGTTTGCCGTTGTCGATCTGCGTATCGGCAGCGAATCAGGCCTGGAACTGGTCAAGCGCTTATCGGAACTTGATGAAAACACCCGCATCGTCATGCTGACCGGTTATGCCAGTGTTGCCACAGCCGTGGAGTCAATCAAACTTGGCGCAATACACTACCTGTCCAAGCCGGCTACAGCAGATGAAGTGGTTGCCGCACTCCATCGCGAGGAAGACGGTGACCCGGGTGTGCCCCCGGCCGGGCAACCGTTATCGGTGAAGCGCCTGGAATGGGAGCATTTGCAGAAAGTACTGACCGAGCATGACGGCAATATTTCGGCAGCCGCCCGCGCCCTGAACATGCATCGCAGGACACTGCAGCGCAAGCTCGCCAAACATCCGGTAAAGGAATAAAAAAACGGCTGCACTCTTTCGGGGACCGAGAGTAGCAGCCGCATAAAGTGCAAGAAAAAGTGTGGGAGATATGTTCTTGCAAGCGATAATCTAGCAGAGATCAGAAATCCCCGGAATGTGGCACAGTGTCGCGCGACATTCTGTCGCAGCGGCCGCCACCACGTATTTCAATGTTCCGCCAGCACCGATTTCACGAACGGTATTGTCAACCGTCGCTTTTCTATCATTGATGCTTCATCCAGCCGGTCGAACAATTCAAACACAGACGACAAATCGCGTGAGATACGATTCAGAAGGTAACGGGCCGTGTCATCAGGTAATTCCAGGCCCCGCCCCGATGCGCGCATCTCCAGGGCAGCTTTCAGTTCAGCATCATCCAGCGATTTAAGCCGGTAGGTCAAACCCCAGGCCAGGCGCGAAGCGAGGTCCGGAATCGAAAACCCGCACTCTGCAGGTGGACGGGAACCGGCAAATACCAGGGTATTTCCTGCAGCACGCGCCTGGTTGAAAAGATTAAACAGGGCTGTTTCCCAGCCAACATGGCCTGCCACCGCATCGACATCATCGATACATACCAGCGACATGGTTTCCAGTCCCTCGAGTATTTCCGGTGCCAGCGCCTGCATTTCTGCCAGCGGCATGTAGGCGGTTGTCAGGCCGTGGTTGCCGGCCGCATAGCAAGCGGCCTGTAACAGGTGGGACTTTCCCGTCCCGGTTTGAGCCGGCGATGAAAACCAGTGGCTCGCCACCACCAGCGGCTGCTGTCGTCAGTGTCGCAACTGCCTCACGGTTCGGTCCGGGATAATAACTTTCGAACCGGGCGCTATTACGCAGCGACAGGCCCAGCGGCAGTTGCGGATGTTCAATCGACATACTTATTCGCTACGTCAGGAAGTCTTCAGGACGACTGCCTGCCAAGGGCACGCCTGCCCCAGGTCCAAACATAACCGAGGCCACTCCACACCGTGGTCACAAGAACAGCGTACAACAGGACATCTATCCACGTAGATGGCAACGCCTGGATACCGCGTGAAAACATGACGGCAAATACCAGGAGAATTTGCGTAAAAGTATTTAACTTGCTCACCATGCTGGGCTCCATGGTGATTTTTTCAACTTTATAGTGATAAACAAGGGCACCGGTCACGATCATGATATCCCGCAGGATGATCAGGGCCACCAGCCACAGGGGGATCAGCCCCAGCCAGCCGAGCGTAATAAAGGCGCACACCAGCAACAGCTTGTCCGCCAGCGGGTCCATAATTGCGCCAAGCCGGCTGGACCAGTTGTTGCGCTTTGCCAGGTAACCATCGATGGCATCGGACAGACCGGCGATACCGAACAGCAGCAGGGCAAGACCGAAGCGGTCATCCAGCATGGCCCAGACAACCGGTGTTACCAGCAGAAACCGGAAGACCGTGATGAGATTGGGTATGTCCCGTGCCTGCATGCCTGTCCTGTCACTGGCGAAGACGGAAGCTGCCTGGCAATCCGCCGGGGTCAGTCTCCAGAACCGTCCCGATCGCAACTGTGCGCGTTAAATTCTGCAACCCGCCACTCGCCTGCAACGAATACTGCACACTACCCGGCACCAGCTCACCCACTTCTACACGACTGACTGATGACAGCGATGCCAGGTATCGGCTGATGCGTGCATACGCATCGAGCGTCTCGATTCCATTGACAGTGATATTAACAGTGTCACCGGTATTACCACTGCCAGTGACTGCAAAACGTGTTGCAAGGATATCCGCAACATCCTCGATACCCTGCTGCGCAAGTGCCTGCAACTGTTGATGACTGTCTGACCATTCGTTGGCACGACCAACAACATCAAGATGCCAGCGGGAAGACCAGCCACCGGACGGACTGCGATTGAGTCGACCTATCAGAACAGCCGGCGGTTTGTAGCGTTTCGATGCCGTCAGCACCTTGTCAAAGAAGCCGCCCCACAGATCCGAGAAGCGCACCTGTGACTGATCTTCAAGATCCATCAGGGGGAACAGGATAGGCACACCCCGTTTACGCGCAGCCAGTTCGACCTGGCGATGCACATCACTGTCACCATCGGCGGAAACAATATAACGCCGGCCACGATCCTCGACCGCCAGCCACACCAGCGTGTCGGGCCGTTCGCCACCCCAGTAGGCCATGCCCTCCTGCTGCAGCGATCGCCGAATGGCATCACCGTCGAAACGCGCCCATAGCTTCAACACCGCCGGACTCGACGAGGTCTCGGTAAAGTAACGATATTGCTGGACCAGGCGCGCCGGGTCTTCGAGCAGCTTGCGGGCCGGTTCGCCGGAAAGCGCAGACTGGTCACCCGCCACCCGCACGATAATCCGTGACAGGGCGGTCCTGAAGGCCGCTGTACGCACACCCGGCGTCTGGTCAGTGACGGCCACCTCGGTTTCAAACAGGTCCGTAACCGCACGCGCCGGTGTAAAAAACACCAGCAAAAGACACAGCATGGCAATGACTTTTCCGGCCGTTTGTTTTTTATATTCCATGTGTTACCCGACAGAGTTCCCGTATCCCGCTAGCATACGGATATCTTCACGATTTGACCATATCGACACTGACAGCTTTCTGATTGCAGCGCCTGCAGGCGACCGCTACCATAGCGACCCTGTCCTTCTGGAGTTACGCGTGAGCGCACATAAAAAGCCTGGCCAGTCTGCAAACCCCCTGAGTTACCGCGATGCCGGTGTGGATATAGACGCCGGCAATGCACTCATCGATCGTATAAAACCCGCGGTCGCCAAAACACGCAGACCCGGCGTCATGTCAGGACTGGGCGGTTTCGGCGCCCTGTTCGAGCTGCCACAGGGCCGGTACCGGGAACCGGTACTCGTCTCGGGAACAGACGGTGTCGGTACCAAGCTGAAGCTCGCGGTCGAGGCAGGGCTGCATGACAGCATCGGCATCGACCTGGTCGCGATGTGTGTCAACGATATCGTGGTCACCGGCGCAGAACCGCTCTTTTTTCTGGATTATTACGCCACCGGCAAACTCGAACTCGATGTAGCCAGCGATGTCATCACCGGCATCGCGCGCGGTTGCGAACTCGCCGGCGCCGCGCTGGTCGGTGGAGAAACGGCCGAAATGCCGGGCATGTACAGCAACGGAGACTACGACCTCGCCGGCTTCAGCGTCGGCATTGTCGAGAAATCGGAAATAATCGATGGCAGCAAGGTCGGCAGCGGCGATGTGATCATCGGGCTGGCTTCGTCCGGCCCGCATTCCAATGGCTACTCGCTCATTCGCAAGGTACTCGAGGTCAGCGGACAAACCCTGCAGGACACCCTGGCAGGTAAAACACTGGCCGAGTGGCTGCTCGCACCAACGCGCATCTATGTAAAGTCACTGCTGTCGTTATGCAGTGCATTCGATGTTCATTCACTCGCCCACATTACCGGCGGCGGCCTGACAGAAAACCTGCCACGCGTTCTGCCGACAGGCACGCGCGCAATTATCGACGCCAACAGCTGGCAACGCCCGGCAATCTTCGACTGGCTGCAACAACAGGGCAATATCGAATCGCAGGAGATGTACCGCACTTTCAACTGCGGCATCGGCATGGTCGTGTGCGTGGCTGAAACCGATGCCGACCAGGCGCTCGCACACCTGATTGCAGCCGGCGAGGATGCCAGCATTATCGGGCGGATAGAGGCCGGCGAAGAGATACCTGAAGCAATCATCCGCGACTGACGGTCGGGCTCGCGAGACTGAATCATCAAACCGTCGATGGCTGACCCGACTCCCGCAAAACTACCCGTCGTTGTCCTGATCTCAGGCCGGGGCAGCAACCTGCATGCAATTATCGATTGCGTGGATGCCGGCAAGTTGCCGATCGAGATACGCGCCGTCATCAGTAATCGCCCCGCTGCCGCCGGGCTGCAATATGCCAGTGCAGCCGGCATTGCCACCGAAATACTGGACCACACCACCTATACCGACCGTGCGCACTTCGACCAGGCATTGCAGGCGGCGATCGATCGCCATGCGCCCGGACTGGTGGTGCTGGCCGGTTTCATGCGCATCCTGACGGCGGATTTCGTCAACCACTACCGTGGCCGCATGCTGAATATTCACCCGTCCCTGCTGCCGGAATTTCCCGGCCTTGACACACACCGCCGCGCACTTGAATCCGGCGCAGCAGAACATGGCGCGAGTGTGCATTTCGTCACGCCAGACACCGATGGCGGCCCGGTCATTCTGCAGGCACATGTGCCGGTAAAGTCCGGCGATACAGAGGAGAGTCTCGCTGCACGTTTACTGCATGAAGAGCATCGCCTGTATCCACTGGCTATACTCTGGTTTGCAACCGGCCGTATCAGCGTTGACGATGCAGGCCAGGTCAGGCTCGATGGTGCACTGCTGACAACGCCGGTGAATATGGCCGACATTCACGACCTGCCATGCTGAACAAACTACTGCCTGTTACCTTGCTTGCGATTGCAGGGCTGACCGGCCGGCAAGACCTGTTTGCTGCCGGTTTGCCGGACTTTACCGCGACCTACTCGGTTGAGCGTGGCGTTCTCACGATTGGCAACGCCCGCATTGCACTGACACGCGAACCAGATGGCGGCTATCACTATGAATCACATAGCTGGCCCGCCCGCCTGGCCTCGCTGTTCAACAAGGTAAAACTTCACGAAACGAGCAGTGGCCGGATCACCGGGGATGGCCTGCGCCCGGAACAATATCATTACCTCCGCACCGGTGGCAGCAGGGAGCGCGTCGCACATCTTACCTTTGACTGGCAAGCGGGCATGGTGGTCAACAACGTTGCCGGCAGTCGCTGGAAAATGACCGTCCCCGCCGGAACCCACGACAAACTCTCGACCCAACTGGGAATGATGGCTGCCCTTGCACAGGGTGAAACGGATTTTTCTTTCGATGTCGCCGATGGCGGCACACTCAAGCAGTTTCGCTACCGGGTGCTTGGCAGGAAAGTCCTCGAGGTACCGGCAGGTACGTTCAGGACAGTCAAGATAACGATGTCGAGCGGCAAGGGCAGGCACAAGACCCTGGCGTGGTGTGCCCCGGACCTGAATTACCTGCCGGTCAAAATCGTTCGGCAGGAGCAAGGCGAGGCGGCTTATTCCAGCTACCTGGAAAGCTTCAGCGAGTCACTGAAAACCAGCAACTTCGCAAAAAGTCATCCCGCACCCGGCGAAATTGATGAGTGAATTCACCGCATACCTGCATGAAGTCTTTGCCCTGTTCGGTCCTGTCACTGCACGCAAAATGTTCGGCGGCTATGGCATCTATCATGACGGTGTCATGTTCGGCCTGGTCGCGGATGACACCCTGTACCTCAAGGCAGACGCTGGCAGCCGTGATCAATTCCTGGCGCGCGGGCTCGGGCCATTCGAATACGAGAAAAACGGCAAACGCATTGCGATGTCATATTACCTTGCGCCCGAGGAAATCCTTGAGGACCCGGAAGCGGCACGCACGTGGGCAAAACAATCCTGGGAGGTTGCCTGGCGCGCCCGGTCGAAACGCGGCAAATCGCAACTGCGCCGTGATTCGTGAACCAGCCAGGGACTTGTTTCAGTGAATAATCGCAACACGACGGGCTTCCACCCATTGATCGAGAGCAACTGATTCGAAGACAGATCAGGTTTTCGGCAGGGTCACGCCCTTCTGGCCCTGGTATTTTCCGCCGCGGTCCTTGTAGCTGGTCTCGCAGACCTCGTCGGACTCAAGGAACAGCACCTGTGCAACACCTTCGTTGGCGTAGATCTTGGCAGGCAACGGCGTGGTATTGGAAAACTCCAGCGTCACATGCCCTTCCCATTCCGGTTCAAACGGGGTGACGTTGACGATAATACCGCAACGCGCATAGGTGGACTTGCCAAGGCAAATCGTCAGGACATTGCGTGGAATACGGAAGTATTCAACCGTGCGCGCCAGTGCAAAAGAGTTCGGCGGAATGATGCACACGTCTGATTTCACATCGACAAAACTGTTGTCGTCAAAATTCTTCGGGTCGACGATGGCAGAGTTGATGTTGGTGAATATCTTGAACTCGTCCGAACAACGAATATCGTAGCCGTAACTCGAGGTTCCGTAGGAGACGATGCGGGCACCGTCTTTCTCGCGAATCTGGCCTGACTCGAACGGCTCGATCATGCCGTGCTGCTCGGCCATGCGGCGGATCCATTTATCGGCTTTGATTGACATTGTGGTGGTTGAATCTCGTTTAAGTTGGATATTCTAAAAAAACTTTCGCGCAAAGTCGCAAAGAACGCAAAGCAGATATCTTTGTCTCTAAGTAACTACTCCCTCCCCCTCAGGGTGAAGGGCTGGGGAGAGGGGATTGAATTAAACAGGATGAACGTACCCCCTCTCCCTGGCCCTCTCCCAGAGGGAGAGGGGAATGAAGTTTTTTACAGCAACAACATCTCCCTTGTGTCATGTTGCCTGCGCGTCGAATGGCTTCCCGCTTCCCTCAGTCGTTCTGAATCACGATCTGCGGGAACCGCGCTGCATAATCCTTGGTCTTCAGTGACAGCTTGGCGGCCGTGCGCCGGGCGATTTCGCGATAGATTTGCGAAATCCGTGAATCCGGCTCCGCAACGACCGTCGGCTTGCCTGCATCGGTCTCTTCACGAATACGTATGTCGAGCGGCAGCGCACCGAGGAAATCGGCATTATTCTGTTTCGACATGCGTTCACCACCACCTTTACCGAAGATGTATTCCTCGTGGTTGCAGTTACTGCAGATATGGATACTCATGTTCTCGATCACACCCAGCACCGGCACCTCGACCTTCTCGAACATCTTCAGTCCCTTGCGGGCATCGAGCAGGGCAATGTCCTGTGGCGTGGTCACGATAACCGCACCGCTGACCGGCACCTGCTGTGCCAGTGTCAGCTGGATGTCGCCTGTGCCTGGCGGCAGATCGACAATCAGGTAGTCGAGATCTTTCCAGTTGGTATCGTTGAGTAACTGCTGCAAGGCCTGGGTCACCATCGGTCCACGCCAGATCATCGGGGTTTCCTCGTCAACCAGGAAACCGATCGACATGGCCTGGAGGTCATAACTGTTCATCGGCTCCAGCGACTTGCCGTCCACAGATTCCGGCTTGCCGGATACGCCCAGCATGCGCGGCTGGCTGGGGCCATAGATATCGGCATCCAGGATACCGACCCTGGCGCCCTCGACAGACAGTGCCAGCGCCAGGTTGACCGCGGTAGTGGACTTGCCGACACCACCCTTGCCGGAGGCAATCGCAATAATATTCTTGATACCTTCGATGTGCTTCACACCCTTCTGGGCGGAATGCGCGGAAATCTTGCTGGATACGTCGATGACGGCCTTGTCGACGCCATCAATGGATTCGACCAGCGTCTTCAGCTTGTCGGCCAGCTCGGCGTGGAATCCGGCGGCGGGATAGCCCAGTACGATTTTAACGGTTACGGTCGAGCCGTCGATGGACACGTCCTTGACGCATTTCGCCGACACGAGGTCTTTCTCGAGGTGCGGGTCAACGTAGGTGGCCAGTTTTTCTTCAATCCGGTCTGTGGTCACGTCAGCCATGTGTCTGCTCCTGAATATATGCGGGCGCCGGCCTGCCGGGACCAGCGAAAATTGACCGCGAATTGTACACCAAGCCGCCGGCCCCGTGCGCAGGACTACCCATAGGGGATACGCATTGCCACAGATTCAATGGGGTCACCTTCGCTTGAATCCAGAATCTGAACGAAATCAACCGGCTCTAACCCCACTGATTCGGTCTATGGCATACTTGCACACTTATCTATAGCTGTTTCAGGACGTTATTTACGCAAGCCGAAAATGAGTCAGAAAAATCGCACAATTCTGGTCACCAGTGCCCTGCCCTACGCCAATGGACCGATCCATATCGGGCACCTGGTGGAATATATCCAGACCGACATCTGGGTCCGTTTCCAGAAACTGCATGGACATGATTGCAAATATGTCTGCGCCGATGACGCGCATGGAACGCCGATCATGCTGCGCGCCCGGCAGGAAGGCATTACACCGGAAGCCCTGATTGCAGCGGGTCGCCGTGGAGCACCAGGCAGACTTTGCCGGCTTCGGCGTTGATTTCGACAATTACTACAGCACCCACACGGATGAAAACCGCGCGTTTGCCGAAAAAATCTACCTGGCCTTGCGCGATGACGGACACATCGCGCGGCGCACTATCAGCCAGTTTTTCGATCCGGAAAAAGAGATGTTCCTGCCGGACCGTTTCATCAAGGGCACTTGTCCGCGTTGCGGCGCAGAAGACCAGTACGGTGACAACTGCGAGGTGTGCGGGGCAACCTACGATGCCGGTGAGCTGAAAAATCCGCGTTCTGTCGTCAGTGGCGCGACACCGGTCAAAAAGGATTCGGAACACTACTTCTTCAAACTGGCCGATTTCGAAGACATGCTGCGCACCTATGTTCGTGAGTCCACGCAACCGGAAGTCGCCAACAAAATGGACGAGTGGCTGTCCACCGGCCTGCATGACTGGGACATTTCCCGCGATGCGCCCTACTTCGGTTTCGAGATACCGGATGCGCCCGGCAAGTATTTCTATGTCTGGCTGGATGCGCCCGTCGGTTACATGGCGAGTTTCAAAAACCTGTGCGACCGCACCGGTCTGGATTTCGACGCTTACTGGGGCAAGGACAGCCAGGCCGAGTTGTACCATTTCATCGGCAAGGACATCCTGCGTTTCCACACCCTGTTCTGGCCGGCGATGCTGAGTGGCGCCGGTTACCGCCGGCCAACGGCCATATTCGCACACGGTTTTCTGACCGTCGACGGACAAAAGATGTCCAAGTCGCGCGGTACATTTATCAAGGCCAGCAGCTGGCTCGAGCACCTGAACCCGGAATACCTGCGCTATTACATCGCCGCAAAGCTCGGCGCCGGTGTCGATGACATTGATCTCAACCTCGAAGACTTCGTGCTGCGCGTGAACAGCGACCTGGTCGGCAAGGTCGTCAATATCGCCAGCCGCTGTGCCGGCTTCATCAACAAGAAGTTCGACGGCATGCTCGCCGATACCTGCAGCGAAGCGGACCTGTATGCCGACTTTGTCGCGGCCGGGTCTGACATTGCCGCAGACTACGAACAACGCGCCTATGGACAGGCCGTGCGCAAGATCATGGCACTGGCCGACCGTGCGAACCAGTACATCGATGCGAACAAGCCCTGGGTCCTTGCCAAAGAAGCCGGCAGCGAACAGGAGGTCCAGGCCGTATGCAGTACCGGGCTCAACCTGTTCCGTGTGCTACTGACTTACCTGCAACCCATCCTGCCGGCCATGGCGGCAGAGGTTGAGGACTTTCTGAACATACCCGCGATGCAATGGTCCGCCATCGCGGAACCACTGACTGCGCATCGCATCAATAAATTCAAACCACTGATGACACGCGTGGAACAGGAGAAAATCGACGCCATGCTGGAAGACTCAAAAGAATCACTGGAAAGCACCAGCGCACCGGCAAGCACCGGCCCGCTCGCCGACGACCCGATCAGCGAAACCATCGCGTTCGACGACTTCGCAAAACTGGACCTGCGCATTGCGCGCATTGCAAAGGCCGAACACGTGGAAGGCGCCGACAAACTGCTGCAACTGACACTTGATCTTGGCGGGGAGTCCCGCAATGTATTTGCCGGCATCAAGTCGGCCTATACGCCGGAATCGCTGGAAGGCAAGCTGACGGTCATGGTGGCAAACCTGGCACCCCGCAAAATGCGCTTCGGCATTTCCGAAGGCATGGTGCTGGCCGCCGGACCCGGTGGCAGTGACCTGTTTGTGTTACACCCGGATGACGGTGCAGAACCGGGCATGCGGGTTAAATAGGCGCTATGCGCCTGTATATACATTGTAGGAGCGGATCGCATCCGCGAATTTAACTCAAAGAATTCGCGGATGCGATCCGCTCCTACACCGTTTTAAAGGATGTGACACACAATTTCAATATGACAGAGCTGGCCCTAATCCTCGTCAGTACCGTGCTGGTCAATAATTTTGTCCTGGTGAAATTTCTTGGCCTGTGTCCGTTCATGGGTGTCTCCCGCAGTGTCGACACGGCCACCGGCATGGCGCTCGCGACCACCTTTGTCCTGACACTGTCGTCGATTTGCAGCTACCTCGCCAATGAATTTCTGCTGGAGCCGTTTGGCCTCGAGTACCTGCGCACCATTACCTTTATTCTCGTGATTGCCGCGGTGGTGCAATTCACTGAAATGATCGTGCACAAAACCAGCCCGCTGCTGTACAAGGTGCTGGGGATTTTCCTGCCGTTAATTACCACCAACTGCGCCGTGCTGGGCGTTGCGCTGTTGAACGTTCAGCAGGATCTCAATTTTATCGAATCGGCCGTCTACGGTTTTGGTGCGGCAATCGGTTTCTCGCTGGTGTTGATATTATTCTCCTCCATGCGTGAACGCCTCACGGCGGCAGATGTACCGGAACCGTTTCGCGGCTCTGCCATTGCACTGGTAACCGCCGGCCTGATGTCACTCGCCTTCATGGGTTTCTCCGGCCTCGTCAAGGGTTAAGGGACCTACCGGGTCATGCTGATCGCACTCGTCACGCTGGGCATCCTCGCCGTAATTATTGGCCTGGTGCTGGGCTATGCAGCCATTCGGTTTCGCGTCGAAAGCGATCCCGTGGTCGAACAAATTGATGCGCTGCTGCCGCAGACGCAGTGCGGACAATGCACCTACGCCGGCTGTCGTCCCTATGCGGAAGCGATCGCCGCCGGCGAGGCCGACATTAACCAGTGCCCGCCCGGTGGCGAAGTAACCATCCAGGGACTGGCCGATTTGCTGGGCGTTGACCCCAAACCGCTCAACCCGGAACATGGTGAACACAGCGAGAAAACAGTTGTCATTATTGACGAACAGGTCTGCATCGGCTGCACCCTGTGCATCCAGGCCTGCCCGGTAGACGCCATCCTGGGCGCAGCCAAGCAGATGCATACCGTCATCGCATCCGAGTGCACCGGTTGCGACCTGTGTATCCCGCCGTGTCCCGTGGAATGCATCCACGTGGTGCCGGTGAAGACGACCTCCGCCACCTGGTCATGGCCACTACCCGGCACTGACACCGAGGTAATAAAAAACAGTGACTAAGCAGGATCGAACACAGTCACTGGCGCCGCTGGGCGACTTCGATCGCCTGTATCACTTTAATGGCGGGCTGAAGCTGGCGGGTAACCGCGCGGTCTCGCTGGCGTGTCCAGCCCGTTCGGCGGGTATCCCGCCACAATTGATTCTGCCCCTGCAGCAACACATTGGCGAGCCGGCGGAATGTCTTGTCAAGGTGGGAGACAGGGTACGCAAGGGTGACGTGCTGGCCGGGCCGGTCGGACAAGTCAGTGCGCCGTTACACGCACCCACATCCGGGACCATCTCGGCCATCGAAGCGCGCCCGGTAGCCCACCCGTCAGGGTTGCCGGCCCCCTGCATCGTGATCAATACCGACGGTAACGATACGGCCGGACCGATGGCGCCTCCCGTCGACTACCTGCAGACAGACCCGGCAAGCTTGTGCGAACTGATTCGCCGTGCCGGCATTGTCGGACTCGGCGGTGCGGGATTTCCGACCCAGGTCAAGCTGGCGCGGAAAAATGACATCGAGTTGCTGCTGATTAACGGCGCGGAATGCGAACCATGGATTACCTGCGACGAGCGCCTGTTGATTGACCAGGCCGAAAACGTCATTAGCGGCATCCGGATCCTGCAACACATACTGAAACCACAACACTGCGTGCTTGCGATCGAGGACAATATGCCGGCTGCACGTGAGGCGATACGGGCAGTACTCGACAACGGTGATTCCGGCATACGGCTGGTCGAAGTGCCGGCCATCTATCCAGCCGGCGGCGAACGGCAACTGATCAAGGTAATCACCAACCGCGAAGTGCCGAGCATGGGACTACCTGCTGACATCGGCATCATCTGCCAGAACGTCGGTACGGTTGCCGCCATTCATCATGCCATCAACGAGGGCAAGCCGTTGCTTTCGCGGCTGGTCACAGTTACCGGCGACGGCGTTCGCGAGCCCTGCAACCTCGACGTACTCATCGGCACACCCGTCAGTCACGTGATAGCCGCCGCCGGCGGTTATAGCAGCGACATCGAACGCCTGCTGATCGGCGGCCCGATGATGGGTTATGCCGTCGGCACCGACGCCGTTCCGGTCATCAAGACGACTAACTGCATACTGGCAGTGACACCGCAAACCATGCCATCACCCCAGGCGGCACTGCCCTGCATACGCTGCGGCAAGTGTACCGAGGCCTGTCCCGCCGACCTGCTGCCGCAACAATTGTACTGGTTCACCCGTAGTGGCAACCATGACGCCGCGCAGGATTTCGGCCTGTTCGACTGCATCGAGTGCGGTTGTTGTGCCTATGTCTGTCCGAGTCATATCCCGCTGGTACAGTACTATCGGCATGCCAAGACCACGATCTGGGCACAGGAGAAGCAGAAAAAGGCCTCGGACATCGCGCGTAATCGCCACGAGGCAAGACTGGCGCGGCTGGAACGCATCAAGCAGGAACGTGCTGACCGGCTGGCGAAAAAGAAACGTGCCGTCTCCACACAAGGAGCTGACGGTGACGACCCGCGCAAGGCCGCCATCCAGGCCGCGCTGGACCGGGTAAAACGGAAAAAGGAACAGGCAGACTTCACACCTGCCAACACCGACAACCTGACCGACGACCAGCTGCAGCAAATCGAGGCGGCCGATCGCCGACGCGGTTCCGGCCAGCATCCGGAGGATGACAAGGGCTAATGGAATTCAAGACCTGGACTTCACCACACCTGCCGGTTAACGACAGCGTGCCGTCGATGATGCGCCTGGTGCTGCTGGCATTGTTACCGGGTACCGTCTGCTTCTTCTGGTTGTTCGGCTGGGGCGTTTTGTTCAACTTGCTGATCGCCGGCATCACCGCAGTGATTGCCGAGGCTGCCATGCTGAAGCTGCGCAGGCGCGCAGTCACACACACACTGCTGGATGGCAGCGCCCTCGTCACCGGCTTGCTGCTGGCACTGGCCCTGCCGCCACTGGCGCCCTGGTGGATACCGGTTATCGGCAGCCTGTTTGCTATCATCATCGCCAAACAACTGTACGGCGGCCTGGGGTATAACCCGTTCAACCCGGCCATGGTCGGCTACGTGGTGTTGCTCATTTCTTTCCCGCTGGAGATGACCCTGTGGCCGGCGGCCGGCAATTACCCCGACCTGGCGAGTACGTTCAGCCTGTTCTTTACCGGCAGCCTGCCGAACGCCGGTTCTATTGATGCTGTCACCATGGCGACACCGCTGGACACGGTGCGGACCCGGCTTGGCCTGGGCGATACGCTGACTGAATTGCGCAGCGGCGCATTGTTCGGCCTGGCCGGTGGTGCCGGCTGGGAGTGGGTAAATCTCTGCTTCCTGGCCGGCGGCCTGTTTATGCTCAAGCTGCGCGTCATCCAGTGGCGGATACCCGCCAGCATGCTGGCCGGACTGGCGCTGACTGCACTGGTATTTCACCTGTACGACCCGGATACATACGCCTCACCCCTGTTCCACCTGTTCAGCGGCGCCGCCATGCTCGGGGCATTTTTCATTGCCACCGATCCGGTGTCGGCCAGCACCACGCCACGCGGACGCCTCTGGTTTGGCTTTGGTATCGGCATCCTTACCTGGGTGATTCGCACCTGGGGAGGCTACCCGGATGGTGTGGCATTCGCCGTCCTGCTCATGAATCTCGCCGCACCGACCATCGATTTTTACACCCGCCCGCGGGTGTTCGGACAACGCAACGAATGAATTACCGCCAGATCGTTATCACGGCAATTATCCTGCTGCTGTTTACAGTGGTGGGCACTTCCATGGTCGCCTTCACGTACGATGGCACCCGGGAAAAGATTGCCGCCAACGAACGGGCAACGCTGCAGCGCAAGCTGAACCAGTTATTACCTGCCGGCAGCTACGATAACGACCTGCTCGACGATCGCATTACAGTGACACTGCCCGACGCAAACGACAGGGATAGCGCAATAACCGTCTACCGTGCACGAAATAATTGCGCCGATGCCGGCCTTGTCATGACCGCGGTCGCGCCGGACGGGTACAGCGGGCGCATCAAGATGCTGATTGGTATCCGTGCGGATGACACGCTCAGTGGTGTGCGCATTATTACTCACCGCGAAACACCCGGACTGGGTGATGCGATTGATGAACAACGCACCGACTGGGTATTCGGATTTGACGGGAAGTCGATCGGTAATCCGCCCATCGAGCGCTGGCGCGTTAAAAAAGACGGCGGTGCATTCGACCAGCTGACCGGCGCCACTATCACACCACGCGCAATCGTGAAGGCAGTCAAGCGCACTTTGCTGTACTATCAGGCCAACCGCGAAATGCTTTACTCAACAGCGCCAAGCACTGAATAAACCATGAGCAAACCCGCATTCACCACCATTGTCACCGACGGCCTGTGGACCAACAATCCCGGCATCGTGCAACTGCTCGGCCTGTGTCCGTTACTGGCCGTCACGACCAACATGGTAAACGGACTTGGCCTGGGCCTGGCGACGACACTCACCCTGCTGGCATCCAATGCGACGGTTTCGCTGATACGCAGGCTGATTCGCCCGGAAGTCAGAATCCCGGTATTCGTACTGATTATTGCGTCTGTCGTGACCGTCATCGAGCTTGCCATGAATGCATGGCTGCACGACCTCTACAAGGTGCTGGGCATCTTCATACCCCTGATTGTTACAAACTGCGCAATCATCGGACGCGCCGAATCATTCGCCTCCCGCAATCCCCTGGATCGCGCCATCGTGGATGCATTGGCCATGGGCATCGGCTTCACGCTGGTACTGGTCGTGCTGGGTGGCATGCGTGAACTGATTGGCCAGGGCACCTTGCTGTCGCAGGCGCACATGATGTTCGGTGAAGCAGGACGTTCACTCACACTGACACTGATTGATGACTACCGGGGCTTCCTGCTGGCCATACTGCCACCGGGTGCGTTTATCGGCCTTGGTTTCATTATCGCCGGCGTGAACATAATCAACAGCAGGCGGGAACGGCAAACGACTACCGCGCCAGCACACGCAGAACAGCCCTCACCCGCCTGACAACAGGCCAGTCAAGCACGTGAACCGCGAGAAACGCACGGAAATATTTTCTCGTCTGCGCGACGCCAACCCGCACCCGACCACCGAGCTGAAATACGGCAACCCGTTTCAACTGCTGGTTGCGGTCATCCTGTCTGCGCAATCGACCGATGTTGGCGTTAACAAGGCAACGGCCGCGCTGTTCAAAAAGGTTCGAACACCGGCTGCACTTCTGAAACTGGGTGAGGAAGGACTGCGCGAATACATAAAGACAATCGGCCTGTTCAACACCAAGGCAAAAAATATCATCAAGACCTGCGCCATCCTGGTTGAGCATCACGGCGGCAAGGTACCCGATGACCGCGCGGCACTCGAGGCACTACCGGGCGTCGGTCGCAAAACCGCCAATGTTGTGCTCAATACCGCTTTTGGTCACCCGACCATCGCCGTGGATACACACATATTCAGGGTCGCGAACCGGACCGGTATCGCACCGGGAAAAAACGTGGCCGAAGTCGAACAGCGGCTGCTGCGGCTGGTACCCGACGCGTTCAAACAGGATGCGCATCACTGGCTGATCCTGCATGGACGCTATACCTGCGTGGCCCGCAAACCGCGCTGCCAGTCATGCATTATTTCCGATCTGTGTGAATTCAAAGACAAGAATATAGATTAAAGACAAGTAGTTACATTCTGTTTTAGGCGCCGGGATTAACTGTTATATTGCATCCTCTGCGCGGCGCCAATTATCACAAAACTATCCCGTTGAGAACATTAGAAACTTTTCATTTTGCCCAATGTCGTAGAGTCTGACACAACAAGAGGTCGTGGCAAACGACCACAATGACTGGAACATCTGTTCCTGCTTATCAAACAAACAGTATGGAGATCTATCCAATGTCAAAAATATCAACATTTAAACCTCTGGCAGTCGCAATGGGAGCTGCGTTTGTCACTTCGCTGGCTACCACACCGGTTGCCAACGCAGCGGAAAACCCGTTTGCAATGTCCGAGCTTGCCAGCGGCTACATGGTTGCCGACAGCCACATGGAAGGTAAATGCGGTGAAGGCAAGTGTGGCGGTGACAAGGCCAAGAAAGAAGGCAAGTGCGGCGGCGACAAGGCCAAGAAGGACCGCGACTGTGCCGAGAAAGAAGGCAAGTGCGGCGAAGGCAAGTGCGGCGGCGACAAGGCCAAGAGCATGAAGGAAGGCAAGTGCGGTGAAGGCAAGTGCGGTGGTAAAAAGGCCGACGATGCCGAGATCCCGGCCGAGTAAGTACGCTATGGAAACCGCAGACTGATACGCCGTGAGTAAGCCGAGCTACCCCGTCAGCGGTACCGGACTTGGACTGCGGCGGACCCTGATGGGTCCGCTGCAGGACAATCCTCCTGATACTATCGACTTTCTGGAAGTCGCCCCCGAGAACTGGATCGGGATTGGCGGCAAAATGGCCAAAGACTTCCGCTTCTTTACCGAGCGCTACCCGTTTGTTTGTCACGGCCTGTCGCTTTCAATCGGCAGCCCTGCCCCGCTGGATGAAACCTTCGTACACAGGGTACGGCGCTTCCTCGACGAACATGGCTATACGTTTCTATACAGAACACCTGAGTTATTGCAGTGACGACGGGCATCTCTATGACCTGATGCCGATCCCGTTTACCGAAGAGGCTGTCCACCACGTGGCCGGCCGCATTAAACGGGTGCAGGATATTCTTGAACGCCGCATCGCCATGGAAAATGTTTCCTACTACGCGGCACCCGGCCAGCAAATGCCGGAGATAGATTTCATCAACGCAGTGCTGGCAGAAGCCGACTGCGACCTGCTGCTGGACGTCAACAATATTTACGTTAACAGCATAAATCATCAATACGATGCGAAAGACTTCCTGACATCACTACCGGCGGACCGGGTGGTTTATTTCCATATCGCCGGTCATTACGACGAGGCCGATGACCTGAAAGTCGACACGCACGGGGCACCGGTAATCGATCCGGTGTGGGCGCTGCTGGAAACCGCCTATCGACACTTCGGTGTTGTACCCACACTGCTCGAACGTGACTTCAATATTCCGCCACTGCCCGAGTTGCTGGCCGAGATAGACCAGATAGCCGCACTGCAGGCAAAACAGGCAAATAGCAGCAACGCGCAAAACCCGGGGACGGCCAGTGGCCACACAGGCTGACTTTATCCGGCAGCAGTATGCGTTTGCCGCGCATATACGCGACCCGCAACATGCGCCCGCCCCGGCTGAAGTCGAAGACCGCCGGATGGGTATTTACCGCGAACTGTTCTACAACAACGTTGAAGGCTTTATCTCGAATACATTTCCCGTGCTGCGCGAAATCCACGATGATGACGCCTGGCATCGCATGGTGCGTGATTATTTCCGCAACCATCATTCCAGGACACCCCTGTTCCTCGAAATACCGCGCGAGTTTCTCACCTGGCTGCATGATGAACGCACGGCACAGGCCGATGACCTGCGCTTTCTTTACGAGCTGGCGCACTACGAGTGGGCTGAGCTGGCACTAACGATCGCGGAAGATTCAACTGATTCGAGCAGCATTGACCCGGACGGCGACCTGCTGACCGGCATCCCCTGCCTGTCTCCACTGGTCTGGCACATGACCTACGCATACCCGGTACATAAAATCGGGCCGGATTTCATTCCGGATGCCCCGGGTGAGTCACCTACCAGCCTGGTCGTGTACCGCGATCGTCACGATGAAGTCGGCTTCATGGAAATCAACCCGGTCACGAAACGATTGCTGGAAATTATTGAACCCAATGAAACCGCTACCGGCAGGGAATTACTGGCACGCATTGCAGCGGAAATGGCCCATCCGGATCCTGACGTCGTGATCAACGGCGGTCTCGAGATACTGATCAACCTGAAACAGAAAGACATCATCACCGGAACAAACAAGCAGCAAATCCCGTAACAAGGGATTCACGCAAAAAAAAACAATCAACCACCCGGGGAGGTGGAACATGACCGGTATTCTGAACTGTTTGCAAAACCTGCTGGACCGTACCCGCGCATTTGATTTTCTCGGCCCGCTCGCGCTCAGGCTCTACCTGGTGCCAATATTCTGGATGGGCGGCACCAAGAAACTGGAAAATGCCGGACTGGACTGCGTCAGTAACGGCCCCTGCAGCTTTGTGCCGAAACAGGACATCATCGACTGGTTCGGCAACACGGAATGGGGCCTGGGTCTGCCCTTCCCGGAACTACTGGCTTACCTCGCCTCGTACACAGAATATTTCGGCGCCATCCTGTTGCTGGTCGGCCTGGCGGTACGCTGGATTGCTGTCCCGCTGATGTTCACCATGATTGTCGCTGCGGTTACGGTTCACTGGCCGAACGGCTGGCTTGCCATTGCGGAAGGCAGCGGCTTCTACGCCACCGAGCGCACACAGGGCGCAATCGAACGCCTGGACCGCGCAAAGGAAGTCCTCCAGGAAAATGCCAATTATTCGTGGCTCACCGAGAATGGCAGCCTTGTCATCCTGAATAACGGTATTGAATTCGCCGCAACCTATTTCATCATGTTACTGGTACTGTTCTTTATCGGGGCCGGCAAGTACTTAAGCCTTGATTACTGGATTGCCCGCAAATGGAGAAACACCAGCGACACCTGAACAGCCAACGCAATCACCACAAAAAATAACAGGAGCCCGCCATGGACATGATGACCGACGAAACGGTATCCATAGTCACAACTATCCTGAATATTATGGCAACCCTGTTTGTATTACTGATCGGCATCGGCGTGCTGGTTGTCATTGTGCTGTTCATCCTGGATGTCACCCAGACAAAAAGTGCCATTCGGCGCAATTATCCGGTCGTCGGTCGCTTCCGTTATTTCTTCGAACACCTGGGTGGATTTTTCCGCCAGTATTTCTTTGCCATGGACCGCGAGGAAATGCCCTTTAACCGTTCCCAGCGGAGTTGGGTCTACCGGGCCGCGAAAAATATCGACAACACCGTCGGCTTCGGCTCTACCCGTGACCTGCGACCGCCTGGAACCGTCATGTTCGTCAACTGCCCCTACCCCACGCTGGGTGAGGATGCGGTAGCAGCACACGATTTAACAATTGGCCCCAACTGCCGGCATCCCTACACGACCAGCGCCTTGTTCAACATTTCCGGCATGAGCTATGGCGCGATTTCGAAACCTGCGGTACTGGCCCTGTCAAAGGGTGCAAAGGCGGCTGGTATATGGATGAATACCGGTGAAGGCGGGTTGTCGCCCTATCACCTCGAAGGCGGCGCTGACATCGTCTTCCAGATCGGCACCGCCAAGAATGGTGTGCGCGATTTCGAGGGCCATCTGAACGAGGACAAACTGCGCGACGTGGCCGCCAACGAAACGGTTCGAATGTTCGAAATAAAAATGAGCCAGGGCGCCAAACCCGGCAAGGGCGGCATCCTGCCGGGCAGCAAGGTAACGGAGGAAATTGCCGCAATTCGCGGTATCAAGCCGGCAGCGACGCCATCAGTCCCAATCGCCATCTCGACATCAATTCGAATGCCGAATTACTCGACATGATTCAGCGAGTCCGTGACATCACCGGCAAACCCACGGGGTTCAAGGCAGTCATTGGCGCGTATGGCTGGCTGGACAATCTGTTTGAAGAAATCAATGCACGGGGCAGGGAAAGCGCCCCGGACTTCATTACGCTTGACAGTGCGGATGGCGGCACCGGCGCCGCACCCATGCCGTTGATTGATGATGTCGGATTGCCGCTGCGCGAGAGCCTGCCCCTGCTGATCGACAAGCTGAACGAACATGGCCTGCGTGACCGGGTATGCGTCATCGCTTCTGGCAAACTGGTAACCCCGGCCGATGTTGCCTGGGCATTATGCATGGGAGCGGACTTCATCGTCTCTGCACGCGGCTTTATGTTTGCACTGGGTTGCATCCAGGCACTGCAGTGCAACAAGAATACCTGCCCCACCGGCATTACGACTCACAACAAGCGCCTGCAACGCGGTCTTAACCCGCAAGACAAGGCGGTGCGCGTGGCGCACTACGCAAAAAACATCGTCAACGAAGTCGGCATCATCGCCCACTCCTGCGGTGTTCGCGAACCACGCGAACTCAAGCGATTCCATGCGCGCGTTGTTGTCACTAACGGTCTCTCGGTGCCGCTGAACGAGTTGCATCCGGATAAACACACGAACAATGCTGCCTCACAGGCCAGCTAATCACAGTACCGACAGCACAATGAACATCGTGCAGAACGTCCCCGGCACGCGCAGATAGGTCAGGCGCCGACACTACCCTACCGGTCAACCTGGCAGGTAAAACTGCTCCGCTACGGCCTGTATAACAGCAACAATCCAGCCTGCGTAGCCGAAACGTGATCGCTGTCCCGGTTTACCGGGATGGTCGGGGCGATACTGCACCTGTCGTGAGGGGCCGGGTCCGACTGTCACTGCATTGCACGCATCCCCTGACACCGTGACACGATGACCCGGCCGCTCCACGACAGCCGTATTCAGTTTCCTGACGCACCCTGATCAACACGCAGTGCACGAATTATTTCCAGAAACGCCGGTGCATCCCACTCGCGTCCACCGATCGCACGGTATGCAATGCGGCCATCCGGCGCAACGACGTATGTCGTTGGCAATCCCTTTACCGGCCACTCGGCAATAACTTCGCCATCACGATCAAGCAATAACGGGAAATCCGCCGGGTAGTCAGCACTGAAGACAAAGATCGTGTCTTCGTCCTCACCCATGTTAATCGCCAGTATGATTACGTCTTCCTTTTGCAGGCTTTGCCATGCCCTGTTCATGGAGGGAATTTCTTCGCGACACGGCGGGCACCAGGTTGTCCAGAAATTAATAATCACGGTCTTGCCGCGGTAGTCGGACAATTTATGCGTCTTACCCTCGGTATCCGGCAAGGTAAAATCCGGCGCCATTACCTGTCCGGGAATGGGCGAGAGTACCTCGGCAGCCGGCAGGCAACCGCACTGAACCAGCAACAACAGTAATATCAGCCGCTTCATTTCAATGTGTCCACGTCAGGTGCACAAACAATTCCCGGTATTCTTCCCGTATGCTGCACATCTCCCACACCCCAGGTCACGTCCAGGTCGAAACGTGCCCCGGGCGGCAAACCAAACGCCGTCAGACCCCAGTTATAGTCACTTGCCAGGTATTCCTGCCGGGTCGGGAACATTCCCCAGCGCACCACCAGCCTGGCCGCTTCATCGGCATCATCGACGCTCCATGACTCGAGTAGCGGTTCTTTCAGCATAATGCCTTGCTCCTTGCCGTTGTGATGAATGCGCCATTGTGACTGGTCTATGGTTACCACGTGGCCGGAATCCGCATCACCGATATTCCTGACAATGGTCTGGAACATACAGCTCTGCGCCAGCTGCTCGATGACTGCGGGCGAGAACCGGTGTTTCATCAGCATGGCACGGGTCTGATCAGGCAGGCGCTGGATCAGTTCGATCTCGATGTTATCCGTACGAAAATGCCAGCCACGCAGGCCATTCTCATCGTTAACACTCTGGTTTACCGTTGCAGACATACTGGCCGGCGAAAATACGGACAGCAACAGCATGGCCGTCAGTCTGGCGGGAATACTCATTGACTCCTCCGGTCGATACCACTTACAGGTGGCCTGCAGAATAGTATACCGCTTCATGGCTCGCTGTGATCGCAGTACAATTAGTGGACTATGCCGACGCGGACCGGCCAAACAGGAAACCCACATGACGCAAATCGGAACACCATTATCAGCAACGGCCACACGAGTATTGCTGTGCGGTGGCGGCGAACTCGGTAAAGAAGTCGTCATCGAACTGCAACGCCTCGGCGTCGAGGTCATTGTCGTCGACCGCTATGCAGATGCACCGGCCATGCAGGTCGCACACCGCAGCCATGTACTGTCGATGCTGGACGGCGCTGCACTGCGACAGGTCATCGAGCAGGAAAAACCGCATTACATCGTGCCTGAAATCGAGGCCATTGCGACAGACACACTGGTGGCGCTTGAAGGTGAAGGTTTCACCGTCATCCCGACTGCCCGTGCCGCACACCTGACCATGAACCGGGAAGGCATACGCAGACTGGCAGCGGAAGAACTGGGTATCCCGACATCACCCTTCCGGTTTGCAGAGAACCGCGATGAATTCGAGGCCGCCGTTCGGGAAATCGGTCTGCCATGCGTGGTAAAACCTGTTATGAGTTCATCCGGCAAGGGCCAGAGTACCCTCCGCGACGAATCAGACATCGACACAGCCTGGCACTACGCCCAGCAAGGCAGTCGCAGTGGCGCCGGCAAGGTAATCGTGGAGGGCTTCGTCACGTTCGACTATGAAATCACCTTACTGACTGTTCGACATGAAAACGGCACCGCTTTCTGCGAACCGATTGGCCATCGCCAGGAAGACGGCGACTACCGGCAGTCCTGGCAACCACAGGCCATGAGTCAGACCGCGTACCAGGCTGCACGTGACATCGCCATGCGCATAACCGACGCGCTTGGCGGCCGCGGGCTATTCGGTGTCGAGCTTTTTATAAAAGGTGATGAAGCTATCTTCAGCGAAGTCTCGCCCCGTCCGCACGACACCGGCATGGTTACCATGATCTCCCAGGACCTGTCCCAGTTCGCACTGCACGCACGCGCCATTCTCGGTCTGCCTGTGCCGGGCATTGTCCAGTATGGACCCGCCGCCTCCAGCGTCGTCCTCGCCAACTGCGAATCAAGCCAGGTCTGCATTCGGTCACCTGGAAGCAGCATTGAGCGAACCGGATACCCAACTGCGGCTGTTCGGCAAACCCGGCGTACAGGGCCAGCGACGCATGGGCGTGGCACTGGCGCGTGGAGCCGATATCGAGGACGCGCTCGGCCGCGCGGAACGCAGCGCGGCAGCCGTCACAATTATCCCCTGAAGCCGGGGTTCGCCCCGTGACGAGATAAGGATTAATAACATGGATAACAATGCGTTAATAAACAGAATCGAGACACTAGAGGGCCAACTGATGCACCTTGAAGCCGCCCTTGACGAGGTCACACGCACCCTGCTTGACCAGGAATCCCGACTTAAAACACAGGCCGCCACCATCGAACGCATGGAGGATGTCATCAAGGGCCTGGCCGGACCCGGCATGGCTGACCCGCAAAAGGAGCCACCACCGCCGCATTATTGAGCCAGGTCACACGCTAAAGACCGGCAGCAATCAGGCCGATGTTGATAGGTGACACATTGATTATCACCTACCGGCAGGCAACTAACGTGACCATTGAAGCACTCAATCTACTGTCCCAGATTATGTCGGGTTTTACCCTGCTGGCACTCCTGTGGCTGACTGCACGGGCCTTTAAAATGAACGCCGGCTGGGGCCTCGGCGTCCTGCTGTTCTCGCCTGTTACTGCCGTCGCTTTTGGCATCCGTCACTGGAACAGGGAAAAATTTCCATTCCTTTTATATATGGGCACGTTCACCGTAACGCTCGTCCTGCTGGTCTCGCTATTCACCGCATGGGGTGGATGGGAACTGGTAAAGGCCGGTCAAACGGCCAAACAGTCGCTACAAGACCAAACATTAACGCAAAATAAAGCGGACGCTTTCAGAAAAGCGAGCCTGTCGTTCGAGAAAAAATCAGGCATCAGTTATACGCACGGCAAGCTGCTGACGCGGCTACAGCGTGAACTTGACCGCAAGGCCGAACAGGAACAAATCGACGCCAGGGCAGCCGAACTGGAAGCGCAGGAAGACGCGAAAGATGCCGGCTATGAAGGCCTCTACCGCAGGTCGCCGAAAAAAACAGCGCGTTACCGCCTGGTATACAAGCCACTCAAGCTAGCCGATGCGCACAGGTACATTGGCGCAACCGTCAAGGTTACGCGGCGTAATGTCGAGGAAAAGGAATATCGCCTGACCGGCGCATCGGGTGGCTCGTTAAAGTTCGCCCAGAAGAACAGGCAAGGTTCTTTTTCTTTCGCATTTAAAAAACGCGACATCGAGAAGATTCGCATCCTTACCAAGGAACCTTACTAGCGCAAGCAAGATGGATTCTTGACAGCCTGCAGACGATCTGAAAGACTCGAGCCATGAACACCCGGATATCACACCTGGTCAAAACAACTGACAGCCTGCTGCGAGCATGGCTGCACCGCATGCGTACGCGCGGCACTCTGGCACTTATGTTTAGCTGATTTTTTCCAGACAACAGTATTCCAGAGGCCGCACGGTATTTACCCTGCGGCCTTTTTTGTTTCCGGCCACTGGAAACCGGGCTTGTATTAAAGGAGGAAAACAGATGTCGGTGCCTGCAGCCTACATCGGGGTCATTATTATCTGGTCGACGACACCGCTTGCTATTCAGTGGAGCGGTGATGACGTCGGCTACCTGTTCGGCATAACCAGCCGCATGACAATCGGCCTGCTGGGCGGTCTGCTGGTGATCGCATTGTTCCGTATCAGGTTACCCTGGCACCCGGATGCGCGCCGCACCTACCTGGCCGCTGGCCTGGGAATGTTTGTCGCCATGCTGGCGGTATACCATGCCTCACGTATGATTCCGTCCGGATGGATAGCGGTTATTTTCGGACTGGCGCCCATGATTACCGGCCTGATGGCGCACTTCTGGCTACCTGGAAAATCACTCTCGGCCATGCGTGTTGCCGGTATGCTGCTGGGGATATCCGGAATGGCGATGATATTTATCGGCGCAGACAGTGGCGGGCCGGAAGCGGCCACCGGCATACTCAGCATGCTGATTTCCGTAACCGCCTATTCCGCCAGCGCTGTCGCGATACAGCGTATCGGCGCAGACATCCCGGCCATGGCCATCACGACAGGCGGCCTGCTGCTGACCGTCGTGCTGTTGTTCGGCGTGTTCGCCATGAGCGGCCAGGCATTACCTGCCGTCATCCCGGTTCGCACCGCAGCGTCCATCCTCTACCTCGGCGTTGTCGGGTCGGTACTGGGTTTCGCCATGTATTACTACATTCTGAAACAGGTCGACGCAACGCGTGTGGCATTGATTACCCTCATCACACCCGTCATCGCGCTGCTGCTCGGCCACGTATTGAACAGCGAACAGATCCAGTACAGCACCTGGGCAGGGACCGCAGCAATCCTGTCCGGCTTGCTGCTGTTTGAATACGGCCATACGCTCAACCGCCTGCTCCCGACAGCCAGAATCACTGCAGGTCGCTGACTTGCCGAGCCGGGAAGAAACCAGCATGCACCGGAGCGGATGAATTGTCTATAATCAGACGAAACCACTGACAGGATTTAAATATGACGCATCGAATCATCACCCTGATTACCGCACTGTTGCTGCTGGCCGGCTGTTCCACTTCGCCGACGGGACGCTCGCAACTGGTCTTGATGCCGGACAGCCAGATGGACCAGATGGGTCTGCAGGCATTCACGAATATAAAACAGAAGACGCCTGTCAGTAGTAATCGAAAATCCAGCAACTACGTAGAGTGCGTCACTAACGCGATCACCCGGCAGGTTGGCGGCCGCTGGGAGGTCGTCGTATTTGAAGATGATTCGGCCAATGCGTTCGCCCTGCCCGGCAGTAAAATCGGCGTGCATACCGGCCTGTTGAAAGTGGCCACCAACCAGGACCAGCTGGCGACTGTTATCGGACACGAGATCGCACACGTCCTGTCACGTCATTCGAATGAACGCGTGTCACAGCAATTTGCCGTGGAACAGGGACTGGGACTGGTCAGCGCGGTTGCGAGTCCGACGTCCACCACCGGCAAGACACTGATGGGCATGATGGGCGTAGGCGCCCAGTACGGCATACTCATGCCCTTCAGTCGTGTGCAGGAAAGCGAGGCCGATATATACGGACTCGATCTGATGGCGAAGGCCGGGTTCGACCCACGCGAAAGCGTCAACCTGTGGATTAACATGGGCAAGGCGAACAAGGGCCAGCCGCCGGAATTCCTCTCCACGCACCCGTCGCACAGCACACGCATCAGTGACCTGAAAGCGCGCATGAATTCAGCCATGCAGCTTTACCAGAACGCCCGCAACTCGGGCAAACGCCCTGCCTGCGGCTGATTGTTTTCAGCTAACCGGGTTACGCAAGGCGCCTGCGTCGCCAACTTCGACCACCATCTCGTCACCGGCCTGTAGATATTTTGGTGGTGAGAAACCCATACCGACACCGGCCGGCGTGCCGGTCGCAATAATATCGCCCGGCAACAATGTCATTCCGCTGGATAATGTCTCGATAATTGTCGGTACATCGAAGATAAGCTGTTCAAGCGTGGCCTGCTGGCGCAACTCGCCATTGACGGTACAGCTGATCTGAATATCTTCCGCTGCCGCCATAACACTGCGGTGCACGACAAGCGGCCCCATGGGGGCGAATCCATCCAGGCTCTTGGCACGAAACCACTGGAAATGATTCTTCTGCATATCACGCGCGGAAATATCGTTGATGGCGGTGTAGCCGAATACATGCTGCCAGGCATTGGCGGCGGAAATGTCCCGGCCACCCGTACCGATAATCAGCGCGAGCTCCGCCTCGTAATCAAGCTTGCGGGTCAGGTCCGGGTATGACGGCACCGGCGCGCCCGGTGCAATTACCGCGGTGGTTGCCTTGGTGAAAATAATCGGGTGTTCGGGCGGCTTGTCAGAACTGTTCATTTTGGCGGCAACTTCACGCGCGTGTTCCAGGTAGTTCTTGCCGAGACAGATGATATTCCTGCGCGGCACCGGTATCGGCGCTAACGGTCTGACATCATCATATGGCCGGCAGGCGCGCCGCTCACTGGCCGCGAGAACCGCCATGTCCCAGGCAAGTGCTGCCGCGCCGTCCCCCGCTTCCACCAGTGCTGCCAGCGTAGCGGCCACCAACCCGTCACCCGACTCACGCGCGGCGGCCGGTAAATCGACGACAGTGCCGTCAACCAGCGCACCGAGCTGGCCATTTTCCAGGGTCAGAAATTTCATGCAGGATCTTCCGGCTGTCAGGTGTTTGAGAAAAGCAGGTTTACTCGCTGAAGGTGTCACACTTGCCGGCATCACCGTATTCGATGCCCGTTTTGAACCAGTGCACGCGCTGCTCCGATGAACCATGCGTGAACGACTCCGGTACCACGTAGCCCTGCGCCTGTTTCTGCAAACGATCATCACCGATCGCTGCAGCGGCCTTCAGGGCTTCCTCGACATCACCGGATTCAAGTACATTGCGGCTACGGTCGGCATGGTTACCCCACAGGCCGGCATAACAGTCCGCCTGCAATTCCTGTTTGACGGAAAGCTCGTTGGCCGCGGATTTCCCCATGCTCTGCTGCGCCTGTCGTACCTGTTTACTGGTACCGAGCAGGGTCTGTACATGATGGCCAATCTCGTGCGCAATCACGTAGGCCTGCGCAAAATCACCCGGCGCACCGTGGCGCTGTCTCAGATCGGAAAAAAACGACAAATCGATGTAGACCTTTTTATCCGCCGGACAGTAGAACGGCCCCATGGCAGCGCTCGCCATGCCGCATGCTGAACGGACCGAACCGGCAAACAGTACCAGCCGGGGTTCTTCGTAGGTACGTCCGGCACGCTTGAATATTTCACGCCAGGTGTCTTCGGTATCCGCCAGCACAACCGACACGAAGTCCGCCATTTCGGCCTCTTCCGGTGTCGGCTGGTAATCAACTTCGGTTGTTTGCGGTGATCCAATTCCCTCTTGCAGCTTCAGCAGGATCGAGGGATCGATCCCCAGGAAATAGCCCAGCGCCAGCGCAACCACGACTGTGCCGATACCACCCTTGAATGCAGCCCCGCCCAGTCGCTGTCCGCGCCGGTCCTCGACATTTGAGCTTCTACGGCCCCTTTTCCAGCGCATGGTTCCCCCTGAATAAACGGTTCCCGGGCATTATAGTGCATTTACCGGCAGGTCTGCGGCAGGCGACATAAAGTTACATATGGGCGTTTACGTCCCGCCGGATTTGCGTCAATATTGGGCCATGGAAACGACCCAGACCGAAATCCCGCAGCCGCACCCGCAACCCAGACGCAGCCGCCTGCGTATGTTCCTTATCGTGCTCGCCACGATTGTCGTGACGATCGGCGTAACGTTCTGGGTTATTCGCACCTGGATTTTCCCCTCCGAATTCAAGCCCGTCAAACTTTCCGTCAAGGAAGAGCAGGTGCTTGACCGCAAACTGGCGCGACTGGACAGCCTGCAAGTCACACAGACACGCGGAACGGCAAAGGCAAAGCAGCGCAAACTCGAACAGGGTGACCAGGGCGCCGATTACATCGAGCCCGAGGCCTATAGCGAAGAAGGTGCCGACCGCAGCATCTCGCTGTCGGAACGCGAACTCAATTCGCTGCTGGCAAGGAACACGGACCTGGCGAGAAAACTGGCGATTGACCTGTCAGACAACCTGATGAGCGCAAAGCTGCTGATTCCCGTCGATGAAGACTTCCCCATTATGGGCGGACAAATTCTCAAAGTCCGCGCAGGCGTGGAACTGGCCTACCGCGATACGCGACCGATCGTGATACTCAAGGGTGTCAGCGTAATGGGCGTTCCGGTACCCAATGCCTGGCTGGGTGGCCTGAAGAATATCGACCTGATTGAACAGTACGGTTCGGATGCCGGCTTCTGGAAAGCCTTTGCTGACGGCGTCGAAAACATCAATGTCGAAGACGGCAAAATCCGCATCGAACTGAAAGAATAAACCCTTCCACCGCGTTACCCGTATCTCCGCCATGTAGTACCAAAGTGCAATACTGTTGCACCTAAGGACAATAGCCGCGCACTTGCCACCTGCCTAGACTGGTTACCAGTGGCAAACATAATAATAACAAGCCACCTTATACTAATAACCGGCAGAGACGGACACCAGGCCGGCCACGCGGAAACCAGGGCTTTACCAGTACGGAACGGAACAGAGCGAAAAGGAAAGGAAGATGAGGACACGCGAATCAGACAGGCGTCAGTACGGCATGGCAAACCGCTTCCCGCTGGAAGATAACACCGGGTGCATCATTCCTTTCAACCGCAGCAACAAGCCTGACAGGCGCCTGCGCAACCTTGCATTGCGCGAGATTGATTGCGAGGAATTCAGTCTCTATTCTGTAAACAGATGTATACGGCACCCGATAAACCGGGGCTGCAGCTTACATACCATCACACTTCGCGGATACCCGCCGCCCGCTCCAGTTGTTACGCATTTCCATCGTGGTCTCGCCCATGGTCATGACCATGTGCATTTCACCTTCAGCCGAATCACCGTGCGAGATAAAACTGCCCTCACCGCTGAATGTCGGCATATCACCCCCGCCACATTGCATTTTCCAGCGCACGGAATTGTTGCTTTCCTGCTTGTCGACGATACGGCAGGTCCCGTCTTCCATCATGGCCTGTGCGGGATCGAAGTTTTTATCCTCGATGCATTCAAATGATGTTTCATTGATCGGCTGCCCGGTTACCGGGTTAACCGACTGCATCTTTACTTCCCACTTGCCGGTTTCGAACTGGATGGCGCTGGCCGTCAGCGGCAACGCCAGAGACAGCGCAAAACCAATAACACTTAACCGTATTTTCCGGATATTCATGGACTACCCCTTGCCGGTGCGCGTACCCAGCAGCTCAATTTGATAACCATCCGGATCCTCGACGAACGCAAGAATCGTTGTCCCCGCGTTCATGGGGCCCGCTTCCCGTATAACCTTCCCGCCACGACTGCGTAATTCATCAACTGCCGTGTAAACATCATCGACCTCGATGGCAATATGACCGAAACCGGAGCCCGTGTCGTAGCGGTCGGTATCCCAGTTATGCGTCAGCTCGATGACCGTGTTGTCTGCTTCATCACCATAACCGACGAAGGCCAGCGTGAATTTGCCATCGGGATAGTCCTTGCGTCGCAGCAATTGCATCCCGAGCACCTGGGTATAAAAGTCGATGGAGGTATCGAGATCACCGACCCGTAGCATGGTATGAAGTAATCGCATTTTCCTGCCCCGCAGTCAGCCCGGCTGACCTGAATGTGCCACCACAGTACAACCTGCAGTCAGAATACCACCAGCACAGTAGTGTTTAAACACACAACCCTGTTTAAAACTTTCCGGAATGTATCAAATTTCACGATCAAAGGGACATCCGTGACTTCAGGCACTCCCAATCAATCTCATGAAACTGATATATTCAGTACTGTGCAAGCCCGGTACGGTTCGTTTTTTATATCCTGCAACAACCAGCCCTGACTGGACGGGGCATAAGGGCCACCAGCGTCTCCCGCAGGGACCGGGAACTATAACGACAGGCCAGTTACAATATGGAAGCAGCTCTCAGCAGTGCCGCAATCGCCGTGATTTTCATGCTTATCCTGGGGCTGCTGCTCGCCGGCATCCTGGCCGTCGCCAGCCGTCGCCTGTTCGTCTACGAAGACCCGCGCATCGACGAGGTCGAGGAGATGCTGCCGCACGCCAACTGCGGGGCCTGCGGGACGGCCGGTTGCCGCGCCTTTGCGGAACAGCTGGTCGCAGGCGAACAGCTGCCCGGAAAGTGCACCGTCAATTCGGCGGACATGAACCAGCAGATAGCCGGCTTCCTCGGCGTTGACCTCGGCCAGGAGGAAAAGCGCGTTGCCCGGCTGGCCTGCGCCGGCGGCAGCAACGTGGCACACACCCATGCCAGCTATGCTGGACTCGACACCTGCCGCGCCGCCGCCCTGGTCTCCGGTGGCGGCAAGAGCTGTGTCTGGGGCTGCCTCGGTCTTGGCGACTGCGGCGAGGTTTGCGACTTCGACGCCATTCGAATGGACCGCCAGCGCCTGCCCGTGGTGGATAACGAGCGCTGCACGGCCTGTGGTGACTGCGTCGACATCTGCCCGCGCGACCTGTTTTCCCTGCAACCCGTCAGTCACCACCTCTGGGTGGCCTGCAGTAATCCGGAAGCCGGTGACGAGGTCGAGGCCGACTGCCGTGTTCTTTGCAACGGCTGCGGGCGCTGTGTTGCCGATGCACCGGAAGGCCTGATCACACTGCAGGACAAACTGGCAGTGATCGACTACAGCCGCAATGCACTGGCATCGAGACTTGCCATTGAGCGCTGCCCGACCGGCGCGATTGTCTGGCTGGATGATGGCAACGCGGTAAACAAGGGCAAGGCAGCCGCCAGGATTGTACGCAAGGGGGCCCTGCCCGTTGGCTGACAGGACACAAGGGTGTAGGGTGGAATCACAATTGACCCGAATGCTTTTCACGGATTTCAGCTAGAGACAGATTAACAATGCCCAAGAAAACCGCAGCACAGCAATTCAAGTACCCCGGCACGCGAATGGCGATGGATGGCAATACCGCCGTCATCATGTGTGAACGCGAATCATCGGACGCCGCGGGCGCCTACCCGATCACACCCTCGACGCAGATGGGTGAGTACTGGGCAGAAGAAGCCGCCAGAGGGCACCTGAACATCTCGGGCCGACCGCTGATCTTCGTTGAACCGGAAGGCGAACACGCCGCTGCCGCGGTAACGGCCGGCATGTCCATGTCGGGTCTGCGTGCGAGCAATTTCTCCTCGGCACAGGGCATAGCCTACATGCACGAGTCGCTGTATGCCGCGGTCGGCAAACGCTTGCCCTACGTACTCAACATGGGCTGCCGCGCCATGACAAAGTCCAGCCTGAATGTGCACTGCGGCCACGATGACTATCACTGTATCGACGACACCGGTTTCACCCAGGTGCTGGGCAAGAACGCACAGGAAGCGGCAGACCTGAACCTGATCGGCCGCAGGCTGGCCGAACTCTCTCTGACCCCGGCGGTCGTGGCGCAGGACGGTTTCCTGACCACCCACCTGATCGAACCCCTGCAGGTGCCGGAACGGGAACTGATAGCCGAGTTTCTTGGCCGTCCGGATGACATCATTGACTGCCCCACGCCCGCCCAGCGCCTTATATACGGTGCCACGCGCCGCCGTATACCGGAACTGTGGAGCGTGGATAACCCGATCATGGCAGGCCCGGTAGAAAACCAGGACTCGTACATGCAGTCGGTGGCCGCCCAGCGGCCCTATTTCTTTGAGCACGTCGCCGTCATCGCCGAACAGGTCATGGACGAGTACTACCGGCTCACCGGACGGCGCTACCGGCGTGTCAGCGGTTACCGGATGGATGATGCAGAGTACGTCATCCTCGGCCAGGGCAGTATGATCGTGCAGGCCGAGGCCGTCGCCGATTACCTGCGCGAAACTCGCCAGCTGAAGGTTGGCGTGGTCAATGTCACCATGTACCGGCCCTTCCCCGGTGACCTGCTGGGTAGCATCCTCAAGGGTCGCCAGGGCGTCGCCGTGCTCGAGCGTACCGACCAGCCACAGGCCGAGGACCTGCCGTTGATGCGCGAGGTGCGTGCCGCCCTCTCCAAGTGCCTGGAGAACGGTGCAGTGACAGGCGGGCAGTCGCCTTATGCCGGTTACGCCAGTTACCGCATCGGCGACATGCCACGACTCTACTCGGGTTGCTACGGTCTTGGTAGCCGCGACCTGCAACCCGAGGCACTGGTTGCCGCCATCGAGAACATGCTGCCGGACGGTACGCACAAACCCTTCTATTACCTGTCGGTGGACTTCGTGCACGACACCCCGGCCAACCCCAAGCAGGAGATCTACCAGCAGAACCTGGTCGATGCCTACCCAAGGCTCCGTGACCTGACCATCCATGGCAGCGAGAACCCGGACCTGACACCAAAGGGATCCACCACCGTACGCATGCACTCGGTCGGCGGTTGGGGTGCTATCACCACCGGCAAGAATCTCGCCATGACCCTGTTCGACCTGCTCGGCTTCGACATCAAGGCGAACCCGAAATACGGCTCGGAAAAAAAGGGTCAGCCGACGACCTACTACCTGTCGGCTGCACCGGAACCGATTCGGCTGAACTGCGAGTACCACTACGTCGACGTGGTCCTGTCACCGGACCCCAACGTGTTCGGCCATTCAAACCCGCTGGCCGGGCTGAAACACGGCGGCGTATTCATCATACAGAGCAGCCTGGCAGACGCCGACGCCGTCTGGGCCAGCTTTCCGCGCAGTGCCCGCCAGCAGATCATCGACAATGAGCTGCAGGTATTCTTCCTCGACGGCTTCCGTATCGCGCACGATGAGGCCTCCAATCCCGACCTGCAGTACCGCATGCAGGGCAACGCCTTCCAGGGCGCCTTCTTCGCGGCCTCACCGCTGATGCAGCAGGCCGGGCTGGATGAGGCCGGACTGTTCGACGCCATTGATAAACAGCTGCGCCACAAGTTCGGCGGCAAGGGCGAACGTATCGTGCAGGACAACCTGCGGGTGGTGCGACGCGGTTTCGACGAGATCCAGGAGATCACCGACAAGGTACTGGGCGCCGCCAGCCAGGAACCACAGCGCAAGCCGGCCGGACTGCCGGTCATGCTGAAGCGCATGCCGGAAGGCAGCGGCGGTATTTCCGATATTCACCGCTTCTGGGAACAGACTGGCAGCTTCTATATGAACGGACAGGGCAACGAGAACCTTGCCGATCCGTTTATCGGGCTGGGCGTGATGCCGGCCTGCACCGGCGTGTTCCGCGACATGACCCAGATCCGCTTCAAGTACCCGGAGTACAACCCGGAAAACTGCACGGCATGCGGTAACTGTTTCACCATCTGCCCGGACAGCGCTATACCGGGACTGGTGAACAGTATCGACGACGTGTTCAACACGGCGATCTCACGCATTGAGACAGGCGGACAGCTGACCCTGCACCTGCGCCGTGCGGTACGCGACGTGGAAAAACGCCTGCGCACCCTGATCGAGCCGGTCGGCGAAGTCGCCGAGGTGGACAAGCTGCTGGACCAGGCCGTGGTGACTACGCTGGCGGAGTCCACCCTTGAAGGTGACAGCCGGGCACGCCTCGAGGAGGAATTCGGCTGGTTCCAGCAGGCCATCGGCGACTTCCAGTTCGCCGTCACCAAGCCGTACTACACCAACCGCGAGAAGAAGGCGAAAAACAGCGGCGGCCTGTTCTCCGTGACCATCAATCCGTACACCTGCAAGGGCTGCATGGAATGTGTCGAGGTCTGCGACGATGATGCGCTGGTAGCGACGCCGCAGACACCGGAGGCGATCGACCGGCTGCGCCGCGACTGGGAGTTCTGGCTCGACCTGCCGACCACCCGCCCGGAATACATTCGCATCGACGATCTCGACGAGCGCATCGGCGCCCTCGAGACCCTGCTGCTCGACAAACACAACGTCGCTTCACTGGTCAGCGGCGACGGCGCCTGCCTGGGTTGCGGCGAGAAGACCGTACTGCGACTGTTCACCGCCACTGTCACCGCGTTGATGCAGACGCGCGTGACACGCCAGGTCGCGAAGATCGATGACCTGGTCGAGCGCCTCGAACATCATATTCGCCTGCGACTGGCCGAGGGCATGGACCTCGATGACACGGACGCCATCAACGCGGTACTGGCTGCACACCGCGACAGCGACCTCAGCCTGTCGGAACTGTCCGGTGAGCTTGATGCAGCACATGCCGCCGAGCCGGTGGACACCCACTGGTTTGGCTTTGCCACCGGTCTGCTGAAGAAGTTGCGGCATCTGAAATGGCAATACACGCAGGGCGAGACCGGCCAGGGTCGCGCCGCCATGGGCATCACCAATGCCACCGGCTGCTCGTCGGTGTGGGGTTCCACCTATCCCTTCAACCCCTACCCGTTCCCATGGGCAAACCACCTGTTCCAGGATGCACCGTCGCTGGCAATGGGTGTCTTCCAGGGCCACATGGAGAGGATGGCGGAAGGTTTCACAGCGGTACGCCTCGCCGAGCTGGAGCTGGCCGGCACGTACAATCCGCAGGAACATGACGAGTTCTTTACCTACTTCACCTGGAAACAATTCAGCGAGGAGGAGTGGCTACTTTGCCCGCCGGTGGTCGCCATCGGCGGCGACGGCGCCATGTACGATATCGGTTTCCAGAACCTTTCCAGGGCACTGATATCGGAAATGCCGATCAAGGTCGTCGTGCTGGACACGCAGGTATATTCCAACACCGGCGGCCAGGCCTGCACATCCGGGTTCACCGGCCAGGTCTCCGACATGGCCGGTTTCGGCAAGGTCTGGAAGGGTAAGCCGGAGATCCGCAAGGAACTGGGGCTGATTGCCATGGCGCACCGCAACGCCTACGTCATGCAGGGCTCTTCAGCCAACGTTACACATCTGCTGGAGGGCTTCATCGAAGGCCTCAATACCAGGCGCCCGGCAATGTTCAATATCTACACACCCTGCATGCCGGAACACGGCATCGGTGATGAGTCTGCTGAAAACCAGAGCCGGCTGGCACTGGAATCGCGCGCCTACCCGCTGTTCCGCTTTGATCCGGATGCCGGTACGACCTACGAGGAATGTCTCGACATCGACGGCAATCCCGCTATCGACGATGACTGGCCCAGTTACACCCTGCGCTACAAGGACGAGGATGGCAACGAGGCCACGCTCGAGCTGCCAATGACCTTCGCCGATTTCGCCGTTACCGAGGGTCGCTTCCTCAAACACTTCCGCAAGGCACCGCGTGACACCTGGAACGACGACATGGTGCCATTGCATGAATTCATGGAACTGGACGCGGACGACCGCGAGGACCGCTACCCTTACATCTGGGGCGTGGATGCCAGGAACCAGCTGATGCGGGTCATGGTGACCGCCGAGCTGGTGCGCTCCTGCCAGGACAGGCTGGACTACTGGCGGTTACTCAGATCGCTCACCGGGACCTGCAAGACACTCGACGAGGACACGATCACAAACCGGGTCCGCACCGAGATGGCACAGCAACTCTCCGCCAGTCTGCTGGGCCTGGTCTCCGCGGGCGATACCGCCAGCCTGCTGGATACCACTGGCACCCCGGCTGCGGGCGACACCGCCACGGGCGCGGCGACGGCCGCGCCCGCCGGCGACTACGAACCGGTCTGGGTCGACACCCCCGAATGCGAAGCCTGCGACGAGTGCACCAGGATCAACCCGAAGATATTCGCCTACAACGCGGAGAAAAAGGCGGTCGTCACCAACCCGCGCGGCGGACCATACCGCGACATCGTCCGCGCGGCCGAGAAGTGTACCGCCGAGTGCATCCATCCCGGCACGCCGTTCGATATGAGCGAGAAGGATATCGACAAGCTGGTCAAGCGGGCAGAAAAGTTCCAGTGAGACCGTCCTGCGACAGCATGAGCCACGGTCACAGGGCACGGCCTGTCTACGGGTGAATCCATGATTCTGCGTAAGCTGTTTCGGCGTAACACCTTCGAGCATGGCGTGCATCCCGCGGAGCACAAGGAACTGACCTGCGGTCTGCCCATCCGCCGTCTGCCATTTGCCCGACAACTGATCCTGCCCCTGTCACAGCATGCCGGCAATCCATCCATAGCACTGGTAAGGCCCGGCCAGGAGGTGGTGCGCGGCGAGCCCATTGCCCGCGCAGATGGTTTCATGTCGGTCCCCATGCACGCACCGGCCACCGGCAAGGTGGAAGCCATCCAGCTGATGCCCAGCGCGCGCGGGCCAAAAACCCTGTCCATCCTCCTGCACGTCTACGCGGGTTCCAGCCAGGACGTGCTGTACGGTGCATCCCGCGATATCGACCACATGACACCGGACGAGATCATCCAGGCGGTACAGGACGCCGGCATGGTCGGCCTTGGCGGCGCGGCCTTCCCGACCCACGTCAAGATGAAGCCACCGCCGGAACACAGCGTCGACACCCTGGTGGTCAACGGCTGCGAGTGCGAACCCTACCTGACCTGCGACCACCGGCTGATGCTTGAACAGACCGGCAACCTGCTGGCCGGCATTCGCATCGTGATGCGCGCGCTCGGGGTGGAACGCTGCATGATCGGGATCGAGGACAACAAGCTGGATGCCGTGGCCGCGATTGCTGCACAGCTACCGGATAACGGGCCGGTCAGTGTGCATGCCGTGGAGACCAAGTATCCGCAGGGTGCCGAGAAGATGCTGATCGAGAGCCTGCTGGGACGGCGCGTGCCAACAGGCGCGTTTCCGTCCGCGGTCGGCGTCAGTGTTTTCAACGTCAGCACCCTGACCCAGATCGGCGAACTGCTGCCCCTGGGTCGCGGTGTTATCGAGCGTGTCGTCACGGTCAGCGGCAGCGGTGTGCAGCATCCCGGCAACTACCTGGTGCCGGTCGGCACACCGGTGCGTTTCCTGCTGCAGCACGCCGGTACTACACCGCGCACCCAGGAACTGATCCTCGGCGGCCCCATGATGGGCATGTCGGTTGCCTCGCTTGATGTGCCGGTTACCAAGGCCGTCTCGGGGATGGTGCTGATGGAGGAAACCGACGCCGATTTAGGCAATCGTCCCGTGCAGCCATGCATCCGCTGCGCCTGGTGTGTCGAAGCCTGCCCCATGCACCTCAACCCGTCGACACTGGGATTGCTGGCGAGCAAACGTGAATACGCCCGCATGGCAGACGAGTTTCACCTCAACGACTGCTTCGAGTGTGGCTGCTGCAGCTACGTCTGCCCTGCCAATATTCCGCTGGTGCAGTATTTCCGCATTGCCAAGGCCATCAACCGGGAGCAGGCGGCATGACCGGAAGCCGGCTGAAGATCGAGCTGCGCACCTCGCCGCACCTTAAACAGGCGGTGACGGTCGAACAGATCATGCGCAACGTGGTGTATGCCCTGCTGCCGGTTTGCGTGTTTGCCGTGTATGCCTTCGGTATCAGCGTGCTGGCACTGCTGATGGTAACCACCCTCACCTGCATCCTGTGTGAATCACTGTTTTGCCGACTCAGTGGACGGCCGGACACGGTGAATGACTGGAGCATCACCATCACCGGCCTGCTGCTGGCGCTGACGCTGCCCCCCGGCTTCCCGCTGTGGATGGCCGTTGTCGCTGCAGTGGTTGCAGTCGGCCTCGGCAAGGCCCTGTTCGGTGGTCTCGGCAGCAACGTGATGAACCCGGCCCTGGTCGGTCGCGCCTTCGTGCAGGCCGCCTTCCCGGTCGCGATCACCACCTGGACACCGGCCTTCATGGAGGGACGTTTTACACAGTTCATACCCTCCACCCTGACCCTGCCCTTCATGCAGCCAGCGGACATCAGCGACTGGCTGTCGCACTCGCAACTGGACGGTTTTACCGGGGCAACACCACTGGCACTGCAGAAGTTCGAGCAGATCACTACCCCGGCCCTTGACCTGCTGACCGGGATGACAGCCGGCTCGGCCGGCGAGACCTCCGCGGTGCTCATACTCATCGGCGGACTGTATCTCGCGGCACGCCGCATGCTGGACTGGCGCATCCCGACCGGAGTGCTGCTGGGCGCCGTGCTGACCAGCCTGCCCTTCTGGCTAATGGACGCGCAGCAATACCCGTCGCCGCTGTTCGTACTATTGTCCGGCGGCCTCATGCTGGGTGCCGTGTTCATGGCCAGCGACATGGTGGCCTCGCCGGTGACGCCGCTGGGTGTATGGATCTACAGCCTGTTTATCGGTGCGCTGACCGTGGTCATTCGGCTGTTCGGCGGACTGACCGAGGGGGTCATGTACGCCATCCTGCTGGGCAACGCGCTCTCGCCGCTGATCGCCACCATCTCCCAGCCGCGGGTCTTCGGCGGCGCCCGTCGCGGGGTAAAGTCATGAACCAGCCCGCAACACCACAGGCCATTCCGGCCACACTCACCGTCCCGATGCTGCGCACCCTGGGGCTGGTGGCCGCGCTATCAGGTTTCCTGGTTGTGCTGGCCCATCACCTCAGCCTGCCGCTGATCGAGGAAAACAAGCGCATCGCCATCGAGCGTGCGCTGTTCAAGGTGATACCGGGCGCGGTCACACGCCGCGACTACCTGCTCACTGCGACCGGCATGGAGCCGCTCGGTGAAACAGTACCGGACCAGGGTATGCATCTGTATGCCGGCTATGACGCACAAGACCGGCTTGCCGGTGTTGCGCTGGAGACGGCCGCGCAGGGCTACCAGGACGTGATCCGCATCCTCTACAGTTACGATCCCGCCTGCGAATGCATTCGCGGTATACAGGTCCTGAAGATGGCGGAGACGCCGGGGATCGGCGACAAGATCGCCAAAGACCCCGACTTTCTGCAGAATTTCGCGGCACTGGATGCCCGGGTGGATGCCACTGGCAACGGCTTGGCCCATGCTATCGTCAGCGTCAAGAGCGGCAGCAAGACCGAACCCTGGCAGATCGATGCCATCTCCGGTGCAACCATCTCGTCCAAGGCCGTCGCGCGCATGCTCAACGACAGCGCACAACAGGCCGCGCCCGTGATCATTCGCCACCTTCATGTATTACAGAAACCCGCAGGGACCGCGCCATGAGCCTGCCCGCAAAACACGAGACGGTAACGGCAGACACCTTCCTGCGCGGGCTGTGGCAGGAGAACCCGGTGTTCGTCATGCTGCTGGGCATGTGCCCGGTGCTCGCGGTGACCAACTCCGCCATCAATGCCCTGGCGATGGGGCTGGCGACGACCTTTGTGCTGCTGTGCTCCAGCAGCCTGGTGTCGTTGCTGCGCAAACAGATTCCGAAACAGGTCCGCATCGCCACCTACATCATTATCATCGCTACCTTCGTCACCATGGTGGACTATGCCATCCAGGCCATCAGCCTGGACCTGTACAACGCACTTGGCGCATTTATCCAGCTCATCGTGGTCAACTGCATGATTCTCGGACGGGCCGAGGCCTATGCCTCGAAACAGCGACTGGGCGCCACCCTGGTCAATGGCCTGGGCATGGGTGTCGGGTTTACCATCGCACTGCTCTGCCTCGGCGCGGTGCGTGAAATCCTCGGCGCCGGCAGCCTGTTCGGTGTGCAACTGTTTTCCGACAACTTCCAGCCCTGGGTGGTCATGATCCTGCCACCAGGCGGATTCTTCGTACTCGGCGCCTGGCTGCTGGTGTTTGCGTGGTACCGGCAGCGGCGCGAGCGGCGCCTGACGGAACATGCGGAGGTGACAGCCGATGTCCGGTGAATCACTGGGTTTCATCTTTCTGAATGCCGCGGTAATCAACAACTTCGTGCTCGCGCTGTTCCTCGGCATCTGTCCGTTCCTCGGCGTTTCGGCCAAGCGAGCGACTGCATGGAACATGGGGCTTGCCGTGATCTTTGTCATGCTGGTCAGCTCGATCAGCGCCTACGGTATTAACTGGCTGCTGACCCGCTTCGAGATCGAGTTCCTGCGGCTGATCTGCTTTATCGCGGTCATCGCCTCCGCCGTGCAACTGGTGGAAATGACTATGAAGAAATTCAGCCCGGCGCTGTTCCGTGCGCTGGGTATCTTCCTGCCGCTGATTACCACCAACTGTGCCATCCTCGGTGTCGCCCTGTTTCAAACCTTCCGCGAGTACAGCTTCCTGCAATGTCTCGCCTTCAGCCTGGGTGCCGGCGTCGGCTTTACACTCGCGCTGATGCTGATGGCCGGACTGCGCGAACGAGTGGAACTGTCGCGCGTACCGGACGTCAGCCAGGGCGCAGCGATGACGCTGATGCTCGCCGGACTGCTGTCGCTGGCCTTCATGGGCTTTGCCGGGCTGGGAGGTCAGCATGCTTGATATGCTGATCGCCGCGGGCGTGATACTGCTGGTGCTGCTCGGCTGGATTGCTGTACAACAGGGCGCACGCGAATTTGCCGAGCGGCACCCGGAATTCGGCCCGGCGCGCGAGGATGGCGAGGGCTGCGGCGCGGGCTGCAACTGCTGCGGCGGCCAGTGCACACGGCGCAACGAACAATGACACTCACTACCGCATGGAGAATAGCAACATGACCCGGCTAAGTGACTACGACACCAGTCGCACAAGCGAGGCGCTGGTAATAGAAAGCCACCGCATCACGTCAAAAGACGCCCCGGAGGTGCGCAGCATCCTGCTGAGCGTTTCTCACCCTGACTTCAACTATCGCGAGGGTCAGAACATCGGCATTACCGTGCCCGGTGCGCAGGCATTTGGCAAGGAGCAGCACTTCCGCCTCTACACCATCGCCAATACACCGCGGCAGAGCGAGGGTGGCGAAGTCGAGATCGAGCTGTGTGTGCGGCGCTGCTTCTACATAGACGAGGTCAGTGGCGAGGAATACCCCGGGTTGGCCTCCAGCTTCCTCTGTGATGCCAGGCCCGGTGACCGTATTAACTTCACCGGTCCCTACGGGGATGCCTTCCGCATTCCGGAAGACCCCGCGACCAACCTGCTGATGATCGGCACCGGCACCGGCATCGCGCCGTTTCGGGCCTTCATCCAGCACATCTACGAAAAGCAACCGCACTGGCAGGGCCAGGTACGACTGTTCTACGGTGCACGCACCGGTACCGAGACGCTGTATCGCAATGACCTCAAGGATGACCTGTCCAACTACTACGACCGCGATTCCTTTGAGGCCTTCGAGGGTCTCAGCAAGCGGCCATGGATGGACCGGGAAGATACCGGACTCAGCGAGGTGCTGGAAAACAATGCCGCTGCCATCTGGGACCTGATGCAGGACCCCAGGACCCATGTTTATATCGCCGGCCTGCCGAAGACCGCAGAGGATTTTTACCGCGCCATGACCGGCGTGGCCGGTTCCACGGCACGCTGGCGCTGGACACGCGAGGAAATGATGGAACAGGGACGCTGGTCGGAGTTGCTGTACAGCTAGGACCGGCAGGCAAGCCCGCTGGCAGTTGTTGCGCGACTCCTGCAGCCGTCAGCCCGGCAGCAGGAATGCTCCCCGGGGTGACGACTGCTAGCCCTTGCGCTTCAGACGTGCCTCGATGCGCATGCGCAGCGCATTCAGGCGAATGAAGCCCTCCGCATCCTTCTGGTCATAGGCGCCCTCATCCTCTTCAAAGGTCGCAATGCGTTCGTCAAACAGACTGTCGGAATCCGACTGTCTGCCAACCAGTGTCACGTTGCCCTTGTAGAGTTTCAGCCGCACCTTGCCGTTGACATGTTCCTGGGATGCATCAATCAACTGCTGCAGCAGGCGTCTTTCCGGGCTCCACCAGTAACCGTTATAGACCATCGAGGCATAGCGCGGCATCAGTTCATCCTTCATATGCGCCACCTCTCGATCCAGCGTCAATGACTCCATCGCGCGGTGCGCCTTCAGCAGGATGGTGCCGGCCGGTGTTTCATAGCAGCCGCGGGATTTCATACCAACGTAGCGGTTCTCGACGATATCCGAACGACCGATGCCGTTACTGCCGCCAAGACTGTTCAGCGTCTTCATGATATCGGCCGGTGCAGTCGGTTACCGTCGAGTGCAACCGGGTCGCCGCGTTCGAATGTGATCTCGACATAGGTGGGCTTGTCCGGCGCCGCTTCGGGCGAGACCGTCCACAGCCACATGTCCTCCTCCGGTTCCGCCCACGGGTCTTCAAGGATGCCGCCTTCGTAGGAAATGTGCAGCGAGTTGGCGTCCATGGAATACGGTGACTTCTTGCCCTGCTTCATTTCCACCGGGATGCCACGCTTCTCCGCATAGGCCATCAGCGTCTCGCGCGAGGTCAGGTCCCATTCACGCCACGGCGCGATGATTTTTATGTCCGGGTTAAGCGCGTAGGCACCCAGTTCAAAACGCACCTGGTCATTGCCCTTGCCGGTCGCACCGTGCGCAATGGCATCCGCGCCGGTTTCCCGGGCAATCTCGACCAGTCGTTTCGCGATCAACGGACGCGCAATCGACGTGCCCAGCAGGTACTCGCCCTCGTAAATGGTATTGGCGCGGAACATCGGAAACACGTAGTCACGCGCGAACTCCTCGGTGAGGTCCTCGATGAAGATTTCCTTCACGCCCATCGCCTGCGCCTTCTCGCGCGCCGGCTCGATCTCCTCGCCCTGCCCGACATCGGCGGTAAACGTGACCACTTCGCAGTCGTACGTTTCTTCCAGCCATTTAAGGATGACCGACGTATCGAGACCGCCGGAATAGGCCAGTACCACTTTCTTTACTTCTGACATCGTCTAGTCCTGCTTGTGAATGATATTTCGTATATAAATCTCAACACCTGTAATTCACCGCAAAGGCGCGAAGGACGCAAAGAAAACCGATTGCCCTGACACAATCGCCCCCTCCCCCCAAGGGTGAAGGGTTGGGGAGAGGGAAGCTGATTGAACAGGTTTAATGGTGATCCCCTCTCCCTGCCCCTCTCCCGGGGGGAGAGGGAACGGTTGTTTGCAGCAATTAAGCTTCTTTGCGCCTTTGCGGTGAAGTAGCGTCAAACCAACAATCAGGCCTTCGCTTTCTTCCTCGACCTGTTCAGGCGTGCCGACAGGCGCCTGGCCATGTCACCGAACAGCTCGGTTTGCGTCGGATGCGGGTGAATTGCCTCGCCAACCTGCGCCAGTGTCAACCCGGCCGACACCATCATGACCGCTTCGCCAATCAGTGTATCCGCATGGTCCGCAAGGAAGTGTACGCCGATTACACGTTGCGTGGCCTTGTCCGCCACGATCTTGATCAAGCCATGCGTTTCGTGATTGATCATCGCCTTGGCATCGATGCTCATTGGCACCTTGATCTCGGCTGCGTCGATTCCCTTCGCTTTGGCCTGCTCCACTGACAGCCCGACAAACGCCGCCTGTGGGCGCGAGAAGATCACACCGCAATCCTTGTCCTGGTCGTATTGCATGTTCTCACCGACGATCGTGGCAGCCGTGACCCGGCCCTGCTGGGCAGCCGTATGCGCCAGCATCAATCCGCCGACCACGTCGCCAACGGCAAAGATATTCGGCACGCTGGTACGGCAGCGACTGTCGGCAGTGACGATACTGCGTTCACTGGCAACACCGGCCTTATCCAGACCGAGACCATCCAGTACCGGCCGTTTGCCGGTCGCCATGATGACGTAATCCACAGTGAGTGAACGCTTCTTGCCATCCGCATCGGTATACGCAACCTTCATCGCACCCGGCGTACCGGATAGCTGGTTAACGGCGGCAGATGTATGCACGACCAGTCGCGGTTCATCGTTGAGTATGCCCGACAGTGTCTTCGCAATTTCAGGCTCCACTTCGGCGAGGATACGTTCCTGCGCTTCCAGCAGCGTCACCTTCGCGCCGAAGTCCTGGAAAATCTGCGCCATCTCCACACCAATTGCGCCGCCGCCGATGACGGCAAGCTTCTTCGGTGGCGATTCCAGCGCCCACACGGTGTCAGAGGTGAGGACGCCACCGCTGTCGAGGCCTTCCTGTGCGCCGGGAATCGGTGGCACAAACGGCGGTGCACCCGTGGCAATGACGGCACAACCAAAACTGATGGTCCTGTCCGGTTTACCGGACGGCAAAGCTGCCCGTGCATGCGGATCAGACTGGTTGGTCGAGGTATGCACAGCCAGCGTGTGCGCATCGACCAGTTCGCCAAAACCCTGGATGTAGTCGATACGCACACCCTTGTCAGTCTTGAGCGCCATTTCACCACGTGTTTCAAGTACATTGCGTCGATGTGCTTCCAGGTCTTCCCACACCAGTTTTGCGCGTGTTGTTCCGGTCACGCCGAGCTTTGCATCCTCGGCGCGATCACGTATCCGGTCGGCCGCGGCGCGCCAGGCCTTGGAGGGTATACAGCCACGCCACAGGCACTCGCCACCGGGGAACGGTGAGTCGTTGATTACCGCCACCTTCAGCTTGTGCGCCACCAGGTCGCGCGCGCAGTCCTCGCCACCCGGACCACCACCGATAACCACCACATCGTAATCCCAGTCGCCTTCAGGTATCGCGGGGCCACCCGGTCCCATCCAGTCTGCGGGTTGCTCGATAAATGTCTTCAGCGTTTTCAGAAACAGCGCGACATCGGCACCATTAATGACGCGATGATCGGCCGTGATGGTAAAGGCGCTACCCTTTTCCGTGTTCGAGGATATGGCGAGGATCGCGGCCAGCCCGGGCGTGGCAATCGCATCGAAATAGCTGACATCGAACATCCCCATGTTCGATATCTGAAAGGTTGCACCGGTGAACTCTTCCGGATTGAGGTGACGCGTACGGGCACGCGCCACGAGGTCTTTCCAGTCCGTGTTCAGTTCCGCCAGTTCACGCGATTCGCTGTTGCGCAGGATCGGCACAACCAGGCCGCCGTCATCGGCGGCAACCGCCATACCGATATCCACCTGCGTGCGCTCGATCAGCTTGTCATCCGGCTGGTAACACCAGTTGATCTTCGGATGTTTCGTGATAGCCAGTGCGCAGGCCTTCGCCACGGCGACGGTCACGGACACGCCGGCCGACTTGGCGCGATGCCATCAGCATTTCCAGGCGGATATGCGAGGTGACCCTGAAGGTCGGCATGGAAATCGAAGATGCCATGGCGCGCGAAATCGCTTTCTCCATCGATTTCATCGGCCGGCCATCGCCGGGTACGGCCAGCTCGAACGGTGCCGGCGCATGCGTGATATCAGCGGCCGTGATCACGCCCCCCGGACCCGAGCCGGACAGGCGGTCGATATCGACGCCCTGCTCCGCGGCAAGCCTGCGCGCCAGCGGCGAGGCCTTGCCGGACTGCGGCCCCTGCGGACGCGGCGCAGCAGCACCGCCCGTGGCACTGCGCGTACCGGCAGTGGCCGGCGGCGCGGACTGCGCGGCTGCCACAGGCGCCGTTTCGGCCACGACGGGCGCAGCCTCGCTGGCATCGACGTCGGATTCCGATTCCACCAGGTAAGCGATAGCATGCGTGACCGGCACCACGGCATCGACCGGCGCCAGCGGCCCGGACAGGAAGCCGTCGCGGAATACTTCCACGTCCATGACCGCCTTGTCGGTCTCGACCGTGGCCACGATGTCGCCGCGCTTGACGGCATCGCCGATATTCTTTTCCCAGCTGACGATGACACCCTCGGTCATGGTGTCGGAAAGCTGGGGCATTTTGATTACATAGGGGTCAGCCATTTAGTGCCTGTCCTCAAAATCTACTCGCGCCAAGTCGCAAAGGCGCCAAGAAATAATTAATAATAATGAAATACGGAAAATCTATTTGCTTCATTCATTCTGCAACTGCAGCTGGAGTACAAAGCACCAGACATTAATTAATACTTTGCGCCTTTGCGCCTTTGCGCGAGAAAAATTAAACTCCAAATATCTTTCTCACCGCTTCAACAACGTCACTGGCATCCGGTAACGCGGCTTTTTCCAGCGTATGGTTGTACGGGATCGGCACGTTTAGCGCGGAAACCCGCACCGGTGCGGCATCCAGCTCGTAGAAACATTCCTCGTTGATAATCGCCATCACCTCCGCACCGACACCCACGGCCGGCTCCGCCTCTTCGACGATCACCGCCCGGTGGGTTTTGCTGACCGAGTTGCGGATACCCTCGCGGTCCAGTGGACTCAGTGCATACAGGTCAATGACCTCGGCCTCGATACCATGATGCTGTGACAGCAGCTCGGCCGCCTGCAAACACCAGTGAACGGAGATGTTGTAGCCGAACAGTGTAATGTCACGTCCTTCCCGTGCGACCTCGGACCCGATGAGCGGATGGAAGTATTCATCTTCCGGCACATCACCCGTCATGTTGTACATGAGCTCATGCTCATTTATGAACACGGGATCGTTACAACGCACGGCCGACTTCAGCAGGCCATATGCCTGGCGCGGGTTCGACGGCGTCACCACGCGCAGACCGGCAATGCCCATATATACCTTTTCCATGCGGGCCGAGTGTTGCGAGCCGAGCTGGTGCGCGGTTCCGCCGGGTGAGCGTACAACGATTGGTGCTTCCAGCTGACCGCCCGACATGTAGCGCACCTTGGCCGCGGTATTAAACATCTGGTCCATCGCCAGCCAGGAGAAGTTGACCGACATGATTTCGATAATCGGGACGTACGCCGATAAACGATGCACCGATACCGAGACCGGTATAGCCGTTCTCGGAAATCGGCGTATCGATGATACGTTTCTCGCCGTACTTTTCGTAGAGACCCAGGGTAGCCTTGTAGGTACCGCCAACGACACCGATATCCTCGCCCATGGCGATCACCAGCGGGTCGTTCGCAAGTTCCTCGTCATGCGCACGCAGAATCGCTTCCCACATCATTATATCGGCCATGCTCAGTCTCCGCCGTTCACCCAGGGATCACCCTCGGCGAGTACATATTTTTCAACTTCCGCCACGTGCGGCTCGGGCGACTCGCTGGCAAAACGAATCACTTCATCCTCGATCTCGTCAAGGATTTCGGTATCCATTTCCTTGTATTCCTCAAGCGTCAGCTTGCCGGCCTCGATCAGTCGATCACGCCACATAATGATCGGGTCACGCGTACTCCACATACGCTCCTCGGTCTTGGCACGGTAGGCATTGGAATCGGACATGGAATGGCCGCGGTAGCGATAGGTCATCAGCTCCAGGAAATACGGCCCATTGCCGGAGCGGACATGCTTGATCGCCTTCGTCGCCGCCTTGTGCACGAGTTCAACATCCTGGCCGTCAACCTGGGCCGAGGGAATATTATAGGCGGACACGCGCTTGTACTGGTCGACCACCGCGGTCGAACGATCGATGCGGGTACCGATGCCGTACAGGTTGTTTTCACACACGTAGAACACCGGCAGCTTCCACAGTGCCGCCATGTTCAGCGACTCGTGAAACGTCCCCTGGTTGTTGGCCGCATCACCGAGAAAACAGATACAGATCTCGTCGCCGCCCTGCAACTGGATGCCCTTGGCAATACCCGCAGCCAGCGGGAATGGGCCGCCAACCAGCGCATAGCCCCCCATAAAACGATGCTGCACATCGAAAATATGCATGGACCCGCCGCGCCCCTTGCTGACACCGGTTTCCCTGGCGAACAGCTCGGCCATCACCCTGCGCGGGTCCGAGCCCGACTTGATGGCGTGGACATGATCGCGGTAACTGGTGATGACGTAGTCATGGCCGACACGGGCAGCCTCGAGAACGCCATGTGCGCAGGCTTCTTCGCCGGGATAGAGATGCAAAAAGCCGCCAATGTTGCGTTCGACGTAAGCCTCGTAACAGCGCTCTTCGAAACGACGGGCAAACAGCATCTCGCGTAACAGGCGTTTTTTATCAGCGTCTTTCATGTCGCAGGTATCTGAATGTGATGGAAAGTCGGCGTTTCTCCGGCAACCGTCGCAATTAAATGGCCACCGGGCTGAAACAGGTACCGTAGCATACCCCATCCCTCTGATTTCCCGAGGAAACAACGGTATCCGTAACACGGCAAGCGCGATATCATCTGTGTTTTGCGTTAACAGGTCAAGGCAAAAAGCATGCAGATTCCCTACACATACATCGAAAATATTAATATAAATCAACAGGCAAAAGACGCTACAGAGAAGCAACTGGACAGTCAGCCCGCCGCCATCATGCTGATACCCGCCAGGCCGGGCAAAGATGTATGGGACCGCCTGCCCTATGGCGAGGTCATACGGACACGTTTTCAACGCCGCCTGCGGTCGGACAAGACCTGCAGCCGGATCACACTGGACCTGCCGAACAAGAACGGCACACGCGTGCTGCTGCAAACAATCAAACCCGACACCAGCACATTCGCGTGCCTGACGCTGGCGCGCAAGCTGGCGGCCGAGCTGCGGACGATCGACCCGCAAAGTGTCTGCCTGCAGGTAGCCGGCTTCGACACGGAGACTGGCGAGCGTATTACAGAAAACATGCTCGCCGCCCTGCTGACCGCGGCCTGCCCCATGCCCGATTTCAAATCCAAACCGGCACCGGATGTTGCACTGAAACGCGTCAACATTTATGGCCTGGCGAAGAAAATCAACCTGGAAGCCACTGCGCGCAGAAATCATGGGCAATCACCTCGCACGCTGGCTGGCGGCATTACCACCGAATGAGTTGACGCCCGGTCACTACCGGAAACTGGTCAGCCAGCTGGCGAAGCAGGAAGGCTGGACCATGCAGTTTCTCGACCGCAAGGCGCTCGCCCGCAAAAAAGCCGGTGCTTTCCTTGCCGTCGTGCAGGGCAGCCCGGTGCATGACGCCGGTATCGTCCACCTGCGTTACCGGCCGAAAGGTCGCGCCGGCAAGAAGCTTGCGCTGGTCGGCAAGGGTATCTGCTTCGATACCGGCGGCGTCAACGTCAAGCCGGCGAAATACATGAACGGCATGCACGAGGACATGCAGGGCAGCGCGGTCGCGCTCGGCACCCTGCTGTCACTGTCACGCATCGGGGTAGATTACGCCATCGACTGCTGGCTCGCGCTGGCCGAAAATCACATCGGCAGCAAGGCCTACAAACCCAACGACGTGGTCACGGCCTGCAACGGCACCACGATCGAGGTCAAGCACACGGATGCCGAGGGTCGCATGGTACTGGCAGACACACTGGTACTGGCCAGCCGCGAAAAGCCGCACGCGCTGATCGACTATGCGACGCTCACCGGCGCCTGCATCTATTCACTGTCGTCGCGTTACAGCGGGGTTTTCACCAACCGCAGCAAACTGAATGAAACCCTGATCGAGGCTGGCAGCAATAGCGGTGAACGCGTGTGGCCGTTCCCGCTGGACGAGGACTTTGACGAGTCACTCGAATCCCCTGTTGCCGACACACTCCAGTGCACACTCGAAGGTGATGCCGACCACATCCTCGCCGCCCGCTTTCTCAAGCGCTTCGTCGATGACAAAATCAACTGGGTACATGTCGATCTTGCCGCCAGTAATCACAAGGGTGGACTGGGCCACGTGCCGACCGATACCACCGGCTTCGGCGTGCGCTTCACCCTCAACCTGCTTGCAGAGCAGCATTTCCTGGATGGCACATGGAACTGACACTCGCACGACCTGACGACTGGCACCTGCACGTCCGTGACGGTGACGCGCTGGCTGGCGTGGTCCCGCATACCGCGGCGCAATTCGGACGCGCCATCATCATGCCGAACCTGCAGCCGCCGGTTACCACCGTTGCACAGGCACTGGCATACCGGCAGCGCATTCTTGCCGTGCTGCCGGTAGAGACTGCATTTAACCCGTTGATGACGCTCTACCTGACGGACAACACACCGCCGGATGAAATCATGCAGGCGGCCAACAGCGAACATGTGCATGCCGTCAAACTCTACCCCGCGGGCGCCACAACACACTCGGACGCAGGCGTGACGGATATTGCGAAAACGCACGCCGCGCTTGCCGCCATGCAGGAAACCGGGCTGCCCCTGCTGGTACACGCCGAGGTCACCGATGGTGACGTGGATGTTTTCGATCGCGAAGCAGTCTTTATCGAACGTCACCTGCGGCCACTGATTGAACGGTTCCCGGCACTGAAGCTGGTACTGGAACATGTCACCACAGAGGACGGTGTCAACTTCGTCGAGTCCACGCCGGACACGGTTGCTGCCACTATCACGGCACATCACCTGTTAATGAACCGCAACGATATGTTTAACGGTGGCATACGGCCACATCACTACTGCCTGCCGGTGCTGAAGCGGGAACAGCACCGCGCCACCCTGGTCAGGGCCGCCACCAGCGGCAACCGCAAATTCTTCCTTGGCACAGACAGCGCACCGCATGCACGCGAACGCAAGGAAACCGCATGCGGCTGTGCCGGCATCTACACGGCCCACGCCGCCCTGGAACTGTACGCACAGGCATTCGAAACCGCCGGCGCACTCGACAAGCTGGAAGGTTTCGCCAGCCAGTTCGGCGCCGACTTCTACGACCTGCCACGCAACACCGACACCATTACACTGGAAAAAAGTGACTGGCAGTTACCGGACAGCTACCCGCTGGGAAACTCGACAGTCATCCCGATGCATGCGGGCGAGACATTGCACTGGCAAATCAGGACCTGACAAATCATTCTGCGGGCACGTCTTGCCCACCCTCTCCAGGGTTAGCCGATCATTAACGGAACAACCTGCCAGGGAACCGCAGAATTATTTAATTAACTTCTGATTAAATCACTACGTATTGCAGCGGGGTTCGGGAATGCTGTCGCACACATCCGGATGACGGCCTGCGGCCTTGCCTGTCCGGGCAGAACAGCGATGACGCCGTGCTCCCTGTAGTAAATATTCCTCAAAATTCATATATGTATCGAAATCACGATGCCGATTCGGTATCCTGCAACCATGCTATCAAATGACGATAAAGCGCCTATAGCAACACGCTTTCGTGGCTTCCTGCCCGTGGTCGTCGATATAGAGACCGCCGGCTTCAACGCCAAACGCGATGCCATGCTGGAAATCGCCGCCGTCACCCTCGATATGGACGAACAGGGCAGGCTGAGCCGTTGCGAGACATTCGCAGCGCATGTCGAGCCGTTTCCCGGCGCCAACCTCGACCAGGAGTCACTGGATTTTACCGGCATCGATCCGTATAACCCGTTCCGCATGGCCAAGCCGGAACGCGAGGCGCTTGATTCAATATTCAAACCTATCCGGCAAATGATCCGCGATACCGGTTGCAAACGCGCTGTACTGGTCGGGCACAACGCATCATTTGATCTTTCTTTCCTGAATGCCGCCGTCAACCGGACCGGCATCAAGCGCAACCCGTTTCACCCGTTCAGCACCTTCGATACCGTGTCGCTGGCGGGTATGGCCTACGGCCAGACAGTGCTGGCCCGTGCCGTTGAGGCAGCCGGATTCCCGTGGGACAGTGAAAAAGCGCACTCGGCAATTTATGATACCGAGCAAACAGCCGAATTGTTTTGTACTATTATCAATCGCTGGAATGAATTCACCCTGCAAAACCTCGACCCGGCCTAACCATCCCTGTTACAAGAAGGTAAAAAACCATGCCCGAAGCACCCGATCTTAAAGAACAAGTTCTCCAGTCACACGCCGGCCTGATTCACCGGGTCGTCATGCACTGCGAGAACCCCGGCTCCGTTCCCGATATCGAGCAGGTCCTGCAACAGGCTGAGCAAAACGACTGGAAATCGCTGGTGAATGCTATTCGCAACATCATTTCGGGTAATCGGGACGAGTCGGTGCTGGCAGGACTGGACAATGAAGACAGCCTTATTGTCGATTCCATCCTGAAAGGCCTGCAGGATCCCAACACCCTGCCAGCCCTGGAAACAGACATTGATTCGTCCATGGCGGCACCCGGCATTGCCGGTCTCGTGCATGCCGCGCGCAATGGCAACACACAGGCCCTGCAGATTATTGCCAATATGGCGAAGCAAATGCTCGCGGCCGGCGGTGACATGGGCATCCTGTCCGGTCGCATCAGGCCGCTGATCGAAGGCGAACGCGACGCCGACAAACTCACCGAGAAAATGACCGACAAGGGTCAGAAGCTGATGCTGGATATCATCGAGGAATTGCTCAAGCTGGAAGCCAGCTGATAAAAAAGCTGTAGGAGCGCCTTGCAGGCGCGATTGTATTCCGGAAATCAGATCGCGCCTGCAAGGCGCTCCTACAGGTATTTCTTTGCTTTATTCCGCTGTACCGTCCACTGCGGCTGACACCATCTTCTGCAACTCGCCTTTCTGGTACAGGTCCAGCGTGATATCACATCCGCCGACAAGCTCACCGTTAATGTAGACCTGCGGGAACGTTGGCCAGTTGGCGTAACGCGGCAGGTTTTCATACACCTCGGGGTCAGCAAAGACATTCACATGCGTGAAATCCTTGCCACAGGCCGCCAGCGCCTGCGCGGTCCGGCTGGAATACCCGCACTGCGGCAACTGCGGCGTACCCTTCATAAAGATTACTACCGGGTTGTTTTTTACTGCTTCGTCAATCCGATCCATAACATCCATTACCTGTTACCTCACTTCAAATCAAGAATATGTTTTCTGAATACCTGACAGTTTAACTCGGGATTAGAGCTTGTAAATACTCCCCATCAGGGGGATATATCCACATTTCTCTGTAACCAGAATTCCAGCAGGGTTAGGTGCCACAGCTTGCTGCCGAGCAACGGGGTATGCGACTGTTCGGGATTTTTCAGCAGTGCATTTACATAATTACGCTGGTACAGGCCACGCTCCCTGCAGGCCTGTGAATCGAGTACGCCGCGCATAAAATCAAGCGTGCGGCCACGAATATATTTCAGCGATGGCACCGGGAAATACCCCTTGGGACGGTCAATAACCATGTCCGGGAGCAGGTCGCGGGCAATCACCTTCAGGGGATGTTTGCCACCGGATTTCAGCTTGATCTCGGGTGGCATGCAGGTAACCAGCTCGACCAGTTCCTGGTCAAGGAACGGCACGCGCGCCTCCAGGCCCCAGGCCATGGTCATGTTGTCGACACGCTTGACCGGGTCATCGACGATCAGCGTCGTGACATCGTAGGCGAGCACCCGGTTCAGGAACCGTTTGCCGTGAGAGGCCGCAAGCCCCTCCGCCACCATGGGCGTCGAATAGTCCGGCCCCTGGTATTGCTTCGACAGGGTCGCATGCATTTCGTCATGTGACCGGTCAAAATACAATGGCTGGAAACGTTCGATATCCCCGCCATGCGCGGCCTGCATTTGCTGGTACCAGAAATAGCCGGCAAACACCTCGTCGGCACCCTGCCCGCTCTGCACGACCTTCACCTCCTGTGATACACGTTCGCCCAGCAGGTAAAAGGCGACGGTATCCTGGCCGACCATTGGCTCGGACATTTCGTCAACCGCTTCCGGCAAGCGTGACAGCACCTCGGAGTTCGGTATATGAATACGCCGGTGACGCGTGTCATAGAGTTCGGCAACAAGGTCCGAGTATTCGAACTCGTTACCTTTCTCTTCCGGCTCGTCCTCGAAGCCGACCGAGAACGTCAGCAGGTCACTGCAGCCGGCTTCCGCCAGCAATGCAACCAGCAGGCTCGAATCCAGGCCACCGGACAGCAGGATGCCGACCGGCACGTCGGCAATCACGCGCCGGCGTTCAACGGCCCGCCGCAGTGCATCGTGCGTGGCTTCTATCCATTCCCATTCATTCAGGTTATCCGTGCATGTCAGCGCATCCAGTTGCCAGTAACGCGTTAACGTCCTGCGCCTGTTCGCCTGCACAACCAGGCTGTGACCAGGCGCCAGCTTGCGCAGCCCGCGCAGCAGGGTACGCGGCGCCGGCACCACGGCATGCAGGGTGAAATGTCGATGCAGACCAACCGGATCAATGCTGGTATCGACATCACCCGCAGCCAGCAACGCCTGGCTGGTCGAGGCAAAACGAATAGCCTCGCGCGTAATACTGTAATAAAGCGGCTTGATACCGAAACGGTCGCGCGCCAGAAACAGTTGCTGCCGGTTACTGTCCCAGATCGCGAACGCGAACACACCCTGGAGTCGCTCGGTACATGCCTCGCCCCACTCGGCATACGCCCGGAGTATGACCTCGGTGTCGCCGGACGAGTTAAACACGTGCCCCCGCGCCTGCAACTCCTTGCGCAGTTCCGGGAAGTTGTAAATCGTCCCGTTGAAAACCAGCGCGAGTCCGGCTGCGTCATCCACCATGGGTTGGGCGGCACGCTCTGACAGGTCAATAACCGCAAGCCGCCGGTGACCGAGCGCAACCGGCCCGGACAGGTATCGCCCGTCACCATCCGGCCCACGCCGTGCAAGCCGGTCCGTCATGACCTGGACAACTGCCGGATCAGGTGGTCGCCCGTCGAACCTCAATTCACCGCATATACCGCACATAGTGTTTCCTGTATTGCCCGAGTTTTCGTGGCATCACTGCTGCCCCGTGAAACCAAATTGGTAATGCATTTATCATGGTGAATGAATACCCATACACAAGCTTGATGCATATATCAGATATGAAGCCAATCGCCGCAACCTAAAAGAGTATCCCATCTCCCTCCCCCCAAGGGGGAGGGCTGGGGAGAGGGGATCAAACATAATAACTGTTTGATGTTCTATTCCCTCTCCCTGGCCCTCTCCCGGAGGGAGAGGGGATACTCTTTTAGGTTGCGGCGAGAAACACTCCATTGAACAGCCTTCTTCCGGGTAACACTCGGCTTCCTCGCCGCCAACAACCCTGCGAGCACCGCCATGCAGCTTCATTAAACGGGCGCAGCCAATTACTGCGTCACGACCGCACCCGCCATGACAAAACATCATAGCCTGCTACTGCCCCAGCCACCGCCACCGGGTGTATAAACAGACAGACGATCGCCAGTATCGACGCGCCGGTTAACCTTGCCGGGGAGACGTTTACCGTTCAGTTTATTCTCACCACATTCACCTGCCGCACCCCCGGCCAGCCCCCAGGGTGCATGCTGTCGGCGCTCGGACAACAGCGTAATGTTTGCCGGTGCGAGGAACTCGTATTCCCGCACCATGCCGTCGCCGCCCGCATGCCGGCCAGCACCGCCAGAGCCGGTACGCACGGCATAGCGCCGCACACGCAACGGGTAAGCCATTTCCAGCACCTCGATCGGCGTATTGAGCGTATTGGTCATGTGTGACTGGACCGCGTCGAGACCGGCGAACCGACAGCTGCCACCGGTGCCGCCGCCAAGGGTTTCATAATAGTCCCAGATCAGATCTGCCGTGCGCGCACCCATGGCGATATTGTTCATCGTCCCCTGGCTGGCCGCCGGTATTTGTTCGGGTATTGCCTGCGCAAGCGCCCCCATGATCACATCGACGATCCGGCTGCTGGTTTCGACATTGCCGGCCGCAACCGCGGCTGGCCGGTTCGCGTTCACCAGGCAGCCGCGCGGTGCATGGATATGCAATGTTCTGAAACTGCCGTCACAGGCGGGCGTGTACGACGGCATCAGGCAGCGAAATACATAGAACACGGCAGCCGCCGCAACCGATAGCGGACAATTGATATTGCCTTCGACCTGCTCTGCCGTACCCGTGAAATCGATTTCAACGTGCGCCTGCCGCACCCGCAATTCCACCACGATGCGAATATCCGTATTACCCATACCATCATCGTCCATGACATCCTCGAACCGGTAAACGCCATCCGGTATGCCTGACAGCGCATGTTCCGCCAGGCGGGCACCGTAGGCGTTGATCGCTTCAAGACCTGCCAGGTACGCATCAGCGCCGTCTTCCAGCAACTGCTGCAGGCGTGCAATACCGGCACGGTTGGCACTGACCTGCGCGGCCAGGTCACCCCTCATCTGCACCGGACTGGCGGTGTGGTCGACTATATGTTTCCAGGCATCACTGACGGTTGCATGATTACGCACGAGGTGCGTCGGCGGAATAACCAGGCCTTCCTCTGCCAGGGTACGAGACACCGGCATTGAACCCGGCGACTGCGCGCCAATGTCGGCATGATGCGCCCGGTTGGCCACGTAGCCCGCACACCGGTCGCCGGCAAAGACCGGGGCGATCAGGGTTATGTCCGGCAAGTGCGTGCCGCCGAGATAGGGATCGTTGACGATCACCATGTCACCCGGCGACCAGTCCACACTGTCCACCAGGCCGGCCATCGCATAGGCCATGCTGCCGAGATGGACCGGTATGTGGGCCGCCTGCGCACACAGGCGCCCCTGCGGGTCAAACACGGCGCAGGAGAAATCCAGCCGGTCCTTGATATTGGTGGAAAAAGCGGCACGCCGCAGCACGGCGCCCATTTCGTCACAAACAGCGGTGACCCGGCTGGAGAACAGGCTCAGTTCGATGGCATCCATCATGCCGCCGTTGCAGCCTTCTTGCAGGGTGCTTGATTTCTCATAAGGGAACTACTCTAACCCAATGCTTTGCAGACAGAAATCAACTATCCAGCATATTGCAAAATAGGGTTTGCTGCCGTATCCTCCCATTCCCTAGTAATTTAGTCACCTATTCAAACAATTTGCACGGCATCCCGCCGTGGCTACAGGGAGTCGATTCACATGAATCCATTAACGTCTATTACAGGCACCATCATATCGGGCTTTGTCCTTGCCATCCTGATCGTTGTTGGACTCAGCGACGGTACAGGAGTCAGTGCACTTGAAATTGTTGTCTGGGCGCATGTACTTGCCGGCGTCGTCTGGATCGGCCTGCTCTACTACTTCAACTTCGTACAGGTACCGGCCGTCGGACAGGCACTGGCCGAGGCCGACAACGGTGGCCCGGGCGCCGCAGCCATCAACAAGTACGTTGCACCACGTGCCCTCGTGTGGTTCCGCTGGGGCGCCGTCGCCACCTGGCTGACTGGCGCTGCAGCACTGGGGCATTTGAAAATTCTTGTCCCGGCATTCACATTTGAGAGCTTTACCTTCGCAAGCAACATATCCGTCATGGGTATTGGAGCATGGCTGGGCACCATCATGCTGTTCAACGTGTGGGTGCTGATCTGGCCAAACCAGAAAAAGATCCTTGGCATGGTGGAAGCCAGTCCCGATGAAATCCCGGGCGCAAAAAAGGTTGCCCTGATGGCCTCGCGCACCAACACGCTGCTGTCCATCCCCATGCTGATGTGCATGACCGCCTATGGCCACGGCCTGCCGTTCTGATACACGGTCATTCTGATCCGGAGATAACACCAGCAGAAACAGGCGCATATTGAGCCTGAGATTCACGGCAAACCCGGCTGAAGCCGGGTTTGCCCTTTCCGGGCAACAGGCGATAGAATCAATTTTTACCAACCGGCAGTCTGCAAGGACTGCCGTTTGCTTTTTGGAAGACTCGAAAGATGCCAGACCACCTTATGTCAACGTACAACAGACTACCGGTACACTTTGATCACGGCGAAGGTATCTGGCTGCGCGACACCGAAAATCGCCAGTACATGGATGCCCTGAGCGGCATCGCCGTCTGCGGCCTGGGTCATGCACACCCCGCCGTCACCGCGGCCGTGTCGGACCAGGCCGGCAAACTCATCCATACCTCGAACCTGTATGGCATCGGGCTGCAGACGCAACTGGCCGATCGCCTGTGCGCGGCGGCCGACATGGACCGGGTGTTCTTTGCCAACTCGGGCGCCGAGGCCAACGAGGCCGCCATCAAGATCGCGCGCCTGTATGGTCACAGCAAGGGGGTTAACCTGCCCGGCGATCATTGTCATGGAACACAGCTTCCACGGTCGCACACTGGCAACATTGACCGCCACCGGTAACCGCAAGATCCAGGCCGGTTTTGAACCGCTGGTGCGCGGTTTTCTGCGCGCGCCGTATAACGATATTGAAGCACTGCGCAATATCGCGAAAAACAAGAGTGATGCCGTTGCCGTGCTGGTCGAGCCGATCCAGGGTGAAGGCGGCATCAACATACCTGACGAGAATTATCTTACCGAGCTGCGCGCACTTTGCGATGCGTCCGGCTGGCTGATGATGCTTGATGAAATTCAAACCGGCATGGGCCGCACCGGCAAGTGGTTTGCCTGGCAACACAGCGGCGCAAAACCCGACGTCATGACACTGGCCAAGTCGCTCGGTAACGGCGTGCCGATTGGCGCCTGCCTGGCAAGCGGCGTTGCTGCAGAATTAATGCAACCGGGCAGTCACGGTTCAACCTTCGGCGGCAACCCGCTGGCCTGTCGCGCCGGCCTGGCCGTAATGGAAACGCTGGACAGTGACAATCTCATTGAAAATGCCGCACACATCGGTACACACCTGCTGGATGGCCTGAATAAATCCCTGGGCAATATGGCAGGCGTCGTGGCTATTCGCGGTAAAGGCCTGATGCTCGGCATCGAGCTGGACCGGCCATGCACCGAACTGGTCGGCCAGGCACTCGAGCAGGGACTGCTGATCAATGTCACGGCTGACCGCGTCATTCGCCTGTTGCCGCCGCTCATCATGACAACCCGGCAGGCGGATATGCTGATCGAGCAGGTCAGTGAACTGGTCACCCGTTTCCTGGAAGGATGAATCGATGCAAACACGGCACTTTCTGACGCTGCTTGACCTGTCACCGGCTGAACTGAAAACACTGGTCAGCCGCGCGATCGAACTCAAGGCACTGAACAAGGCAGATACACTTTACGAACCGTTCAGGCACCGCGTGCTGGCGATGGTGTTCGATAAATCATCCACGCGTACCCGTGTGTCGTTCGAAACCGGCATGGCACAACTCGGCGGACATGCCATCTTCCTTTCGCCCCGCGACACCCAGCTGGGTCGTGGCGAGCCGATTGAAGACAGTGCGCGCGTGTTGTCACGCATGGCGGATGTCATCATGATCAGGACCTTCGAACACAAGAAACTCGAACGCTTTGCCGAGTACTCGGATGTGCCGGTGATCAACGCACTGACAGACAGCTACCATCCCTGCCAGCTGCTGGCAGACATGCAAACCTACTACGAACACCGCGGCAGCATCCAGGGCAAGACCGTTACCTGGATCGGCGACGGCAACAACATGTGTCACTCCTATATCAATGCAGCACGCCAGTACGATTTCAGGCTGAACATCGCCTGCCCGGCCGGCTACCTGCCTGACAGCGCTATTCTGGATGCCGCCGGCGACCATGCCGTGCTGATGGATTCAGCCATGGACGCAGCCAAAGGCGCCGACCTGGTCGTGACCGACGTGTGGGCCAGCATGGGCCAGGAAGAGGAACAGGCGCGCCGTGTACTGGCATTCGCCGACTACCAGGTGAACGCCTCGATCATGGCAGTTGCCGCCAGCGATGCCCTGTTCATGCACTGCCTGCCGGCACACCGTGGCGAGGAAGTCACTGCCGAAGTAATTGATGGTGGTCAAAGCGTTGTCTGGGACGAAGCGGAAAACCGCCTGCACGCGCAAAAGGCCCTGCTCGAACTGCTGCTCGGCAAACCCGCCTGAGCAGCCAGGCAACTGGCGACTTTGATCGATTCGGAGTTAAGCTAGCACCATGTGCAGACATGCCGCCTACCTGGGTCCTGCGATCAGCCTGCAGCAGTTCCTGATTGACCCGCCGCACAGCCTGTACCAGCAATCCTGGAATGCACAGGAACTGAAATATGCCCGCCTGAATGCCGACGGCTACGGCTTCGGCTGGTTTAACGACGCAGGCAACCCGGCCACCTACACCAGTGCCATGCCGATCTGGTCCGACCACAACCTTGCCTCGCTGGCCGGCTCGATGAAATACCCGTTGTGGGTCGGCGAAATACGCAGCGCCACCATCGGCAACCCGGTGCATGCCTACAACACACAACCGTTTCACGACGACCGCTGGTTGTTTGTGCACAATGGCTATGTGCGTGATTTTCACGAACAGGTACGCCCGTCAATTACTGCGCAACTCTCACCTGCCGTTGCTGCCGATATCTGCGGCAATACCGATTCGGAGTACCTGTTTGCCCTGTTCCGGCAGATTCTGCTGAATGAGAAAGACATCGCGGTGGCCGATGCGCTGCGGATGCTGTTCAGACGTATCGGTGAGCTTACCGGCGATAATGAATCATTGCTGAACCTGCTGTTGACGGACGGCAAGACGCTGTATGCCAGCCGGCATGCGATCAACCATGAATCACCCAGCCTGTATTTCACGGCTACCGATCCGCGGTTTCCGCAGGGACAACTGGTCGCCTCGGAGGCTTTCGACCCGGATGCCGGCTGGCAGCGCGTACCCGAACATCACCTGTTGATGCTCACGCCGGATAACGCGCCCGCATTGCAGGCGCTGTGAGTTACGCGTCGTTATTAAACGAATTGCGTCGCGCGCGCGCGCTCGTCACTGCCCTCGTCGACACACTGACTGACGCAGACAGCCGCACCCAGTATCACCCGGACCTCAGCCCGCCAGGCTGGCACCTGGGACATTGCGCATTTACCGAGAGTACCTGGTTACAGGCAACCATCGGTAAAGATGACCGTCTCACAAAGCCATTCACCGCACTTTACACCCCGACAGAAACACCCCGGCGCGAGCGCGGCGCAAAGATTCCGGCACTGGAGACCCTGCTGCAATGGAGCAGCGGACTGCAGTCCGTTAACGACGACATCCTGGAAGCACAATCACCGCAATTAATGAACCACCCGCTGATGCAGGATAACTACCTGCTGCATTTCCTGATCCAGCATTACAGCCAGCATTATGAATCGATACTCATGATCCTGACACAGCGTGCTATCCGGTCGGACAATGGGGACTACGTGGTCGACGATCCGTTAGTCGCGCAAAAACCGGCGCCCAAACGGGTCGCCGTGGAACCGGGGCATTACCAGGTCGGTGGTCGCGCACCGATGGCCTATGACAACGAGCTGCCGCCACAACAGGCCACGCTGGGTCCGTACAGCATCGCCAGCCGCGCGCTCTCGAACAGCGAGTACCTGGCATTCATGCAGGCGGGTGGTTACCAACGCAGGGAACTCTGGAGCGAGGCCGGCTGGCACTGGCAGCAACAGCAGGCATTTGAGCATCCGGATCACTGGCGCAAGAATACATCCGGCAACTGGTATGGCATCGCGGCGCGCGGCGCCTATGCATTGGCCGGCACCGAACCGGTGGCGGGCATCTCGTTCCACGAAGCCGAGGCCTGCGCACACTGGGCCGGCGGACGCCTGCCACATGAACACCAGTGGGAAGTCGCCTGCCGCCTGCAGTTACTCGAGGACAGCGGCCGGGCCTGGGAATGGTGCGGCAATACCTTCTACCCGTACGCGGGCTACCGGTCATTCCCGTATGAAAATTACTCAAGACCCTGGTTCGATGACAGGCACTACAGCCTGCGTGGCGGCAGCCTGCATACACGGCCTTCGATCAAGCGCGCCAGTTTCAGGAACTTCTATGAGCCGGACAAGCGACACATATTCGCCGGCCTGCGCCTGGCCTATGATACGCACGCATGAGTAACGCAGCAGACAAGTCGCCGGTCATCGGCAAGGTCATGATCATTGCGGCCTGGATCCTGCTGCTTGCCCTGCTGACATTTTTTTTCAACGACCGGCTTGATCATCAACGCAACCCGAACCGTAACCTGAACACGGTCAGCGGGACAGACACTCCGTCCGTGCAACTGCAACGCAACCGCTTCGGTCATTACGTCGCCACCGGCGCCATTAATGGCCAGCCGGTTGAGTTCATGCTCGATACCGGCGCAACAGACGTATCCATCCCGGTCGCGATCGCGGATAAATTGAAACTCAAACGCGGCCGGCCGGCCGTCTACCAGACTGCCAACGGCCCGATTACCGCCTGGCGCACTACACTCAACAACATCCAGCTCGGTCCACTGCATGTCGGGCCGGTCACTGCCAGCATTAATCCCGGTGATACGACCGGCGCCATCCTGCTTGGCATGAGCTTCCTGCGCGAACTGGACTTCAGCCAGCAGGGCAACACACTGACCCTCAAATACCCGCAAACGGGAGCAAATTAATGGATGCAGTAGCGCAACTGACAGAGTGGAGCGGCTGGCTGGCAGGATTGCTGTGGGGCAACCCGGTCACACTGATTGTGTTACTGGGCACCGGCCTGTATCTGACGCTGCGCATGGGGCTTGTCCAGCTGCGCGGTTTTACACATGCATTCGGACTGGTATCCGGCAAGTACAGTTGCAAAACCGACGCCGGTGAGGTTTCCCATTTCCAGGCGCTCTCCACTGCCCTGTCGGCCACGGTCGGTACCGGCAATATCGCCGGCGTTGCGACGGCAATAACGCTGGGCGGCCCGGGCGCGCTGTTCTGGATGTGGGTCACCGCCGTGTTCGGCATGGCGACCAAGTTCGTCGAATGTACCCTGGCACTGCAATTCCGGCAGATTTCACCGGATGGCAGTGTCGCGGGCGGGCCGATGTACACGCTGCTGAATGGTTTGAAGATGCCGCGCCTGGCCGCCCTGTTCGCCGGCTTTGCACTGATCGCCTCGTTCGGTATCGGCAACATGGTGCAGGCCAATTCGGTCATGGACGGATTGAGTTACATCGTCCCCGAACTGGATGATTATCGCTGGTTCATTGGTTGCGGCCTGGCCGCACTGGTCGGACTGGTGATTCTTGGCGGGGTGAAACGTATTGCCCGCGTCGCCAGCACCATTGTGCCGTTTATGGCGATGGCCTACCTGTTTGCCGCCCTGCTGGTGCTGGCCAACCATGCCGCGGCCATTCCGGAGGCTATCCAGACCATTTTCAACATGGCACTCAACCCGTGGTCCGTCGGCGGCGCCGCGGTCGGCGAGGCCATTCGCTGGGGTGTCGCACGCGGGCTGTTTTCCAACGAGGCCGGACTTGGCTCCTCGCCGATGGCACACGCCGCAGCGCGCACCAATGAACCGGTGCGCGAGGGCCTGGTTGCCATGCTGGAACCGTTTATCGACACACTGGTGATCTGCACCCTGACCGGCCTGGTGCTGGTCGTCACCGGCGCCTGGCAGGAAAGCAGTGCATCGCTGACCGGCGCAGCGCTGACCGCGCACGCCTTCACCGGTACGCTGGGCACCGCCGGTGGCTGGATCGTCGGCGGCGGCCTGACGCTGTTCGCCTACTCCACTATTATCGCCTGGTCTTATTACGGCGACCGCTCGGCATACTTCCTGTTTGGCGAACGTGCGGTCCTGCCCTACCGGGTGATCTACACCCTGCTGGTAGTGATCGGCGCCGCCGTACCGCTGCAACTGGTGTGGAATATTGCCGACGTTACCAATATCCTGATGGCACTGCCCAACCTGATCAGCCTGGTACTGCTGGCCGGACTGGTGAAGAAGCTGAAGAACGACTATTTTTCCGTACCGCAATCCAGAGAGAATCAATCATGAGCGAGACAACCACTGAAACCGGCCTGCAATACACTGATGTCAAAACCGGCGACGGCGATGCCGTGACCGGCCGTGGACAGACCGTGATTGTCCACTACACCGGCTGGCTGGCCGATGAAACCAGGTTCGACTCGAGTCTTGATCGCAATGAGCCGTTCAGTTTCCCGGTCGATTGCGGCTACGTTATCCGTGGCTGGGACGAAGGTGTGGTCGGCATGCAGGTCGGTGGCGTTCGCCGCCTCGTCATACCGCCCGAACTCGGCTACGGCGCACAGGGTGCCGGCGGCGTCATCCCGCCAAACGCCACGCTGACATTCGAGATCGAGCTGCTGGAGATCTCTTCCTGAATGCTGATCGAGGTCCTCGACGAGGCATTACTGCACGGCGTACGCGCAGCGCTTGCTGAAGATATCGGCAGCGGCGATATAACCGCCGCATTGATCCCGGCGAATCAACAGGCACAGGCAAACGTTATATGTCGTGAAACGGCTGTCCTGTGCGGCATGGCGTGGTTCAATGCCGTGTTTGCCGAGATCGATACTGACAGTTGACGTTAGCTGGCAAAAGAAAGATGGCGATGCACTGGCCGCCGGCGACACGCTGTGCACACTGCGTGGACCCGCGCGTGCCATCCTGAGCGGTGAGCGCACCGCGTTAAACTTCCTGCAAACACTGTCAGCGACCGCCAGTCTTTCCCGACGCTATGCCGAGTGCGTGGCCGACCTGCCGGTAAAAATACTCGATACCCGCAAAACGATTCCCGGCCTGCGCGCCGCACAGAAATATGCCGTGCGCACCGGCGGCTGCCACAATCACCGCGCCGGCCTGTATGACGCCATCCTGATCAAGGAAAATCATATCGGGGCGGCCGGCTCTATCACACAGGCCGTGGAACAGGCCGCGAGACAACAATCCGGGAAAAATGATCGAGATCGAGGTGGAAAACAGCGCTCAGGTCGATGCGGCACTCGACACAAGCGCAACCCGCCTGTTACTCGATAATTTTAACCATCGAAGAACTTGCCGCTGCCGTCAAACAGGTCACCGGCCGCGTCGAACTGGAAGCCTCCGGCAATTTCAACCTCGATAACCTGCGCGCGACCGCACTGACCGGCGTGGATTACATTTCGGTGGGTGGCCTGACGAAAAATATCAGGGCAATCGACCTGTCGATGCGCTTTGAAAGTCTGTAGCAGCAGAAGCTGTCCGCACACACGTTGACATGCGCATGAAACGTTACGGCTATTTCCTGCTGGCAGTCATTGCCGGACTGGTTGTGCTGCTGATACTGCGCGACAGTGAAGCGGAAAAAATTCTGCGGCAGCTGGAAAATATTCGCGCCCTGGCCGAAGTACACGCCCCGGAGAGTGCAATCGAACAGGCCGGCAAGGCCAGCCGGATCAGTCAGGCCTTCAGTGAACAGACACGTTACGACCTGACCAATCTAGGCCATGGGATCATTGAAATCGACAGCCGCCAGGCGCTGACCGGAAAAATCCTGCGAGGACGCGCAGCGCTTGCCTCGCTCGAGCTGGCCCTGGATCACCCGCTGGTGCACATCGATGGCAGCCAGGCACGCGTCGAGCTGCAAGGCAGCGCAACCGGGTCGAGCCGCAATGCTGAAGGACAGTTTCTCGATATCCACCGGGTGGAAGTAATGCTCGAAAAGGACCCGGATGGCTGGCTGATTACCGGTGCACGGCATATCAGTGACGAACGGCAACCGCCGTAACGGGTCCGCGTCGAACTGGAAGCATCCGGCAGCTTTAACCTGGACAACCTGCGTGAGACAGCAGAGACGGGCGTGGATTATATTTCGGTCGGCAGCCTGACCAAGAATATTCAGGCTGTAGATTTCTCGATGCGGTTCGAGATGCAGTAAACAGGAAAACGGGCTGATCGAATTCAGGCATTAAAAACGGGATGGGAACTCAACGACAATAGCAGGAATATAAACAGTATTATCGACAAGCCTTTCCAGAACATTATCGGCTTACGCTCCATGAGCGGTGGCCGGCTTTTGTTCATGAAGGTACGACTGGGCTGTCGCAGATCATGGACGAACTCCGATATTTCATCGTAGCGTTTATACGGATCAGGGTGCACCGCCACGGCGAATCGCATCGTCGACCCAGGCCGGTATTGTACGCTCATCGTCAAGCACAGAATCATAAACCAGTTTGCGTTGCGCAGCCCTGCTAGCAGTCTTCGCCACTTGCGTACCGTATGGCAAGCGCCCCGATAACATCTGGTAGGTAATCACCCCAAGCGAAAACAGATCTGAGCGGGCAGTCCCGGCTTCACCGAGGAAATATTCGGGCGCTGTATACTGGGCAGTACCGAGAATATGCTGCTGACCAACATCACCGGATATCTCCGCCACGCCAGCGACTCTTACGGAACCAAAGTCGAGCAGCTTCACTGTTCCGGTCTTGTCGATCATAATATTGTTGGGCCTGAGATCCTGGTGCAGCATCTCCTGACGATGCAGCGCGTACAGGCCCCTGGCGATCTGTTCAACGATATTGCGCACTGTTTCGATGCCTGGATCCGGGTTGTCCGTCATCCACTGGGTCAATGTCTGCCCTTCAATGTACTCCGTAACGATGTACAGATAGTTGCGCTTGCGCGTTTGCTCACAGGGTTTCAACACGTGCGGACTGTCAATGCGACGCGCCACCCACTCTTCCATAAGGAACCTTTCCAGGTAAGCGGCGTCTTCCCGAAGATCAACAGAAGGAACCTTGAGTATTACCTGCTGCCGGGTGTCCGTATCAACCGCCAGGTAAACATGACTACGATGGCTATTGTGAACATCACGCACAATCTCATAGCCATCAAACACCATCCGCGCCCTGAGCTCAGGAGGAAAAGGCAGTGTTGCTGCCTGCTGATGCAACTCGTCCGCGTCACGATGCGGCAATTGCTCGATACGTACAATCTGGATTGTCAGGTTGTCGTTACTGCCCTTCTCCAGGGCCTCATCTACAATCAATCGGGCAGCGCGCTCAAGATCGTCCTGGTAACGCCCAATCGTTTCAACGACGTAATTCTCCTCGACAAATTCATACACACCATCTGTCGCCAGCACGAAGATATCGCCAGGTTCGATGGCGAATGCCT
>CAWKAE010000014.1:0-84488 GCA_963847565.1 uncultured Halobacteria archaeon
TGTCGGGGGTGCTGCTGCTGGCGGGTGCGCTGGTCTACTATCACAATACCGGCTCACTGGCATTTGATCACATCGGTCTGGAGGCGGGTGTTGCCGGCTGGTTGATCTTTATCGCCTTCGGAATCAAAAGCGCCTTTCCGTTTCTGCACAGCTGGCTTACCGATGGTTACCCTGAAGCGACAGTGACCGGCACAGTGCTGCTCTCCGCTTTTACCACCAAGGTTGCCGTCTATAGCCTGGCACGAGGCTTTGCAGGTGAAGAGATCCTGATCTATATCGGTGTCACCATGGCCTGCTTCCCGATTTTCTACGCGGTTATCGAGAATGACCTGCGCAGGGTGCTGGCCTACAGCCTGATCAACCAGGTCGGCTTCATGGTGACGGGTATCGGGATTGGTACCGCCCTGGCGCTGAATGGCGCCGTCGCCCACGCGTTCAGTGACGTGATCTTTAAAGGGTTGCTGTTTATGAGCATGGGTGCGGTGCTTTACCGGGTCGGTAACATCAATGGATCGGATCTGGGTGGACTCTACAAGTCCATGCCCAAAACCACCCTGCTTTGTATTATCGGTGCACTATCCATCTCTGCATTCCCGCTGTTCAGTGGTTTTGTCAGCAAGTCGATGGTGATGACCGCACTGATGCAGGAAGATCATGGCTATTTCTGGCTGTTGATGCTGTTCGCCTCAGCCGGTGTATTCCATCACGCAGGCATCAAGATCCCCTACTTTGCCTTCTTCCACCACGATTCCGGCATACGTACGGAAGAAGCGCCGCGGAACATGCTGGTGGCAATGAGTGTGGCGGCGGCTCTCTGTATCTTTATTGGCACCCAGCCCCAGTATCTCTATGCGTTGCTGCCCTGGGAGGTGGAATACTGGCCCTATGATCTGACCCATGTACTGGCGCAAACGCAGTTACTGTTTTTCTCCGCCCTGGCCTTTGTCTGGTTGAACAAACAGGGGCTGTATCCGCCGGAACTGCACTCGGTCAACCTGGATGCAGAGTGGTTCTATCGCCGGTTATTGCCTGCCGGCGCGCAACGAACCCTGCACCTTTTGCGCAGTGCAAAAGCATCGACGCTGACAACGGTAACGGCACAGATGCAGGGTGTGAAAAACGAATTCGGCAAATCACCGATGGCCAAATACCATCTCTCGGAGAGTTGGCCTACCGGGAGCATGGTGTTCTGGATATCAGCTATCCTTGCTGCATTTCTGTTGCTGGATCTGTTTGGTTTGGGGCGTTAGCTTGAAGTGGCTGAGGACAAAACCCCGATAGATTCGAGATACTCTGCTGCTGAACCACAGAAGTAGCCGGAGATATCATCAAGGTATTTTAATAAACAATAAACCATGACGAGCCCTACTCCCACTCGATAGTGGCAGGCGGCTTGCCGGAGATATCGTAGGCAACGCGCGAGATATCGGGCACTTCGTTAATGATACGACGTGATACCAGGTCAAGAAACTCGTATGGCAGGTGCGCCCAGCGCGCGGTCATGAAGTCGATGGTCTCTACCGCACGTATCGCCACCACCCAGGAGTAACGCCGCCCGTCGCCGGTGACACCGACCGAGCGAACCGGCAGGAATACGGTAAACGCCTGGCTGACCTGACCTTATCGTACAATTCGTGACGCCGCAGTTCCTCGATGAAAATGTGATCAGCGAGACGCAGGCAGTCAGCATATTCCTTGCGCACTTCGCCAAGGATACGCACGCCGAGTCCCGGGCCCGGGAACGGGTGACGGTAGACCATGTCATACGGCAGTCCCAGCTCAACGCCGAGCTTGCGCACCTCGTCCTTGAACAACTCGCGCAGCGGCTCAAGCAGCTTCAGTTTCATGTGCTCGGGCAGACCGCCAACATTGTGATGCGACTTGATCAGGTGCGCCTTGCCGGTCTTGGCGCCAGCCGATTCGATCACGTCCGGATAAATCGTACCCTGTGCCAGCCACTCGGTATCGCCGGTGAGCTTGCCCGCTTCTTCCTCGAACACCTCGATAAACAGGTTGCCGATAATCTTGCGTTTCTTTTCCGGGTCTGACTCGCCCTTGAGTGCATCCAGGAAACGCGTCTCGGCATCGACACGGATCACCCGTACACCCATGTGTTCGGCAAAGGTCGCCATGACCTGGTCACCCTCGCGGTAACGGAGCAAGCCGTTATCGACAAACACGCAGACCAGCTGGTCGCCGATGGCCTTGTGCAACAATGCGGCAACCACGGATGAATCGACACCACCGGACAGGCCAAGCAGGACCGTGCCATCACCCACCTGCTTGCGGATATCACGAATACTGCTGTCGACGATGTGGTCCGGCGTCCACAGGTTGTCACAGCCACACAGCTCGATGACAAAACGCTGCAGTATGCGCCCACCCTGGCGGGTATGCGTAACCTCGGGATGAAACTGAATACCGTAGAAGCCACGCGCATCATCCGCCATGCCGGCCACCGGCGCACTGTCGGTACTGGCAATCACCCTGAACCCGTCCGGCAGATCGACCACACGGTCGCCGTGACTCATCCAGACATCCAGCAGCCCGTAACCATCCTCGCTGGTGTGGTCCTCGATGTCTGTCAGCAGCCGCGAATGGCCGCGTGCACGCACCTGTGCATAACCATATTCATGATGGTCGGAATTTTCGACCTGTCCACCGAGCTGTGCCGCCATGGTCTGCATGCCATAGCAAATCCCCAGCACCGGCACACCGGCCTCGAATACCACGGCGGGTGCCTGCGGTGCGGCGTCACCGGTAACGGTTTCCGGTCCACCTGACAGTATGAAGCCACGCGCACCGAATTTATCGATGTCGGCCGGATCAGTGTCATACGGGTAGATTTCGCAATACACGCCCAACTCGCGCACGCGGCGTGCAATCAACTGGGTGTACTGCGAACCGAAATCCAGGATCAGGATCCGGTGAGCGTGAATGTTATCCGTCATAGTCTAGAGAATCCAGGCAACCGTCAGCCCCGTCACTCCCATTTCCTCCGGGAGAATCCGGGAAAATTTCCACCCTGCCACTCCTTCCGGGAGAGTCCGGGAAAATTCCCATCCTGCTACTCCCTCTCCCTCCGGGAGAGGGTTGGGGAGAGGGGATTTACAAAAGAAATTACTTTACTCGTCCCTTCATCCTGGCCTTCGTCCGCAGGAGAAGGCACGCATGTGTTTTATACTCTGCGAATACTCAGTTGTTCGAGCGGTAGTTCGGCGCTTCCTTGGTGATCGAGACATCATGCACATGACTCTCGCTCATGCCGGCATTGGTGACACGGATGAATTCAGGTTTCGTGCGCATCTCCTCGATCGTGGCACAGCCGGTATAGCCCATACTGGCACGCACACCGCCCATCAACTGGTGCAGGATCGCGATCATCGAGCCCTTGTAGGGCACGCGCCCTTCGATACCTTCCGGCACCAGCTTGTCCTGCTCGCCACCTTCCTGGAAATAGCGGTCGCTGGAACCCTGCTTCATGGCACCGAGTGAACCCATGCCGCGGTACGCCTTGTAGGAACGGCCCTTGTACAACTCAACCTCGCCCGGCGCTTCCTCGGTGCCGGCAAACATACTGCCGATCATGACCGACCATGCGCCGGCGGCCAGCGCCTTGGCGACATCGCCGGAGTAGCGGATACCGCCATCGGCGATCAGGGGAATGCCGTCTTTTTTCAGCTCCTCGGCAACGTTTGCCACCGCCGAAATCTGCGGTACGCCGATACCGGCAATAATGCGCGTGGTGCAGATCGAGCCCGGCCCGATGCCGACCTTGACCGCGTCGGCCCCGGCGTCGGCCAGCGCACGTGCAGCAGCTGCCGTGGCGATATTGCCGCCAATCACCTGCAGGTCAGGAAAATTCTGTTTAACCCAGCGCACACGATCAAGCACACCCTGCGAATGACCATGCGCGGTATCAACCACCACCACGTCCACACCGGCCGCGGCCAGGGCTTCGATACGCGCCTCGCTGTCACCGCCGGTTCCAACGGCCGCACCCGCGCGCAATCGGCCGAGATCGTCCTTGCAGGCACTCGGGAAATCCTTGGACTTCTGAATATCCTTGACCGTTATCATCCCGCGCAGTTTGAAGTCATCGTTGATGACGAGCACGCGTTCGATGCGATGCTTGTGCAACAGTGCAATCACTTCTTCTTTGGACGCGCCTTCCTGCACCGTTACGAGCTTTTCTCTCGGCGTCATGACACTCGATACGGGATTGTTCAGGTTAGGCTCGAAACGGCGATCGCGACTGGTGACGATACCGATCAGGTCATCGCCATCGACAACCGGCACGCCGGAAATGTTCTTGGCGCGCGTCAGCTCCACCACCTCGCGAATAGTGGTATCCGGTGAAACGGTAATCGGGTCCTTGATCACGCCGCTCTCGAATTTCTTCACGGCCATCACCTCGGCGGCCTGCTGCTCGATACCGAGGTTCTTGTGGATGATGCCGATGCCGCCTTCCTGTGCCAGGGTAATGGCCAGGCGTGCCTCGGTCACCGTGTCCATGGCGGCGGACAACACCGGGATGTGGATGGTGATTTCGCGGGTCAGTTTGCTCTGCAGACTGGCGTCACGTGGCAGGACGCTGGAGTGGGCAGGAAGCAGCAGAACATCGTCGAAGGTAAGGGCTTCCTGCACAATGCGCATAAGGGTCGAGTTCCGCCGGTTGAGAATGGGCGCCAATTATAGGGACTGCGGGTGTCCCGGTAAACTGCGCCCGGCCGATTCCGGGCGAATTCAGGTGAAATAACCCGTTTAGCCGTGCGCATGGCCGTTTCGGTGTATCCTTCCGCCCATGAACGACCCGGCACCCGACAACGGCCGCCTGCCACCCGAGCGCGATGTTTACACTGTTTCCCGTCTGAACCGGTCATCGCGCCAGCTGCTGGAGCAGGCCATGCCGCGCATCTGGATCGAGGGTGAGCTGTCCAATCTTGCCCGCCCCTCCTCCGGCCACCTCTATTTCACCCTCAAGGACAGCAACGCGCAGGTCCGCGGCGCCATGTTCCGCAGCCGCAACCAGTCGCTGCGCTTCAAGCCGGAAGAAGGCATGCAGGTGACAGTGCGCGCGAAGGTCAGCCTGTATGAACCGCGCGGTGACTATCAGCTGATCGCGGAGTACATGGAAGAAGCCGGTGACGGTGTACTGCAGCGCGCTTTCGAGGCGCTCAAACTGAAACTCGACAGCGAGGGTCTGTTCGACCCGGACACAAAACGCGCATTGCCCGCCCTGCCGGGCCGGATCGGCGTCATCACTTCGCCCACCGGTGCGGCAATTCGCGATGTACTCAGCGTGTTGCGGCGCAGGTTCCCGGCCATTCCTGTTGTTATCTACCCGGTACCGGTGCAGGGAAAAGACGCAGGTCGCGTGATCGCCGCCATGCTGGACACGGCGTCACGACGCAATGAATGTGATGTGCTGATTGTTACGCGCGGCGGCGGTTCGCTGGAAGACCTGTGGGCCTTCAACGAAGAAGTCGTCGCGCGCGCCATCCATGACTGCAACATACCTGTCGTCAGTGCAGTGGGACATGAAGTCGACTTCACGATTGCGGACTTCGTTGCCGACCGGCGCGCGCCCACGCCATCGGCCGCCGCCGAGCTGGTCACACCGGACCAGGCTGAATGGCTGCAACAACTTCGCGCGCTCGATGCACGCATGCTGCACCGTGTGAAACAGCACCTGTCAGCGGCCGCACAGGAAACAAGCTGGTTGCACAAACGGCTGTCGCTACGCCATCCAGGCCAGTACCTGCGTCAGCAGGCCCAGCGGCTGGACGAGCTTGAGGGCCGCTATCGCCTGGCTATCACCTCACGTTTCAATAACTTGCAAGCTAAACTTGATGCCCTGTCAGCATCCCTGAAACAGGCAACACCCGCGCACCGGATACGGCGATACAACTTCCAGCACGACGCGCTGTCACAACGCATGCGCACCGCTGTCAGACAACTGCTGGCCGATCGGCAAGGCCGGTTCGCCGTAGCCTGCAAATCGCTCGACACCATCAGCCCGCTGGCCACGCTTGAACGCGGCTACAGCATTGTTACCCGTGCTAAAGACAACACGATCCTGCACAAGGCCACAGATATAAAAGAGTCAAAGACAACACGATCCTGCATAAGGCCACAGATATAAATACCGGCGAGCAGGTCATGGCGCAGTTAGGGGAAGGACAATTATTGTGTTCTGTCGACAAGGTAATAAAACCCTGACGTAGGAGCAGATCGCATCCGCGATTAATTCGCGCACGCGGTGCGCTCCTACAACTCATCTAAACAACGTATGGGAATCCGAAAATGATCTGCCGTTTTTTCCTGATAACATTGATACTTGTTTTGCCAACTGCACAGGCACTCACGCTTGACAGCACACCTGTACCCGGCGGCATTGCGATCTTGACACTACCCGACGATGTCAATCCAGGCAGCGCACGTTACCGCGATAAAAAAATACTCGTCACGGATATCGACGGCAAAGCATCCGCCATTATCGGCCTGTCGCTGGGCACCAAACCCGGCCGGCATTTTCTGCATGCGAAGAACGACCAGGGCGCGCCACTGAAAATCGGTTTCGAGGTCGCGTCCAAGTCCTACAAGGAACAGCACATTACCATCAAGGACAAGCGCAAGGTAAACCCCGAAAAACGCGACATGGAGCGCATTATTCGCGAGAAAAAGGCCATCACGAGCGCACTGCGGCACTGGTCTGATGCCGGCGCCGTCGACCTGTCATTCGATTATCCCGTGGACGGCCCGACCAGCAGTCCGTTCGGCCTGCGGCGCTTCTTCAACGAACAGCCGCGCAAGCCACACAGCGGTCTGGATATTGCAGCCGCAGAAGGTACGCCGATACGGGCGCCGGCGGCCGGCACGATCATTGAAACAGGCGATTATTTCTTCAATGGCAAGACCGTGTTTATCGATCATGGCCAGGGACTGGTCACCATGTATTGCCACATGAGCGCGATCGATATCGAGCCCGGCACGGTCGTGAAGGCCGGCGACCCCATCGGCAAGATCGGCATGACCGGTCGCGTGACCGGCCCGCACCTGCACTGGGGCGTCAGCCTGAATGACGCACGCGTCGATCCGCTGCTGTTCCTGCCAAAACAATCAGCAATCGCCGACAAGGCTGCAACTGAATAAAAAAGGGGCGGATCAACCGCCCCCCTTTCCGTATTGCACGATGCCGGGTACTAGAAGGTTTTCTGGTAAGCCACGCCGAACATCAGGTCGGATTTCAGCTGCGGACCGTCGAGGTCCTGGTACAGCGGCCTGGTGATCTCTAAGCCGAAGCGGTGACCGCCGGTTACGGCTACATTCATCTCAAAGGTCAGGTCCACTCGTTGTTTACCCTGGCGGTCCGGATCAGCCGTCTGCACCGGCAGAACGATCGACGGGTCGATCCCGTGGATATTGTCGACATCCAGGAACGCGAGGCGGCCGGCAATCCCGACAGACGAGTTGATCCTGGTGCCGACCCAACCGGTCAGCTTGTGTACATTACCGAGCCGGTATCCCTCGTCCGTACCCGTGCGGAACGTGCCTTCGTACTGCGCACCCCAGGACATATCGTCTGTCATGGCGGTATAGGTCAGCCCGGCGATTATGTCGTAGGTACCTGAACCCAACTGCATCGGGTAGGGCAAGCGAGCGGATGGCGTGGCACCCATCGGCGTGAGAATTGTGTCCGTCTCGGTATTCGAACCGGTCGGCAGGCTCAGTCCAAGTATGCCGTGCACGTGATGTGTCCGGTCGCCATACAGTTTGAACAGTCCCTTCAGCTTTGCGTCACCGACACCATCAGCCTTCGTCTGGAAACCACCCAGCACGGTGGTACCCATGCCGCCCATATAGGTGACGTGGTCCATCTCTTTGCTCAGGTAAGGCACCATCGCCATCAGGGTAATGTCATCGGACAATCCATACATGGCGCCCAGCATGTGCATGTCGGTGGTCATCTTCGTCGGCACGACGCGCAGTGTCGGTGGCTGCATGGGCATACCGGCGAAGCGGTTCGGCACGGTGGTCACGATAGTGTCCGGACTGATGTCAGACGTCCCATCACGGTTGTCCTCCATGTCCATGCGCATGAAGCGATAGGACAGCATCCAGTCACCCTGCTTGTGTATATGCGTACCCATCAGCATGGTATCGCCATGATGATGACCGGAGTGGTCATGCTGGCCGTGATGCGCATGCGGATCAGATGCCGCGAGGGAACTGCCGGCACCACACAGGGAAACAGTCAGCGCTGCCCCGATAATCGTTCTTATAGACATCTGGTAACTCCCATTCAGATATATTTTTTTAATTCTTCTTTATGCTTTTACAGGATATTACGAACAAGCCGGGCTGGGGTGAATGTGGCAAATTGTCGCAGCTCACCCACCAGACCTCCTCGGCCAGCCATTTTCGCGCGCCACGCCGGTTTGACTGACATCAATACATAGAAAGAGAGCGGTATTTATACTGAACTGCATGGCGCATCACCCTGCTGTTACAGGACTGACCCGGGCATGAAAGTTCTTCATCACCTTGCTATTGCCGGCTGCGCGCTCCTGCTGGGCTTATCGGGAATCACTCGCGCCGCAGATCCCTGTACAGCGTTTGAAGGCGGCAAGGTCGATGTAAAACTGCTGAGCGCCATGCGTAAAGCCGCCGACGAGGGCCGACTTTACCGGGTCGTACCCGGACAATCCAGGGCGGGCTTCTGCGTTCGGCATTTCCCCCTGCAGGAATTTCGTGGTGAGTTCACACATCTTGTCGGCGGCCTGACATTGCCCTCCCCGCAGCATGATCACGGCCAGGCACTCCTGCTGATTCATACGACAAATATGCAATCCAGCAACCCGGCACTGGAACCGCTGGTTCAGGGGCGTGAATGGATGGACACAAAAAGCTACCCCGATATCCTGTTTATCGGTCGCGCCTTCCAGTGGCTGGGCCCGCAGCACGGCTATATCTATGGTGATATCACCCTGCATGGCGTGACCCGGCCCATAGTGTTTGATATCAGTGTAAGGACAACGGAAGGCGCATATAACGGTCTTCCCGGACAAATTCATCTTCGCGGTACCGGACAGGTAAACCGGCTGCGTTTCGATATACACAGCAACCGCTACACAGTCAGTGAAACGGTACGCCTCTGCCTGGATGTATCACTGACGCCCTGGAATAACTGACCGATACCTGCTGAATTACGGCAGCAGGAACACCTCAGGCACCGATGCGCAACGGAATTCTGCGCTGGCCAAAGTCGCCCGTGTACTTGCCGAAGCGGCCGGCTATAGCATGACCGCAATCCGGACAACAACCCTCATCCGTCAGGCGGTAATCCAGGATCCTGTGCCAGTCGCGCACAATCAGTGACCCCTTGCATGCAGGACAGGCGGTCGTGCCGCCATCCAGGTCATGTACATTACCGGTATACACATAGTGCAGCCCTTCCGATTGTGCGATATGACGCGCCCGTGCCAGCGACGCCGGTGAGGTCGCAGGAATATCCCGCATTCTGAAATCGGGGTGAAAGGCGGTAAAGTGCAATGGCACTCCCTGCCCGAGTTCCTTCACGATCCAGCGGCACATAGCCTCGATCTCACTGTCCGAGTCGTTGCAGCCGGGTATCAGCAAGGTGGTAATCTCGGTCCACACATCCGTTTCGTTGCACAGATACACCAGTGAATCGAGCACCGGCTGCAGGTGCGAACCGGTCAACTTGTAGTAGAAGTCTTCGGTAAACGCTTTCAGGTCGACATTGGCAGCATCCATGACACTGTAAAAGTCATGCCGGGGTTCCGGGTGAATATAGCCGGCCGTCACGGCCACTGTGTTGATACCGCGTTCGTGGCAGGCATGTGCCGTATCAATCGCGTACTCGGCGAATATGACCGGGTCGTTATAGGTGAACGCCGCACTCTTGCAACCTGACGTCTCTGCGGCAATCGCGATCGCCTCCGGACTCGCCTGGTCCATCAGCCGGTCCATATCACGCGACTTGCTGATATCCCAGTTCTGGCAGAACTTGCAGGCCAGGTTGCAGCCGGCCGTGCCGAACGACAACACCGATGAACCGGGGTAAAAGTGATTCAACGGCTTCTTTTCAATGGGGTCAATACAGAAGCCGGACGAGCGGCCATAGGTTGTCAGCACCATGCGATCATCCTTGCGCATGCGCACAAAACACGCACCCCGCTGCCCTTCTTTCAGCTTGCAGTCACGCGGACACAGGTCGCACTGGATACGACCGTCCGGCAGACTGTGCCACCAGCGCGCAGGATAGTCGGGTGCATCAGACATGATCAGGTTCCATTTCTTTCCACTTGGTCACGGTATATCGTGACAGCCGGATGTCTTCATCCCAGAAATCAGCCGGAATACCCGCCTTTTGCTTGAGTGCCACCAGGAAATTCCACGGGCTCGGGCAATGACTCCCAGACCTGCGGAAGAAATGTGCCGCGCCGATGTCCGTATTGCAGCACCAAGCCGTCGATACCCGGCCGCAACTGTTCAAGGGCATCCTGCTCCGAGGTGATCGGCATAGTCATGGATTGCGACAACAGCGACACTTCAATTCGCGTTATTCCGAGTTCACTGGACTGCAGCTGCGGGAACCGATGATCGCGCGTCGCCGCAGCGATGGCGTTGGCGGTAACATCGTCCAGCAAGGCACGGTGGGGTTCCAGGCTGCCGATACAACCGCGCAAAGCACCCTGCTGAGTCAGCGTGACAAAGGTTGCAGCCGGTATGTGCAACCAGTCAGACACGGGATATTCAACACCTGTCGTACCCAGTTGCGTCGCAATGGCATTACGCGCAATTGCCAGCAGGGTATCGCCCTGAATGTCACCGGCACTCACCGGGCAATCTCCGTCTCGTAAAAGGCAACGGCGGCATAACCGACTACGCGCGAACGATCGCCGGCCGTATCACCCGAATTACACTGGTCCAGCAGTTCAGCCTCCAGCGCATGCGCACCGGCATAGGCGAGCAAACCGTTGACCGGGGTCGCCCCGCAGGCCTGCGTGTGTACAAGATCAGGTTGCAGGGCAAGAATATGCTGCAGCGTGTCCGTATCCACCTCCACTGCACTGTCATAATCCAGGAAGTGCGACAGGTCGGAGCTGATAACGATCAGCGTCTCCTCATTGCCCCACACCTGCGCCAGCACCTCGGCCACCTCGGCGGCCGTGGCATCTCCCACAGCCAGCGGCAATAGCTGGAAATCACCGAGAACGGTTTGCAGGAATGGCAGGTGCACCTCCAGGGAATGCTCCTGCGCGTGGGCCGCATCACTGACAGTCACCTGGGGCAGACTGGTTAGCGACGTCATCGCCGCCGTATCCAGCGGAATGGTTCCCATTGGCGTTGCAAAGGCTGTTATGGATGGCATGGCCAGACCGCGGACCGGCACCCGATGCACAGGCCCCAGCAGCACCACGCGTCGAATGCGACCGGCCAGCGCTGACAGGCGTGCATAGGCAGTTGCCGCCACCGGGCCGGAGTAAACATACCCTGCATGGGGCACAATCAGCGCCTTGGGCATGCGGACCGGCTTGCCTGTGTGTGCGGCAGCCAGCAGGCCGCGCACTTCAGCTGCCAGCTCATCGGCACCGGCCGGGTAAAAATAGCCTGCAACGGCAGGGGGACGTACATTGTTCATCTGGAACCTCACCTACAATATAGAATAAATGAGGCTGATCAGTGGAATTTCAAGATGGTGCGTATTTACCAGCATGAAAATACGGTGTGTGGGCAGGATCGTCTTGCTGACAAGAGAGGTTCTATATTGAATCGCGCCTGCGATGTACAGGGAGGAGGTGAGACAGGGAACCTGTCGAGAGGCTGGCCTGGGCCAAGTACAAGTGCCGCAGGAGGCAGGAGAAGGTGAGACTGCGAAGCAGTCGAGAGGCTGGCCTGGGCCATGCCGGGAGCGGCCAAGGCGCTCCTACCGGTTTTCTTCGAGAATGTGCCGATACATATCAGCATCTTCTTCGCTAAAGCAGCAGGCAATGATGCGGTCAAACCGGTCTTCATACTGCAACATGACATCGACAGCAATCTTCGCTGCGGCCTCTTTCGGGAAACCGTAAACGCCGGTACTGATGCCGGGAAAGGCAATACTGTGCACAGCGTTCTCCAGCGCCAGCTCGAAACTGTTCACGTAGCAGGCCCTGAGCAGCGGCGCCTCGTAGCTGTCACCACCGGACCAGACCGGGCCAACAGTGAGGATCACGCGCCGCGCCGGCAACTCGAAACCGGGGCTGATTTTCGCCTCGCCGGTGCGGCAACCGTCCAGCGTTTTACAGTATTTCAGCAACAGCGGACCGGCTGCCCGGTGGATTGCACCGTCGACGCCGCCACCGCCGAGCAGGCTGTTACTGGCCGCGTTGACAATGGCATCGACCTCGAGGGTGGTGATATCCGCGGTAATTATCTTTATCATTGGTAAAACACCATCGCTTTTCAGGAGGCTGTGCAGATTTTCACTTAAATGCCTGTTGATGGCTATCCCCGCAGGCAACTCTGGCGGGAAAAGTCTGAAAACAGGTTATAAATCTGCTTACCGGATATAGTGCGGGTAAAACAAAACACCACGGGGGACACCTGACTACATGCCACGCCTCATTACACTCTCGCGCGCAGCGCGCCTGGTCGGCGTCAAACGCGGCGTCCTGCAAAAACGGATCCGTGACGGTGAGTTAAGAACATTCGAAGGCGAATTACTGCTCTCCGAACTCTTGCATGCCTACCCGCAGACAGAGGTCGAAGATACCTCCATGCTCGAGCGGGTCGAGTCGATCATGGAAAGGGCCGTCAACAAGATCATTCGCCCTGCCGACGACACCCTGGACACCAGCACCATGGCCGCGCGCATCCTCTCGCTTGGTGAGGAGCTGGCCCGGGCGCGCGGCAAGGCACGCCGCAATGCAGACGTCATCGAAAGTCTGAAAAACAAATTCGATGAGCTGTCCCGGGCGAGGGACAGACGCAAGAGCAGGCATTTAGTACACTACGCGAATGGTTCTACCAGACACTCGAAACACTGAAAATGTCTGATGAAGAATCAGGACTGATTGCGCAGGAGGCATTTCTCAGGGTCATGGCGGCACAAGTACGCATACTGCCTGGCGGGCACGAGTTTTTCATCGAGGGATCGGATTCAATCCTCGAGGCCGGACTGCGTGGTGGACTGGCACTCAATTACGGCTGCAGCAACGGCAGCTGCGGACTGTGCAAATGCAAGGTGGTATCCGGCCAGGTCAAGCAGATTGCGCGGCATGATTACGCACTGACGGAAGCAGAGAAAGGCCTGGGTTACATCCTTGCCTGCTCCAATACCGCGGTGACGGACGTGGTGCTGGAGGCAGACGAAGCACATGGCTCATACGACATACCGGCCCAGGAAATCGAGATCAAGGTAAAGAAAATTGCACCTTTCGATGACCGTGTCATTTTCCTGCAAGCCAAGACACCCCGCACAAAACGCCTGCGCTTCCTCGCCGGCCAGCACCTGTCCCTGAATATTACCGGCCTGCCGGTGACCGATGTTGCAATTGCCAGCTGCCCTTGCGATGACATGAACCTGCAGTTTCACGTCCCCGTCATCGCCGGTGACCCGTTCAGCGAAAAGCTCAAAGAATGCCTGAAACCCGGCGACAGCCTGATCATTAACGGGCCGTCCGGAGAATTTATCCTGAACGAGGACTCACCGCGCTCGCTGGTCTTCATTGCGTGTAACACCGGGTTTGCACCAATCAAGAGTCTGATCGAGCACGCCATGGCACTGGATACCGCGGAAGACATTCACCTGTACTGGATCAGCACACCAGGCAACCATCACTACCTGGACAACCTGTGCCGCTCGTGGGATGACGCGCTGGACAATTTCCACTACACCGCCCTGGCGGCTACCGACAGCAAAACGGTTGCGGACTTGTTGCCCGGTATCACAGCGGGACTCACCGACGCCGCGGGGCATGATTACTATGCGTGTATGCCAACACCGCTACTGGACCTGACGAGGGACTTTCTGAACGCGGCCGGCATTCCGGCACATCAACTGAAACTCGAACCGGTCCGTCACGATTCGGGCAAGTAAAAAAGGGGTCGGATACATTTTTACTTTAAAAAAGGGGTCGGATACAATTTCTCCATACTTAAACTTCTATCCCCTCCCCCTTATCCCCTCTCCCTGGCCCTCTCCCTGAGGGAGAGGGGATGCTCTTTTTATATTTCTGCCATGAAAAACAAAAAAGGGTCGGATACATTTCAAAGTAAAAATGTATCCGACCCTTTCTTGCCTTTCTTGCCTTAATTACTTGACGATTTTCAGCGACGGACGCTTGCCCTGCTTGCCCTTGTTGTCCGGTTCCGGCTCATCGCCGTCTTCACTGAACACCATGCCGCGACCGTTTTCCTTGGCATAGATTGCCAGCACGGATTCCAGCGGCACATACACCTCGGTGGCGATGCCGCCAAAGCGGGCACGAAAGCTGATGGCGTCATTGCCAAGATTGAGGCCTTCCACGGCCGTCGGGCTGATATTCAGAACAATTTTGCCGTTCTGGCCCTGTTGCGCAGGGACATCGACGCCCTCTCCCTCGATATCCACCAGCAGGTGGGGCGTCATCCCGTTATCGAGAATCCACTCGTGTATTGCTCGCACGAGATATGGGCGACTGGTCGTCATAATGTTTGAAGATACCCGGAAACGGGTGCAAAACCAACTGCCGTGAATTGCGGTTTTGCGCCGGTATGGCGCATTTCGAAATCCTAGTCGCGCATTTCGCGCTCGGTCTCCGTCAGGCTGGCCTGGAAAGATTCCCGCTCGTACATCCTGTTCGCATAATCGGTTACCGGCTTTGCCTGTCGCGGCAAATCGATATCGTAATGTTTCAGGCGCCACAGGATCGGCAGGACGCTGGCATCGACCAGCGAAAATTCATCACTCAGGAAAAACGGTTTGGCGGCAAATACCTCGGCACTCGCCGTGAGGCTGTCACGTAATTGCTTACGTGCCTTGCCGGCCGTCTTCTCGCCACGCGATTCCAGTGCCGTCGTCAGGTCATACCAGTCGTGCTCGATCCGGAAGAGCGCAAGACGTGTACGTGCACGTGAAACCGGGTCAACCGGCATCAGCGGCGGATGCGGAAAACGCTCGTCAAGATATTCCATAATGGCGCGCGGGTCATACAGGACCAGCTCCCTGTCGACCAGGGTCGGGACGCTGTTATAGGGATTGAGATCAATCAGGTCTTCCGGCTTGTGGTTGTTATCGACTTCCACGATTTCAACCGTGATGCCTTTTTCAGCAAGCACCACCCGCACGCGGTGGCTTTGCGGGCAGCTTGCTGATGAAAAAAGGCTCATCACAGAGCGTCTATTGGCTACAAGTGCCATATTGAATTACCCCCCGGGGCGTTGTTCACACGCTCAGTGAATGTCTTTCCAGAATTCGCGTTTCATCATGTAAGCAACAATCAGGAACACCAGCAGAAACATAATAACCTTGACGCCCAGCGCCTTGCGTTCGTGCTTTGCCGGCTCGCCCATGTAATCGAGGAAATTGACCAGGTCACGAATGGCGCGGTCGTATTCCTTCGGCGTCATCAAGCCCGGCTCCGCCAGTTCCAGCGTATACCTCTTTCCGTTTATTACCGTCATGGTCCTTGACGGTAGTCAGCACCGGATCCTGCCAGCCCTGCAACTCCCACAGCACATGCGGCATACCGACATCCGGGAACACCAGGTTGTTAACACCGATGATCTTGGAATCGTCACGGTAAAAGCTGCGCATGTAGCTATACAGCCAGTCAGCACCACGTGCGCGCGCAATCACCGTCAGGTCCGGCGGAACCGTACCGAACCATTCCTTGGAATCGGCATCGGCCGTGGCGACCGTCATCAGGTCACCCAGATTGCCGCCGGTGAACATCAGGTTTTCCTTCACCAGCTTGTCTTCGATACCGAGATCCTTGCCCATGCGCTCGTAACGCATCAGTTCAGCCGAGTGACAGCTCAGGCAATAGTTCACGAACATCTTCGCGCCACGTTGCAGTGACTGGATGTTGTTCGGGTCAATATTCGCCTTGTCCAGGTGCACCCCGCCACCGGCAGCAAACACACAGGCAGGCGCAAGCAACAGTAATGCATTGATTACGAACTTCTTCATGATGTCACCCTGTCAGGGACCGGCTTGGTCTTGTCCATTTTTGTGTAGATAGGCATGAGGAAAAAGAATGCAAAGTAGACAATCGTGCAAACACGCGCCATGAGCGTGTAAAGCTCCGTCGGCGCCTCCATTCCCAGCCAGCCGAGAATCACGAAACTGATCACGAACAGTGCCAGCCAGGTCTTGTAGATCTTGCCGCGATAGCGAATCGACTTGACCGGGCTGCGATCCAGCCATGGCAGGAAGAACAGCACCACGATTGCCAGCCCCATCGCCATGACACCCGGGAATGACGAACCCGCAATTGACGGCACGGCACGCAGGATGGCGTAGTACGGCGTGAAGTACCACAACGGTGCAATATGCTCCGGGGTCTTCAGGGGATCAGCCGGTATGAAATTATTGTACTCGATAAAGTAGCCACCCATCTCCGGCATGAAGAACACCACGATGGAGAAGAAAATCAGGAACACGATCACACCAACAATGTCTTTCACGGTGTAATACGGATGGAACGGAATACCATCGACCGGGTTGCCGTCAGGCCCCTTGTTCTTCTTGATCTCGACACCGTCCGGGTTGTTCGACCCGACTTCGTGCAGCGCCAGGATATGCAGCACGACCAGCGCCAGCAGCACGATCGGCACGGCAATCACGTGGAACGCAAAGAAGCGGTTCAGGGTGGCATCGGCCACCACGTAGTCACCGCGTATCCACTCGGCAAGACCCTCGCCAACAAACGGAATTGCACCGAACAGGTTGATGATCACCTGTGCGCCCCAGTAGGACATCTGGCCCCACGGCAGCAGGTAGCCCATGAAGGCCTCCGCCATCAGGCAGACATAGATGATCATGCCGAAGATCCAGATCAGTTCGCGCGGTTTCTGGTAGGAACCATAGATCATGCCGCGGAACATGTGCAGGTACACCACGATGAAGAACGCTGACGCCCCGGTGGAATGCATATAGCGGATCAACCAGCCCCAGTTGACATCACGCATGATGTATTCAACCGAGTTGAATGCCATTTCTGCATCCGGCTTGTAGTTCATGGTCAGCCAGATACCGGTCACGATCTGCAACACCAGCACCATCAGCGCCAGCGAGCCGAAGAAATACCAGAAGTTGAAGTTCTTCGGCGCGTAATATTTGGCCAGGTGGTCGTTCCACATGGCACTGAGCGGGAAGCGCGCATCGATCCAGCCCAGCAGGCCACCCTGCCACTTTTCTGCACTGTTGCCGGCCATTATGCGACCTCCTGGTCTTCGCCGATCATGATCTCGGCATCACTGATATAGCGGTATGGAGGCACCGGCAGATTCTTCGGCGCCGGCATACCCTTGAAAACACGACCGGACATGTCGAACTTGGAACCGTGACAGGGGCAGAAGAAACCACCCTGCCAGTCTGCACCCAGGTCAACCGGTGCCACGTCGGGCCGGTAGGTCGGCGAACAGCCGAGATGTGTACAGATACCGACCAGCACCAGGATTTCCGGCTTGATCGAGCGGTCCGCATTTTTTGCATAGGCAGGCTGTTCGGAAACCTCCGAGGTGATGTCGGCCAGTACCGGCTCCATCTCGGTCAGTTTGTCGAGGGTTTCCTGTGTGCGCTTCACAATCCACACCGGCTTGCCGCGCCACTCGACGCGAATCATCTGCCCCGGCTCCAGCTTGCTGATATCAGCCCGGACCGGTGCACCGGCGGCGCGCGCCTTGGCGCTGGGCGCCATGGATGAAATGAAAGGTACCAGCAGGAAGCCGGTGCCCACCGCACCGATGGCGGTGGTGGCCTGTGTCAGAAATCGACGTCTTGTGGAATTGGTTTCATCGCCACTCATGCGGGCAATCTCCAGAAATTAAAGAAAAATTAGTGAATTACAGGCATTCCCTTGCTGTGTAACGAATTCGAATGACGATCAATCATATCGGAATATTCTAATTTGGTTCACGAAGAATCCGGAAACCGCATAGGATGGTGCATGCGCCTGACAAGGTCAAGAGCAACGCCGGAAAAAACAGGGGGATGCAGCGAAAAATTTCCACCACTCAGAGGGTGGGCTACACGCTGGCTCAAACCGGGTTGTCGACGTCAATAAACCGATGCGTCAGGCCAAACTGTTTCGCGAGATGTTCGCCAAGTGCCTGTACGCCATAACGTTCGGTGGCATGGTGGCCGGCTGCAAAATAATGAATGCCGCACTCCCTTGCCACGTGCACGGTCTGCTCCGAGATTTCACCACTGATGAAGGCATCCAGTCCGTGAGCGGCTGCCGCCTCCAGGTATGACTGCGCCGCACCGGTACACCAGCCGACACGCTTGATCACGGACGCACGACCGTCAATATGTTGCGGCGACCGACCCAGCGCGCGTTCCAGACGATCATGCAGTTCACCCGGCGAGACCGGCTCGGCCACCTCGCCCGCACAGGCAAGGTTCATACCACCGTCATCGCCAAACGCACCGGTCTGGCGCAGGTCCAGTACACGGGCAAGCTGTGCGTTATTGCCCAGTTCAGGGTGCGCATCCAGCGGCAGATGCCACGCCAGCAAACTGGTATCTGTGGTCAGCAACTGCCGAAGACGCGCGCGTTTCATGCCGTGCACGCGCGCATCCTCGCCCTTCCAGAAGTAGCCGTGATGAACCAGGACGGCATCTGCGCCCCCCGCGTGCGCCGCCTCGAGCAACGCCATGCTGGCCGTCACGCCACTGACAATGGTGCTGACAGCCGACCGCCCTTCAACCTGCAGTCCGTTCGGACAGTAATCACTGAAACGGTCCGCCTGCAGCAGATCATTCGTGTAACTTACCAGTTCGTTCAAGGCGACCATGACGTGTGTCCCTGTATCTGTTCAGCCGTATTTGGGCGTACAATATTCTGACGATCCACAGGGTAACCCAGCCATGTCAATACGCAAGTCACTCGTTTTCATTCTGCAAACCGTCATGACCGGTCTTGCAGCCGCTTTCCTGTACATCCTGCTGGTGCAACCGGACCTGCTGCGAAATGATGATCGCGTGGTCGAAGTCACCGAAAGCACGCCCACCATCACACCAAAGCCCGTGGCCGGCAAGGCACCGGTGCAGGCATCCGGGCCGGTGTCCTATGCAGACGCGGTCGATCGGGCTGTGCCGGCAGTCGTGAACATCCATACCGCCAAGGTTATTACGCGCCGTATTCACCCGTTGCTGGATGACCCGGTTTTCAAGCAGTTTTTCGGTAACCGTTTTTCGAATTCACGCAAGGAAATAAAAACCAGTCTCGGCTCCGGCGTACTGATCAGCCGGCAGGGCTATCTGCTGACCAATAACCACGTCATCGATGGCGCCGACGAAATACAGGTCCTGCTCGCCGACGGTCGCAAGCTGCAGGCGACCGTCGTCGGTACCGATGCCGACACGGACCTCGCAGTGCTGCACATCGATATCGATGACCTGCCGGCCATCATCATCGGTGACTCAAAAAACCTGCGCGTGGGTGATGTCTGCCTCGCCATCGGCAACCCGTTCGGCGTCGGGCAGACGGTAACGCTCGGCATTATCAGCGCCACCGGACGCGACCAGCTCGGTATCAATGCCTACGAGGAATTTATCCAGACCGATGCCGCGATCAACCCGGGCAACTCAGGCGGTGCACTGATCAATGCCAACGGTGAGCTGATCGGTATCAATTCGGCAATCTACAGCCGCTCCGGCGGTTCGCAGGGCATCGGTTTCGCGATACCGATCAACCTGGCCAAGGGCGTCATGACCGAAATCATCGAACATGGACACGTGGTGCGCGGCTGGCTGGGAATCGAGGCGCAGGACCTGACAGCGGCACTGGCCGAATCGATGGGCATCGATGCAGTAGAAGGCGTCCTCATTGCCGGTGTGCTGCGCGATGGACCGGCCGACAACGCCGGACTGATGCCGGGTGATGTCGTCACCAGCATTAACGGCACGCCGACAACCGATGCACATGAAGCCATGCGGGTTATCTCGGAACAGCGCCCCGACACTGTCATTGAGCTCGGCGGTATCCGCAAGGAATCGTCATTCACGTTAAAGGCGCGCGTCATTCAGCGGCCGCAGCAGTCACCCACACTCAACTAGACTACCCGCCTGCACTGAACAAAACCGTTATTGCTTCGCTACGCTCGCGATGACGACTGAAAACCGGTTCCAGGCGGGCGTTACAGCAGGCGCGCCAGGGCGTCTATAAAGGCCCTGTTCTCGTCCGGCTGGCCGACTGTCACGCGCAGGCAATCCTGCAGGGCTTTCGAGCTACCGTTCAGATTTTTGATCAGTACGCCCGCTTCGCGGAGGCCGGTGTAAAGCGCATCGGCGCGGCCTTTCGGCACCCTGAACAGGATAAAGTTCGCCTCACTGGGATAGACCGTCAACTGCCCGAGTTCACGCAGCCGGGCATCGAGTTCACCACGCGCACTGCGAATTTTGCGCGCCTGTTCATCGAACACCGACTTGTGCGCCAGGGCGAACACACCGGTTAACTGGTTCAGTGTGCCAATGTTGTATGGCAGGCGCGTCTTGTCAATCTGCTCGAGCCAGGCCGGGTCACCCGCCAGCATGCCCAGCCGGATACCGGCCAGCCCCATCTTGGATACCGTGCGCAGAACCAGCAGGTTATTGAACTCGCCAAGCGATGACATGAAACTCGCATCGGTAAACGGCGCATAGGCTTCATCGACCACTACCAGGCCTTCGGCCACACCGAGCAACTCCCGGATAACGTTTGCGTCGAACAGGTTCCCGGTCGGGTTGTTGGGATAGGCCAGGAATATGACGGCGGGTTGCCGCGCCTCCACAGACGCCAGCAATTGCCCGCGATCCAGCGAAAAATCGGTGTCCAGCGGAACGCCGAAAAATTCCAGGCCACAGACCGCCGCAATCTGGCGATACATGACAAAGGTGGGTTCGGGCGCCATGATCACGCGACCCGGCGCCGCGACCGTTTGCACGATCATCTGGATGAGTTCATCCGAACCGTTACCCAGCATCACCTGCGCCGCAGCCGGCACCGACATCGCCTCGCGCAACGTCGCCTGCAACGCGCCGGCAGTCGGGTCCGGGTAACGATTCAGTGCGGCCGCCTGCACTACTTCAAGCCACGCCTGGCGCAACTCCACCGGCCAGGGCCAGGGATTTTCCATGGCATCAAGCTTGACCAGCCCGTCGGCAGGCGGCACATGATAGGCCGACAGCGCCCGGATTTCCGGGCGCACCCAGCGTTGTATGTTTTCTTTTACATCCATTTTTATGTATCAATTAACCGGACAGCAACGATATAACCGCAAATGCATCAACAACGCAAAACTAAACGCCCGTCATTCTGTGTGCATCAATTTAACCGGACAGCAGCGATATAACCGCAAACGCATCAACAACGCAAAACCAAACACCCGTCATTCCCGCGCAGGCGGGAATCCAGCGGTGAATGGTGCGTTGAAATCAACATTTGCACTGGATCATTAAAACATACGTCCAGTTCTTCGATCCTGTGGTAGTCGGATCGGCTGGATTCCCGCCTGCGCGGGAATGACGTGGAGAAAATTTCGGCAGGAGTGATTTCGCCATACAACCAGCGCCCCAACAAATATCACGCCCGCTCAATCTTCCTCACGAATACGCAACTCGGCAGAGCGCGCATGTGCCGTCAGTCCTTCGCCGTGCGCCAGTATGGATGCAGTTCGCCCGAGCACACTGGCGCCCTCGGCGGAGCACTGGATCAGGCTGGAGCGCTTCTGAAAATCATAGACGCCCAGCGGTGACGAGAAACGTGCGGTGCTTGATGTCGGCAGCACATGATTGGGCCCGGCGCAGTAGTCACCCACTGCCTCGGCCGTATAACGCCCCATAAAAATAGCGCCGGCATGGCGAATTTGCGCCGCCATGGGACGTGGATCTTCCACCGACAGCTCAAGGTGTTCGGGTGCAATACGGTTGGCAACAGTGACTGCCTCGTCCATGTCGCGCACCTTGATGAGTGCACCCTGCCCACGCAATGACGCCGCAATAATTTCCGCACGCGACATGTCCGGCAGCAGACGATCGATACTGTCGGCCACCCGGTCAAGGAAATCGCCATCCGGGCTGACCAGGATGGACTGAGCATCTTCATCGTGTTCGGCCTGCGAAAACAGGTCGACGGCAATCCAGTCGGGATCGGTCGCGCCATCGCAAATAACAAGGATCTCGGACGGCCCGGCAATCATGTCGATACCAACCTTGCCGAACACCATGCGCTTGGCGCTGGCAACATAGGCGTTACCGGGTCCGACAATCTTGTCGACTGCCGGAATCGTGTCGGTGCCGTAGGCGAGCGCTGCAACGGCCTGCGCACCACCGATCGCAAACACCCGGTCGACGCCGGCGATATGCGCCGCCGCCAGCACCAGATCGTTGACCTGCCCTGCCGGTGTCGGCACCACCATGATCAGTTCTTTAACGCCCGCCACCTTGGCCGGGATCGCGTTCATCAATACTGATGACGGATACGCCGCCTTGCCGCCCGGCACATACAGGCCAACCCGGTCCATCGGCGTGACCTGTTGCCCCAGCAACGTACCGTCGGCCTCGGTAAAGGTCCAGGATTCCATTTTCTGGTGTTCGGCATAGTTGCGGACCCGGGCCGCCGCCGTTTCCAGCGCCGTACGCTGGTCATCCGGTATGCGCTTTGCAGCATCCGCACACGCCGACAGTGATATCTCCAGCCCGTCGCTCACGGTACGGCGATCGAAGCGTTCGGTGTACTCGATCAATGCCGCATCACCGCGCGTACGCACATCCGCAATAATCTCGCGCACCACCGACTCGACCGCGATGTCGGCGCTCTGCTCCCAGTCGAGCAAGTCGTGCAATGCGGCATCAAACCCGGGATCAGTTGAATCGATTCGTTTTATGTCAGGCATGGATGTTTCTCATTTCAGATTTCGCCACAGAGATCACCGGGAACACAGAGAAGAAAGTTATATCTGGCATCAATACATCTCGCTGACTGCGGCAACAAGCAACATGGCGTTTACACAAATCACATACCCCCTCCCCCTTCGGGGGAGGGTTGGGGAGAGGGGATATTATTTTCAGCTATTTAGTTTATTCCCTCTCCCTAACCCTCTCCCTGGGGGAGAGGGAACTTAATAGCGGAATTTCAGGAAGAAATTGCCAGGTTTCTTAACCGTTCTGTTTGCCTGTTTAAAACAACGTCATTACTCACAGGCAGCACCCAGCTTCTCGATAAATTCAGCAATACGCGCATGCTTCATTTTCATGGATGCCCGGTTAACGACCAGTCGGGAACTGATGTCGGCGATATGCTCGAGCGGGACCAGTCCGTTTGCCTTGAGCGTATTGCCGGTATCGACGACGTCGACAATACGGTCAGCCAGGCCGACGATCGGCGCCAGCTCCATCGAACCGTACAACTTGATGATCTCTACCTGCTCGCGACGGTCTGCATAGTAGCGGCGCGTGCTGTTGACGTACTTGGTCGCAATGCGCATCCGGCGACGCGAGGAATCCTCGTTCTCGTAACCGGCCACCATCAAACGACACTTCGCGATTTTCAGGTCCAGCGGTTCGTACAGCCCATCACCGCCGTGCTCCATCAGCACATCCTTGCCGGCCACGCCGACGTCAGCCGCGCCATAGCTCACATACGTCGGCACGTCCGAGGCGCGGATAATGACCAGCTTCACGTCGTCGATACTGGTATCGAGTATCAGCTTGCGACTGGTTTCCGGGTCATCTTTCGGTGTAATACCGGCGGCCGCCAGCAAAGGCAGCGTCTCCTTGAAGATGCGGCCCTTCGACAGCGCAATGGTCAGTGCGTTATTCATAGCGACAAGTTTCAGGGAGTTACCGGGATATTACAAGCATGGCAGGCCCACCGGCCCGGCCAGCCGCGACAACGGACAGGCGAAATCAGTCGGGAACGCGGCGGATATCCGCGCCAAGCATGGCGAGTTTCTCTTCGATTCGCTCATAGCCACGATCAATATGGTAAATACGGTCGATCACGGTCTCGCCCTCCGCCACCAGGCCGGCCAGTACGAGACTGGCCGAGGCACGCAGATCTGTGGCCATGACGGGCGCGCCGGCCAGCTTCTCGACGCCGGTGCTGATCGCGGTATTGCCCTCAAGCTGTATCTTCGCACCCATGCGCTGCATTTCCTGTACGTGCATAAAGCGGTTTTCGAACACGGTTTCGGTAATGGTGCCGGTCCCTTCCGCCACCGCGTTCAGGGCGGTGAACTGCGCCTGCATGTCGGTCGGGAATGCCGGGTACGGCGCCGTGTGCAGATTAACCGCCAGTGGTCGACGCCCGTGCATATCCAGTTCAATCCAGTCTTCACCGACCGTGATGTCGGCACCGGCCTCGCGCAGCGTCTGCAACACGGCATCCATGATGTCCGGGCGGGTATCCTTCACCTTCACGTGACCACCGGTAATGGCGCCTGCAACGAGATAAGTGCCACTCTCGATGCGATCAGGCAGCACTTCGTACTCGGTACCGGACAGGCGTTCGACACCCTCGATTTCAATCGTATCCGTCCCCGCACCGCTGACCTTCGCACCCATCTTGTTCAGGCAGTTGGCGAGATCGGTTACTTCGGGTTCGCGTGCAGCGTTCTCGATAATGGTCACGCCGTCGGCAAGCGTTGCCGCCATCATCAGGTTCTCGGTACCCGTCACCGTCACGACATCCATGACCAGCCGCGCACCCTTGAGCCGATCGACACGCGCCTTGATATAGCCGTTCTCGACATCGATGCTGGCACCCATGGCCTGCAGTCCCTTGATATGCAGGTTAACGGGGCGCGAACCAATGGCGCAGCCACCCGGCAGAGACACATCGGCACGGCCGAAGCGTGACAGCATCGGACCCAGCACCAGGATGGATGAGCGCATGGTACGCACCAGCTCGTAGGGCGCGTACAGGGAATTGATGTGTCGCGCGTCGACTTCAATGTCCATCTTTTCATTCACGGTCAGCTGCACGCCCATGTGGCCGAGCAGCTCCATGGTAGTAGTGACATCGTGCAGATGGGGAATATTGCGTATGACGACCGGCGTATCGGCCAGCAGCGTGGAAGCCATGATTGGTAATACGGCATTCTTCGCGCCCGAAATGCGTATCTCACCCTCGAGCCGGGCACCGCCATTGATTATCAGTTTGTCCAATGGACGAATTTCCTGTTATTGGTCGACTTACTGTATACGTCGTTTGCTGGCCCATTCTTCCGGGGTGTGGGTATGCAGGGCAAGGGCGTGTATTTCGCCGCCCATGCGATCGCCAAGCGTACCGTAAACCAGCTGGTGCTGCTTGACCATGTTGCAATTTTCAAACTGTTTGCTGATGACTGTTGCCTCAAAGTGATCGCCGTCACCATTAACAATGACTTCAGCATCAGGTATACCGGCCTTGATAAGCGCCTCAAGTTCTGAGCTTTGCATAGAGTGTATTCTTCACAGGTTAGTTAATACGTTGTTGTAAATAAATGCCGTGTCCGGATCAGCGTCCCTGGAACAGGATATCTTCCAGTCCGCACACACGTGCAATTGACAACATCTGTTCGGGAACGTGCGTGAACGTCATATCCAGGCCCTTGCGCTCGGACTCACGCAACCATTCGATCATTAACGCAAGGCCTGCACTGTCCACCCGGGTGACTTCCGACAGGTCTATGGTTAGATTATGACCCGCCTCCATCTGTACACCCCGGTGCTGCAGCAGCGCCGGCACCGTGTCGAAATCCAGCTCGCCGGACAGCACCCAGCCCGCATCGCCGACCCGGATTGCCGCGTCAGCCATCGGTTACAGCGCTGTTGCGCTCGACCAGCTGTTTTATCAGGCTGTCCATACCCTCGCCGCGAATGATACTGCCGAAGGTCGAACGATAGTTGGTAACCAGGCTGATCCCGCTGATTGCCACATCGTAAACCTTCCAGCCTTCACTGGAGTTGTACATCGAATAGGAAATCGGGATGGTCGAGCCACCCTGCTCGATCTCGGTACGCACGGTAACCGTACGCGCATCGGTACTGACAGAAAACGGCAGGTAGATAATTTTTTCATCGGCATATTCAGACAGGGCCGTGCCGTAGGTACGCACCAGCAGCTTGCGGAATTCCTCGACAAACCGTTCACGCTGGTCCGGTGTCGCGGTGCGCCAGTTCTTGCCCAGCACCCACTGGCTCATGCGCCTGAAATCGAAGTACGGCAGAACGATATCAGACACCAGCTCGTAGAGGCGGCCCGGATTGTTTTTGATAGCGTCCTGCTCGTCGCGCAGCGCGCTGAGCATGCGTGAGGAGGTGTCACGTACCAGCTCCTGCGGCAAAATATCAGCAGGCGCCGGCGTCGCGCATACCGCCACCGACAAATGCATTAGCAGAAAGACAGGAACCAGGCGTTTCAGTATAACGGTAATCATTGCAATACTCGTTTACTCATCATCTTTTGCGGCCATACTGTACAGGAACTGACCGATGATCTGTTCCATAACCAGCGCGGACTGCGTCAACTGGATGCGGCTGCCTGCGCCGAGATTTTCCATGGCGCCGCCCGGATCCAGGGCAATATACTGCTCGCCCAGCAGGCCGGCGGTAAAAATACTGGCCGAGGTATCGTTCGGAAACGCGTTGTAGGTGGAATCGATACTCAGCGTCACCACGGCCTCGTAGGCGGCCGTATCGTAATCAATTGCCGACACCCGGCCAACCCTCACGCCCGAAACCGTCACCGGCGAACGCACTTTCAGCGCGCCGATATTCTCGAATCCCGCCGTCACCGAGTAACTGTCGGCGTCACCGCCGAGCGATGCCAGGTTGCTGACCTGCATGGCCAGCATGAACAGGGCCGCCAGCCCGGCCGCCACGAACAGTCCCACACCGATCTCGAGAGTTCTGTTATTCACTGTCTAGTCTCCGAACATCAACGCCGTCAAAACGAAATCCAGGCCAAGTACTGCCAGCGCGGAATGCACCACCGTCTGCGTCGTCGCGCGGCTTACGCCCTCCGCCGTCGGCACCGCATCGTAACCCTCGAACAGGGCAATCCAGCCAACCACGAAACCGAACACGACACTTTTTATCACGCCATTATATATGTCACCGTGCAGATCGACCTTGTCCTGCATCTGCGACCAGAAGGCGCCGTCATCCACACCCAGCAGGCCGACGCCGATAAACCAGCCACCGTACACGCCGATGGCGCTGAAGATCGCCGCCAGCAACGGCATGGACAGGAACGCCGACAGGAAACGCGGTGCGATCACGCGCCGTATCGGGTCAACCGCCATCATTTCCATCCCCGACAGCTGCTCGGTCGCCTTCATCAGGCCGATCTCCGCCGACAGCGCGGAACCGGCACGACCGGCAAACAGCAACGCTGTCACGACCGGTCCCAGTTCGCGAACCAGTGACAACGCCACCAGCACACCCAGCGAATCCTCGGCACCGAAATCAACCAGCGTATTATAACCCTGCAGGCCCATGACCATGCCGACGAACAGCCCCGACACCACGATAATCAGCAGGGTCAGCACACCGACCGAGTGCAATTGCCGCAAGACCAGGCGCGGCCGCAGCAGGGTTGCCGGCACGCTGACCAGCACCTGCAACAGGAACAGGTGACCGCGCCCCAGCCGTTCGAAAAAATCCAGCGTCACCCGGCCCAGCTGCTGAATGGCATCAAGCATCAGCGCTGTCCGCTCTGCATCAGGTCGTCATGAAACGGCGCGGCCGGGTAGTGAAAGGCCACCGGACCGTCCGGCAATGCCTTGAGAAACTGCTGCGACCACTGTGATTCGGATTCCCGCAGCGCCGCCGGCTCGCCATGATCAACCACCTTGCCGTGCGACAGCAGGTACGCATAGTCGGCAATCGTACTGGTCTCGGCGACATCGTGCGACACCACGACGCTGGTCATGTACAGCGCATCGTTCAGTTCACGAATCAGCTTGACCAGCACGCCCATGGAGATCGGGTCCTGGCCGGTAAAGGGTTCGTCGTACAGCACCATCATCGGGTCCAGCGCAATGGCGCGCGCCAGCGCCACACGTCGCGCCATACCACCGGACAATTCACTCGGCATCAGTCCGGCCGCACCACGCAGGCCGACAGCCTCCAGCTTCATCAACACCAGGTCACGCACCAGCGCTTCCGGCAGCCGGGTATGTTCACGAATCGGGTACGCCACGTTTTCGAAGACATCGATATCCGTGAGCAATGCGCCACTCTGGAACAGCATGCCGAGTTGTTTACGCATACGGTACAGGTCGTGGCGACCGAGCGACTGGACCTCTTCACCATATACACGGATGGAACCTGACAACGGACGCAACTGCCCGCCGATCAGTTTCAGCAAGGTCGTCTTGCCGGTGCCGCTCGGCCCCATGATGGCGGTTATGCAACCGGCATGGATATCCAGGTTGACGCCGTCAAATATCAAACGGTCGCCGCGCGCAAAACGCAGGTCACGTATTTGTACAACAGGCTCAGTCATTATTGTTGCGGATTATCCCTGTTTACCTGACCGGGTACGACAACCGTTCCTGGCCGGTGGTTCAAATATACAGACGCCGTTTGGCCTGAACGAACCGACGTGTATGATTATGTCCATATGAAATCTTGTTGTTCATTACTGTTTGGCCATGTCACCGCGGCAACCGCTGTGCCACCCGCGCTGCATCGCTCCGACCCGGCATGATAACTGAAATTCTCGCCATTGCCGCCGGTTTCGTGCTGCTCACCTGGAGTGCGGACCGTTTCGTCGTCGGTGCCAGCGCCGTGGCCTGGAACCTGAACATCTCGCCGCTCATCATCGGCCTGACCATCGTCAGTCTCGGCACATCCGCGCCGGAAATCATTGTCTCCGGCATGGCCGCGTGGCAGGGCAATGCCGGGCTGGCCGTCGGTAATGTCATTGGCTCGAACATTATCAATACCGCCCTGATCCTCGGCATAACGGCGCTGATTATGCCACTGAACGTGCACTCGAGTATTGTCAAACGCGAATTGCCGGTACTGCTGCTGGTTATGGGTTTTGTCCTGCTGCTGATTTTCGACGGCATCCTGGGATTCAAGGACGGCATGCTGCTGCTTGCCGGCATGGTCGCGGTACTTGCCTGGATCACCTGGGTCGGCCTGAATACCCGCTCGGCGGGCGACCCGATGGGTGAGGATTTTGCCGATGAAATCCCCACCCAGCTGTCAATGGGCAAGGCATTACTGCTATTGCTGCTGGGTAGCGTGCTGTTGCTGGCAAGCTCACGCCTGCTGGTGTGGGGTGCAGTCTCAGTGGCACACACGCTGGGGGTCAGCGATCTCGTCATCGGACTGACCATCGTGGCGCTTGGCACCAGCCTGCCGGAACTGGCTGCGTCCGTCATGAGCGCCCTGAAGCACGAGCATGACATCGCCATCGGCAACATTATCGGCTCGAACATGTATAACCTGCTCGCCGTGCTGTCCCTGCCCGGCCTGCTGGACCCCGGCCCGTTCGACCGGATGGTGCTGATCCGGGATTACCCGGTCCTGATCGGGCTGACACTGGCCATGTTTATCATGGCGTATGGTTTTCGCGGCCCGGGACGCATCAATCGTGTCGAGGGCGGCCTGCTGGTACTGGGATTTGTCGCCTACCAGACCCTGTTATACTTCAGTGAAACCATGTCACGCTAACCCGTCCACGAACCTTATAAAAATTACCCGGTCTGCATCCTTTCATGAACGATATCAAATTGCAGGAACTCGCCCTCGCAGTTATTGAGACCGAGGCCGAGGCCATCCTTAATCTGAAGACAGAGATCAATACGCCTGCCTTCGTCGAGGCCTGCCACCTGATGCTGGCCTGCAAGGGGCGCGTGGTCGTCACGGGCATGGGCAAATCCGGTCACATCGCCGGCAAGATTGCGGCAACCCTGGCCAGCACCGGCACGCCGGCATTTTTCGTACATCCCGGCGAGGCCAGCCACGGCGACCTCGGCATGATCACCACGACGGACGTGGTGCTGGCACTGTCGAACTCCGGCGAGACCGGCGAAATCATCACCATCCTGCCAATCATCAAGCGACTGAATGTCCCGCTGATCGCGCTGACCGGCAAACCGGAGTCCACCCTGGCACAGGCTGCGACCGCCCACATCAACGTCAGCGTGGCAAAGGAAGCCTGCCCGCTGGGCCTGGCGCCGACCGCCAGCACCACCGCGGCACTGGCCATGGGCGATGCGCTGGCCGTTGCCATGCTCGAGTCGCGCGGATTCACGGAAGAGGACTTCGCCCGCTCCCATCCGGGCGGCACGCTCGGTCGTCGCCTGCTGTTGCTGATCGATGAACTGATGCATACCGGCGAACGCACGCCACGCGTCATGACCAACACCACGCTCAGCGATGCACTGGTCGAGATGACGCGCAAGGGTCTTGGTATGACGGCGATCGTCGATGAGCACAACAAACTGCTCGGCGTCTTTACGGATGGCGACCTGCGCCGCGCCATCGACAACCGGCTGGATGTGCATACCGCGGTGATCAACGACGTCATGACGCCCAACTGCAAAACCATTCACCCCGGCATACTGGCTGCCGAGGCACTGCAGATCATGGATGACATGAAAATAAATGCCCTGCCCGTCATCAACGAAGACAATGAACTGGTCGGAGCACTCAACATGCACGACCTGCTGCGCGCCGGCGTGGTATAACAATTACGGACAATTCATGAAAGATATTCTCAACAAGGCCGCACGTATTCGCCTGCTTATTTTCGATGTTGACGGAGTCCTCACGGATGGCAGCCTGTTTCTCGGCGATGACGGCCAGGAGTACAAGGCTTTCAACTCGCGTGACGGACATGGCATCAAGATGCTGCAAAAGCACGGCGTCATTGTCGGCATCATTACCGGCAGAACATCGAAAGTCGTCGAACACCGCATGGAAAACCTCGGCGTCACGCATATCTACCAGGGCAAGCTGGACAAGCTGCCGGCATTCGAGGAACTGATTGCCGAACTCGGCGTCTCCGCGGATGAAACTGCCTATGTCGGTGACGATGTCGTCGACCTGCCGGTCATGCGCAGGGCTGGACTGGCAATCGCGGTGCAGGACGCACACCCGCTGGTTCTGAAACACAGTCACTGGCAGACACCCAGCAACGGCGGACGCGGCGCAGCACGCGATGTATGCGAAATGCTGATGGAAGCCAGGGGCGTCCTGCAAACGGAAATGGACAGCTACCTGTGAGTACACGGCAAGCGCTTACCATCCTCCTGCTGTTACTGCTTGCCGGCGGCGTGATCCTGCTCAACCGCCCGGAGTACATCCCCGGCAACCAGGCAACCCGCAGTGAAGGGCACGATGCCTTCATGGAAGACATGACACTGTCCGTGATGGACGAAGCGGGACAACCGGTATACGAAATGACGGCCGCCTCCATGACCCACCATGACGACAGAGGCATGCTCGTCATGCATAACCCGCTGGTACACATCAGGCGACCGGACGGCAGCACCTGGACGATTACCGCCAGCCGGGGTGAGGCCGCCGATAGCGGCGAACGCGTCTGGCTGCCGGGCGAGGTCCAGCTGCACCGGGATGCCAGTGGTTCCCACGGCGCCATGCAGATCACCGCCAGTGACGTGCTGGTCAATCCCCGCAACAAGCAGGCCGAGACAGACCGGAAGGCATTGATAATCACTGACACAATTCGCGTTGAAGCCGTTGGTTTGAAAGCAGATTTTGGAGCCAACAGACTTGAACTCAATAGCCAGGTTCGGGGTACGATCAATGGCGCCGGTTAGCGCACGCCGGCCGGCCGTACGCTATGCAGCCGCCGTGTTGCTGTGGCTGGTACCGGCCCTGTCATGGAGCCTGTCGAGCGACCGTAACCAGCCGATAGAAATAGAAGCGGACAAGGCGACACTGGATGAAGGCAAGGGTCTCAGTATTTATGAAGGCAACGTACAACTGCGCCAGGGTACCCTGCACCTGCAGGGCAGTCGTTTGTCGGTCTACCTGAAAAACAGCCAGGTGGATAAACTGGTTCTCTCGGGCCAGCCCGCCAGCTATTCGCAACGACTCGACGGTGAGGAAAACGACCAGCATGCCCAGGCAGGTAAAATCGAATACCTGGCGGGCAAGCAACGCATGATTCTGCAGGGCAATGCACGCATCTGGCGCGAGGAAACCGAGGAATTCAGCAGCGATCGCATCGTCGTCAACCTGAAGGACAACACCCTTGATGCTGGCGGTGACGGCCCTGACGGACGTGTACGCATAATCCTGCAACCCAGGAACTGGCAACTCGACGAACAGACGCCCGACGAATGAGCCGTCTGCAAACCTTCAACCTCGGCAAGACCTACCAGTCACGACGCGTTGTCGACGATGTGTCGCTGACAGTCGAGAGTAGCCAGGTCGTCGGCCTGCTCGGCCCCAACGGCGCCGGCAAGACCACCTGTTTCTACATGATCGTCGGCATCATCCCCTGCGGAAGCGGCACCATTGAAATAAACGGCACCGATCTGACCGGCCAGCCGATGCATATACGCGCGCGACACGGTGTCGGTTACCTGCCTCAGGATGCGTCGATCTTCAGAAAGCTGACAGTCGCCGAGAACATCATGGCCGTGCTGGAAATCCGCAAGGATCTGGACAGTCAATCGCGCACTGAACAGCTGGAATCGCTGTTACACGAACTGCATATCGGCCACCTGGCGGAACAACCCGGCGTCAGCCTGTCGGGCGGTGAACGCCGGCGCGTGGAAATTGCCCGTGCACTGGCAGCCAATCCGAACTTCATCCTGCTGGATGAACCCTTTGCCGGGGTCGACCCGATATCGGTGGTCGATATTCAACACATCATCCGCCACCTGTGCGACCGTGGCATCGGCGTCCTGATTACCGACCACAATGTGCGCGAAACGCTGGGAATTTGTGACCACGCCTACATCCTGAGCGAGGGCCGCATTATCGCCGCCGGCCAGCCGGAAACCATTCTTGCCGACCAGCAGGTCCGCGACGTGTACCTCGGCACAGACTTCAGGCTATAAATGGATGAAAAACATCAGCGTTTTCAGATGCTACCGAAGGTGTATTGCTCGCATGGCATGGATCATGCACTATACTAATTAGGAACGGCACAGACGGAACCATGTACCGTCCGACAAACAATTAATGAAGCAATCTCTCCAACTCAGAATCGGTCAGCACCTGACCATGACGCCCCAGCTGCAGCAGGCAATCCGCCTGTTACAGCTCTCCACGATTGAACTGCAAACCGAGGTCCAGGAAGCACTGGAATCCAACCCAATGCTCGACCAGGACGATGGGTCCGGCAACGAAACGCCCGATGGCGAGGCCACCCCCACTGCCGGCAGTGAAGAACCGGCCGAGCGCACGACCCAGGCCGAGAGTGAAAACGAGACCATCCCGGACGAACTGCCGGTCGACAGCAGCTGGGATGACGTGTTCGATACCGGCGCCACCAGCTTCAGTGCACCGGACATGTCCGACAACCGCGACATCATGGAAACCATCACCATCAGCGGTGACGGCCTGCATGACCACCTCACCTGGCAGGTGGAACTGACCAACTTCTCGGAGAATGACCAGCTGATTGCCCATACCGTCATCGATTCAATCGACGATGACGGCTACCTGCAGATATCGGTGGAAGATCTGCATACATTGCTGGCAGACCAGCCGGACATCGAGCAGGACGAAATCGAGGCGGTTATCCATCGCATCCAGCAACTGGACCCGATCGGTGTTTGCGCACGCGACCTGCAGGAATGCCTGCAGTTGCAGTTGTCACACTTCGACCCGGAAATCCCCTTGCTGCAAGAGGCGACCGCCCTCATCCGTGACCATTTCACCCTGCTCAGCAACCGTGACTACACCCGGCTGGCAAGGAAAATGAAACTGTCCACGGATGAATTGCAGAAAGTCATCGAGCTGGTACAGACACTCAACCCGCGGCCCGGTTCACAGTTCAACACCACCCAACCGGAATACATTGTCCCGGACGTTTATGTCGTGAAGAAAAACGGCAAGTGGACAGTTGAGCTGAACAACGAGTCCCTGCCGAAACTGCGCATCAACTCGCTCTATGCGAACATGGTCAAACGCGGCAGCAACAGCAAGGAAAACAATTACCTTCGTGACAACCTGCAGGAGGCCCGCTGGTTCCTGAAGAGCCTGCAAAGCCGTCACGAAACCCTGCTCAAGGTGGCAAGCACCATTGTCGAGCGCCAGCAGGGTTTTTTCGACTACGGCGAGGAAGCCATGAAACCCATGGTGCTGCGCAGTATTGCTGAAACTATCGAGATGCATGAGTCCACTGTATCCCGCGTCACCACACGCAAGTACATGCATACACCGCGCGGCATTTTCGAGTTCAAGTACTTCTTTTCCAGCCATGTCGCCACCGAAACCGGCGGCGAATGTTCCGCCACGGCGATCAGGGCCATTATCAAGAAACTGGTCGCGGCCGAGAACCCGACCAAACCACTGAGCGACAACAAAATGGCAAACGTACTGGCAGAACAGGGTATCAAGGTCGCCCGCCGCACGATTGCCAAGTACCGTGAATCACTTTCCATTTCACCTTCAAACGAGCGCAAGCGACTGGCATAGGCCAGCAAACAGGAGCGTTACCATGCAAATAAACCTGACAGGAAACCACGTCGATCTGACTGATCCACTACGTAACTACGTCAACACCAAGATGGAGAAGCTGGAACGACACTTCGATATCGTCCAGAATATTCATGTCGTGCTCAGCGTCGAGAAACTGCGTCACAAGGCAGAAGCCACGCTGCATATCAATGGAGGCAACCTGTTCGCCGACTCGGTTCAGGAAGACATGTACGCCGCCATTGACGCCCTGACCGATAAACTGGAGCGCCAGGTTAAAAAGCAGAAAGAGAAAATGACCGACCACCATCGCAGCGAGGGATCAATCGCACGGGAACTGTAAAACCTGCCGTGCAACAGGGGCAACCCTGTTGCACGGTCGGCTACCCCGACTACTTCCATGGACATCACAACACTACTATCACCTGACCGTGTCATCTGTTGCGACGACATCGGCAGCAAAAAACGCCTGCTCGAAGCACTCTCGGAGCTGCTCGGCAGCAGTTCCCAGCAATTGCCGCAGCAGGAAATATTCGATTCGCTGGTCAACCGTGAAAAGCTCGGCAGCACCGGCCTCGGCCACGGTGTGGCGCTGCCGCACGGCCGACTGGCAGCACTGGATGCCCCGGTGTGCGCATTTATCCGTGTCGACCCGCCAGTCGACTTCGATGCCGCCGATGGACAGGACGTCGACCTGGTGTTTTCGCTACTGGTCCCCGAGGACTCAACCGAGGAACACCTGCAGGTCCTCTCGACTATTGCCGAGATCTTCAGCGACCCGGCCATTTGCGACGCTTTACGCACCTGCCAGTCAGACAAGTGCCTGCTTGATTTGCTGACGCAGTGGGAGCAGCGGCGAATCCCTGCATGACGACGACGCTTGACACCAAGACCCTGTATTCTGCGCTGCAGGATAAACTCGGGCTGAAGTGGATAAGCGGCACGGAACTGCAGGACAACCCGGTACACATAATCGAGGATGGCGACGATGAAGCCTCGCTGGTCGGCCATCTGAACCTGATCAGTCAACATCGCATCCAGATTCTCGGCGAGCAGGAGCTGGAGTATCTCGATGACCTGAAAAAGAATTCACGCAATGACGCGATCAACCAGTTGTTCTCCGGCAGCTCGCGGCTGATCATTGTTACGCGTGACCTGGAGGCGCCGGACTATCTCAGGATTGCTGCCAAGGCAAACTTCACCCCGCTGCTGTCCGCCAGCGTGCAGAGCGAAGAGGCCATCAGCATCCTGCATTACTTACCTGACTAATTACTTCGCCCGCAACATCACCCTGCATGGTGTTTTCATGGAGGTAATGGGCACCGGTGTACTGATCACCGGAGAATCCAGTATCGGCAAAAGCGAGCTGGCGCTCGAACTGCTCACCCGCGGACACCGCCTGATCGCCGATGATGCACCTGAGTTCACCCGCATCGCGCCCGATACGCTGAACGGCACCTGTCCCGATATGCTGCGGGACTTTCTCGAGGTACGCGGCCTTGGCATTCTCGACGTACGCGCCATGTTCGGCGCCAGCGCGATCAAGGAAAACCGCAACCTGCGACTGATTATCGTGCTGCAGGACATCGAGGAAGCCATCAAGATCGACCGCCTGCACGGCAGCCGCCACCAGCATACCATCCAGGGCGTGGATGTCCCCGAGGTCATACTCCCGGTCGGACCGGGCCGCAACCTCGCGGTACTGCTGGAGGCCGCGGTGCGCAATCACATCCTGATCGCCAACGGCTATGATGCCAGCGACGCCTTCATTGAACGTCAGAAGCGGCGTCTGGAACAGGCCTACACATGAGCATGATCATCATCAGCGGCCTGTCCGGCTCGGGCAAGAGTGTCGCGCTGCATGCCCTGGAAGACCTGGATTTCTTCTGCATCGATAACCTGCCAATCGGTATGCTCACTTCGCTGGCCAATGAAATACACGAACAGCACTTGAGTCGCATCAGCAATGTGGCGACCTGTATCGATGCACGCAACCGCCCGGGCCAGCTGGCGCGCTTCCCTGACATACTCAAGGAACTGCGCGCCTCCGGCATTACCTGCAAGATCCTGTACCTGCAGGCCGACGATGCCACGCTCCTGAAGCGTTTCAGCGAGACGCGCCGCAAGCACCCGTTGTCCGACCAGAACACACCGCTGTTGGATGCAATCACGAAAGAACGCGAAGTGCTGGAGCCCATCGCGGCCAATGCCGACCTGTTCATCGATACCAGCCGGACCAACGTACACCAGCTGCGCCAACTGGTCATGGACAGTGCCGGGCGCGGTGATAGCAACGGTTTTTCCCTGCTGCTGCGTTCGTTCGGTTACAAGCACGGCATACCCGCCGACGCGGATTTCGTGTTCGATGCCCGCTGCCTGCCCAACCCTCACTGGGAACCGGAGCTACGTGCCCACACCGGGCTTGAGAAAAATGTGATCGATTTTCTCGAGCAAAAACCGGTCGTGAACGATTACTATACGCAGCTGGAAACTTTTCTTACCACGTGGATTCCGCAGTTCAAGGCGGATAACCGCAGCTACCTGAGCATCGCCATCGGTTGCACCGGCGGCCAGCACCGCTCAGTGTACCTGGTGAACCGGCTGTCGAAGCAGATAGACAGCAAGTTCGGCGATATTGTCACGCGACACAGGGAACTCGAATGAGCACGGGTCTGTTACTGATAACACACGGCCAGCTCGGGCAGGAAATGCTCGACACCGTTACCATGATTATGTGCCAGTGTCCGCTACAGGTGAAAACCATCAGTATCAATGGCGACTGCAACCCGGACGCAGAGTACTCGGCTGCCCGCAAGGCCTGTGACGAACTCGACCAGGGTGACGGTGTGCTGGTCATGACCGATCTGTACGGCAGCACACCCAGCAATATCGCCACACGCCTGCTGGAGTGCTGTAATGCGCGCGTCATTTCCGGGGTGAGCGTCCCCATGCTGCTGCGCATCCTCAACTACCCGGACACCGACCTCGACCGGTTGGCCGATATTGCGGTCGAAGGGGCACATAACGGCGTCATCGTCTCAACCCGGAAACAGGCCTCCTGATATGCATGAAAGACCGGTCACCATCGTCAACCGTCTCGGCCTGCATGCGCGTGCCGCCGCCAAGCTGGTTACCACGGCCTCCTCGTTCACCAGCGAAGTGGAACTGTCGAAGAATGGCCAGACGGTAAACGGCAAGAGCATTATGGGCGTCATGATGCTTGCGGCATCGCGCGGCACTGAGCTGATCCTCATTACCAATGGCGATGACGAGATTGTCGCCGCCGATACGCTCGAGGCACTGATCACCGACCGCTTCGGCGAGAACGAGTGATACACGGCGTGAGGTAGATATCGATACCCGGACACAAGCAAGGCAAACAACATGAGCCTGTCGCTGTCCGGGATCGGCGTCTCGCGCGGCATCGCCATCGGGCGGACGCACATCGTCGTTCGCGGCAGCATTGAGGTTATCGAAAGCGCTATCCCGGCAGACCTGCTGGAAGACGAAATCACCCGTTTCCTCGATGCCGTCGACATGGCCCGGCAACAGCTCAAGGCCATCCGCGAAAACATCCCCGCGGGCACCAGCCTCAACATCGAGTCTTTCATCGACACACATTTGTTGATGCTGGACGACGCCACACTGGTAGATATCCCCATCCAGATCATGCGCTCGCAGGGCTGTAATGCGGAGTGGGCACTGAAACTGCAACGCGATGCCGTCGTCGAAGTTTTCGAACAAATGGACGATCCCTACCTGCGCACGCGCAAGGACGACATCGACCATGTCATCAACCGCATACAGCGCATCCTGCTGGAGACCGGCAGCGAGGATGCCTGCAGTGCCGGTACCAGTCTGGACGGCGCCATCGTGCTGGCGGATGACCTGACACCGGCCGAGACCGTATTGCTGGCGCACCAGGGCATCGCCGCCTTCGCCACCGAGTTCGGTGGTCCGTTATCGCACACGGCAATCCTGTCGCGCAGCATGCAGACCCCGGCCGTGGTCGGCGCGCATGGCATCCTGTCCTGGATACGTGATGGCGAGACGATCATTCTCGATGGTTTACAGGGTGTAATCATCACCGACCCGGACGCGCGCACGCTGGCCTGGTACCGCGAGCGCCAGACCGCCGAGTTGCAGCGCAGGGAACGGCTCGCGCGGCTTGCCCGTCAGCCGGCCGTCACCATGGATGATGTGACCGTGACGTTAATGGCGAATATCGAACTGCCAGCCGACGTACAGGCCGTCAGCCTGGAGAACGCCTCCGGCGTGGGACTGTATCGCACCGAGTTCCTGTTCATGAACCGGCCGGAACCACCGGACGAGGAAGAGCAGTTTAATTGCTACATGGAAGTTCTCGATGCCCTGGAAGGCAAGCCGCTGACAATTCGCACCCTGGATATCGGCGCGGATAAACAAATCGGCAACGAAACGGCCCGCTGCAACAACCCGGCCCTTGGCCTGCGCGCGGTGCGCCTGTGCCTCAAGGACCCGTCGCTGTTTCGGCCACAGCTGCGCGCCATCCTGCGCGCCTCGGCACACGGGCCGGTGCGCATGATGGTGCCAATGCTGTCAAACACGCGGGAGATGCACCAGGTGATCTCACTCGTCAATGACACGCGCAACACCCTGCAACGCGAGTCGCTGGCGTTCGCACCGGACATGCAGATAGGCGCCATGATCGAGGTGCCGGCGGCCGCCCTGTCGGCGGACGATTTCGCCGCGCATCTCGATTTCCTGTCGATCGGCACCAATGACCTGATCCAGTACGCACTGGCGATCGACCGTGTGGACGACGAGGTCAACTACCTCTACGATCCGCTGCACCCGGCGGTACTGCGACTGATCAAGATGACCATCGACGCCGGCAAGCGCGCCGGCATCCCGGTCGCCATGTGCGGTGAAATGGCCGGCGATATCCGCTACACGCGACTGCTGCTCGGCATGGGCCTGGATGAATTCAGCATGCACCACACCACCCTGCAGGAAGTGAAGCACGTCATCATCAGCAGCAGTATTGCATCGCTGACGCCGCTGGTAGACGAACTGCTCCATAACACCAGGCCGGGCCAGATACCGGCGCGTATCGATTCGCTCAACAGCGACCTTACCGAATAAAGGACATGCTGCTACACTGCGCACTGCACGGCTGACCGGGCTGTTTCCGGTCGGCACAGGGACAGTACGCAGTCATGAGCGAAGCAGGTATCACACAAACCGCCGAAAGCCGCCTCGAGCATCTCTCGCAGGCGCTGGACTCCGGTGCCGCCGACCAGGTACGGCACCTGCTGGTCAACCTGCATGCATCCGAAATCGCCGACCTGCTGGAGTCTTTCCCGCACGGCCCGCGCGAGATTCTCTGGGAACTGGTCGACCCTGACGATCACGGCGAGGTCCTCACCCAGGTCAACGACGAAGTCCGTGCCGGACTCATCGATGAGATGGAGACGCACGACCTGGTCGCCGCCACCGAGGGACTGGACACAGACGACCTCGCCGACATCATCACCGACTTCCCCGCCATGGTCAGCCGCGAAGTCCTGCGCGCCATGGACAAGCAGGACCGCCAGCGTCTCGAGGCCGTGCTGCATTATCCGGAGGACACCGCCGGCGGCCTGATGAACGTCGACGTGGTGACGGTGCGCGCCGACGTCACGCTGGACGTGGTGATGCGCTACCTGCGTATGCGCGGCGAACTGCCGAAGAATACCGACAAGCTGTTCGTGGTCGACCGTAACGATCACTACCGTGGCGCACTGGAACTGACCCAGATACTGACCAACGAACCCGAACAGCTGGTCGCCGCCGTCATGGACCGCGACATCCCGGGCATCCCGGCCACACTGCCGGACGATGAAGTCGCCAAGCAGTTCGAAAACCTCGACCTCGTATCCGCGGCCGTGGTCACCGACGACAACGCACTGCTCGGTCGTATTACCATTGATGACGTGGTCGACGTGATCCGCGAAGACGCCGACCACTCGCTGCTCAGCATGGCCGGCCTCGACGAGGAAGATGACACCTTCGCCCCGGTCCTGAAAAGCGCCCGCCGGCGCGCGGTATGGCTCGGTATTAACCTGTTCACCGCCTTCCTCGCTTCCTGGGTAATCGGAAACTTTCAGGCCACCATCGAGCAGGTGGTCGCACTGGCGGTACTGATGCCGATCGTCGCCAGCATGGGCGGCATTGCCGGTAGCCAGACACTGATTATCGTGATACGCGGACTCGCCCTCGGTCAGATCGGCAGCACTAATGCCCGCTGGTTGATGTACAAGGAACTGGCCGTGGCGGTATTAAACGGCGTCGGTTGGGCCATAGTGGTGGCCGTTATCTCGGCGTTATGGTTCCAGAACAATAATATCGGCCTGATCATCGCCGCCGCGCTTATCATCAACCTGATGTGTGCCGCGCTGGCCGGCCTGAGTATTCCGTTCATTCTCAAGCGCATGAACATCGACCCGGCACTGGCAGGTTCGGTAATCCTGACAACAGTGACGGACGTGGTCGGCTTCCTGGTGTTCCTGGGGCTGGGTACGATATTCCTGTTGTAATTACCTGGACGTAACGATCAGAATCATTACCAGACTGATCGCCACCTTCAATTCAGTCTAACATTGTCTTACTATTCGTATTCGGCAACATAATCGGGAGTTTATATGGTTGATATCACTACCCCCAATTCTGTCTAGATTGCCTAAAAGAATAAAATGCTCTTTATCAATCAGGCAATCTAATAGTAGTCAGGTCACTACCTCATGCGATTTTCTCGACTGACCTTTGCCACACTATTAGTAGTCATCATTAGCACGACTTATGTTTTCGTCAAGGAAACCAGCTCTGGCGCACGCTTTCGAATAGCGAATAATTCGACGCAAAATGTGAATGTTACTGCTAACTGGCTCGAAAGAAGTAAAGACCTCGGTATCGTCAAGGCAGGATCGGTAAAACCAATCACAGTCAGAGGTGAAGCCGCGATGGTTTTCGCCATGCGTTATGCCGATGGGCGAGAGATCGAATCGAAGCCCGTCTACTTTACATCCGGCACAACGATCAATGTCAGTATTTCAGAGGACAGTATTGATGTTAAGTACGATTTCTGATTTATTGGAGCCAGGACACAACATGGATTCTACTTGATATAACGAAACTTGATATCCGGCTGCACATTCAACTTACCATCCTGATCAAGCGTTCCCAGCTTGTCATTATCCGCATGCAGTAACACGGGCACTACTTCCTGGAACAGGGGCTTGCGTACAAACGCCAGTGACCAGCCAAACCCTTCCATGTTGTTCAATGTCACCAGCTGCGCTTCATTCAGAATTTCGTCAAGACTATCGTGCGTCTGGTTGTCCTGTTTTCGTCGTTCCTCACCCATGCCTTTTACCTCTTTTTATTATGTTCATTCAATCCAGGCCAACAAACCTGTATTGAAAACTGTTTTAACCAGACTACACCAGGCACAGTAAATTGTAAGCAGTAAATCCGGAAAGAGGGATAAAAAACCTGCGATTAAATGTCTTTTCTAGTACTTTGGTACTAGAAATAAAGGGGTAAAATACACTGCCTGCGTAAATTATTCGCGGACAGCGTCCGCTCCTGCATGCACCTTATGTGACCGGCTCAGGCGCCGGCGATGGTCATGTTATCGATCAGCACCGAACCGGTGCGAACATTGCCGCGCATATCCACATCATTACCGACCTCGGCGATACCCATGAACATGTCGCGCAGGTTGCCGGCGACAGTGATCTCGTCAACCGGGTACTGGATCTCGCCATTCTCCACCCAGAAACCCGCCGCACCGCGTGAGTAATCGCCGGTCACGATATTGATGCCGAAGCCGATGAACTCACTCACCAGCAGTCCGGTGTCCATGGTCTTTAGCAGCGCGGGCAGATCCTGCTCGCCGGGATCAATGGTCAGGTTACGCACGCCGCCGGCATTGCCGGTGGTCTCCATACCCAGCTTGCGGGCCGCATAGGAATTCAATACGTAACCCTGCAATACACCATCGGTAATAATGTCGCGCGCCCTGGTTGCGACGCCTTCTGCATCATACGGCGCACTACCCAGGCCTTTCTTCAGCAGCGGCTCTTCATGGATACGCATGAAGTCCGGGAACACCGGCTTACCGAGGTGATCGAGCAGGAACGTGGACTTGCGGTACAGCGCACTGCCGCTGATGGCCTGGATAAAATTACGGAACAGGCTGCCGGCGGTCTCGGCGGCAATCAGGACCGGTGCCTGCCGGGTCGACAGGCGTTGCGTGCCGAGTCGCTGCGCCGTGCGCTCACCCGCTTTTCTGCCTATGGATGCCGGTGACGGCAGGTCACGCGCATCACGTGCCGCATCCGACCAGTAGTCGCGCTGCATCTCGTCGCCCTGGCGTCCGACTACGGCGCAGCTGAGAGAGTGATAACTGGACTTGTACGCACCCAGAAAGCCGTTGCTGTTTCCCTTCACCCGCAGGCCGACATAACTCGACACTGTGCCGCCCTCGGAATTATCGATGCGTTTATCGACGGCACGGGCAGCGTCTTCACATTCCGTGGCCAGCTCGAGCGCGCGCCCGGCATCGATGTCCCAGGGATAGTAAAGGTCGAGGTCAGGGATAACCCGTGCCAGCCGCTCCGGGTCTGCCAGACCGGAATATTCATCACGGCTGGTGTAGCGCGCGATATCACAGGCCGCAGCCACTGTTGTGGCGATGCCTTCCGGCGAGAAATCAGCCGTCGAGGCCGAACCCTTGTGCTTGTCGAAATAGACGGTCAGCCCCAATGCCCGGTCGCGGTTGTATTCCAGTGTCTCGGTCTCGCCCAGGCGTACCGTAACCGACAGGCCGATATCGAGACTGACGCCCGCCTCCACCTCGTCTGCGCCCTTTGCCTGCGCCTGGCTGATGATGTCGTGCACCATCGCCTCGAGGGTGGACGCATCCGGTAACGGTGCATTCATTTCATTATTCTGTATGTCGCCCATGTCGGCTCCCTGTGCGTGAAGCAGCGATTCTACCGGTCGCCCGGTGCGCGGACAAATGCACGCCAACGCGTTATCCTTTACCCCCATGGACTTTGACGAAACGGAAGAAATCAGCAAATCGCAGCTCAAACGCGAGGCGCATGCGCTGAAGGAACTTGGCATCAAACTGCTGGAGTTCAGCGATGACAGCCTGCGCCAGCTGGCTATCCCGGATAATCTGCTGGAAGCGCTGCTGACCGCTAAAAAGATCACCTCGAACAGCGCGCGCAAGCGCCAGCTGTCGTATATCGGCAAGCTGATGCAGGATATCGATCCGACGCCGGTGCAGGCAGCGGTCGAGGCCCGCGAGCACCAGCATCTCACCTCTACCCGGGAATTTCACCTGCTGGAGGATCTGCGCGAGAAACTGCTGGTGAAAGGCGATGAGGCCCTGCCAGAGGTACTGTCGCACTTTCCCCGCGCCGAGCGGCAATTGCTGCGCAAGCTGGTCCGCCTGGCGCGCAGTGAACAGTCAAACGGCCAGCCACCGGGCGCGTCGCGCCGGCTGTTTCGTTATCTGCGTGAGTTACAGGAAGCGTCGGACTACTGAAGCCACTCAATCGACCGTGGCGGCCTTGCCGTCCTGCGTTGCGCGCCACTGGTGGTAACAGTCCAGCCCGCAGAAATACAGCACGTAGTCATTGGCCTCGACTATTCCCGCCTCATCGAGGGGGATTTCTTTCAGGCAGACTTCGCAGGCCACGTTCCCTGTATCGATCGTTGTAACGCTGGTACCCATGGGTCAGCCTCCGACCGGGTTAGGGCTACTCCAGTAAGTATAGACAGTATTCAAGCCGCTGTTATGACGCAGTACCCGTTTCCAGCGCCGCGGCGTAGGTCCGCACAATATCGGCGGCCGGCAGCACCGCGTGGATCCCGTCGACGCTCTTGCCCGCCTGGTAGATGTCGCGATAACCCATGCCACGCACCGCTGCCCGCTTCAGTTTCCAGATCGACTGCAGGGAATAGAATGTACGCATCCAGTGGCGTGTACGGCGACCACGCAATAACCATTTTGCGATTGGCCCGGCCTGCACGCCCATGCGTGCGACAAACGGCGTACGGATAATCGAGACCGGCACACCGGTGATCTTTTCCGACAGCACGATGTCGTCCGCACCGGCATTGATGATGGCCTGCTTGTAGTCTTCGTGTGCACTGCACTCTTGCGTCGCAATAAAACGCGTCCCCAGCTGCACACCGGCATAGCCGGCTGCAATGGCCTCGCTGAAACCGTCGGGTGAACCGATGCCACCGGCACACACCAGCGGCTTGCCCAACGGACCGAGCTCGTCGAGCAGCGCCGCGGCCGACAGGTCACCGGCATGACCACCGGCGCGGTTGTTGACGCAAATAAACCCGTCGACACCGGCATCCAGCGCCTTTTCCGCATACAGGCGATTGGTGACATCGTGGTAGACCGTGACACCGGCCTGGCTGGCACGCTCCACCACCCGGTCCGGTTTACCGAGCGCCGTCACCAGGAACGGTACGCCCTCTTCCAGCGCAATCTCCAGCCAGGCATACACGCGTTCGAGGTATTTTTTCGAGCTGCGTTCGATAATCAGGTTCACACCGATCGGCTTGTCGGTGAGGCTGCGTATATAACGCAGGCCCTCGCGGAATTCGTAGCCGTGCACGTAGGAAAGACTCAGCGGCTGCACAATGCCGATACCGCCGGCCTCGGATACGGCGGCGACCAGTTCAGGGTTCGAACAGGGATACATGGCACCGCAGATCAGCGGGATCTCGATACCCAGTGCCTGCGTCAAAGCGGTTGTGTGACTCATGCCGCCGGTTCAGGCCCGACCAGCCAGCGCGCTTTTGCCTCAGCGACAACCTCGTCGTCCTCATTCAGGATGGCACCGGTCAGCAGGTATTCCCGTTCTTCGCTACTCGTCGGGATTTCGCAACGGCATTCGGCGCGCAATCGACCACGCGCCTTCTTCAGGTAATCGATAGTGAAACCGGCGAGAATACCGCGCGTCTTGTCCGGCAGGCTGTTCATCAACGCCAGACCGGTGACCAGTTCCGCCAGGTTGGCCAGTGCCATGGCATGCACTGACTTCAGGTGGTTACGAACACGGCGCCGGTCGCGCAATACGACCACGCACCGGCCAGGTTCCAGCACATCCACCTGCGCGCCAAGGCTGCCGCTGTAGGGTACAAACCTGCCCAGCACGCGACTGAACAGATGCTTGCCACCCGGCAGCCTGGCCAGGCGTTGCCAGTGCGACCGCAAGGCCGGACCAATCGACTGTGCCATGCTTACTCCCGGTAACCGCTCATTTGAGCATAGGGCGTTTGCCGAGGAGAAGCCAGCCGTAGATCACGAGGTTGATCAGCAATGCACCGGTGCCGAGTGCCACCTGGAAAGCCGGCGTCAGACCGGCCGGGTAGATGACCGGCAACAGGTAATGCGCGATAAAACCGCCACTGTAGCCCGCCTCGCCCGCGGCAACACGCAACTGTTGTTCCAGTGGCGTCAGTGGACACTGCCAGCCGTTGAATTCCAGCAACACGCCCCACACGCTTGCCGGCAGGTGCAGGAACACAACTCGCCACCAGCGCCACACCAGCAAACCGCCCAGCACCACGAACACGATAAATGCCAGGTGCAACAGCACCAGCAGGTCGGCTGCCAGTGAACTGGCCAACGGCCCTGTCAGTCGGGCTTGATCGCGTAACGGCCACTACCGAGGAACATCACCGCGAGTCCGCCAAGCAGGTAGAACATCTGCAGTTCGAGGCGGTAACCGCCGTGATCGGTCAGTGCAAACAGGTCACCCATGTGCGCCAGGCCGATGGCAAACAGCATATTGACCACGATCAGCATGCCACCCCAGCGCGAGAACACCCCGGCAATCAGCAACAGCGGCGCCAGCACCTCACCGACGTACACGCCATAGACCAGCAGCTCGGGCAGACCCAGCCCTGACAGGCCCATACGAATGAAATCGAGCGAGTCAGGATGCAGCAGCTTGGCCACGCCGTGAAACAGCATCAGCAAGCCGACGGCCAGGCGCAGAATTAATTTACCGGCATTTTCGTTATTCATGGTGCCCCTCCCACATTGAGTGTCCGACCAATAGTAACAACGTTCACAAAATCATCCAGCGGAAAAAACGGATAAATACTACCGGCAGGCTATTATGACCAGAAGTCAGGATAATGGCAGGCACAGGGCCGGCCTGTACACAACATACGCGCTTGCCTGGCAGTACTGGCTACAGACTACCGACTGAACGCATCAGCCGTGCCAAGCGCAACAGTTTCCGGCTGAAAGGTTTGCATCAGGTGTTGCTGCTGTTCGTTATCGAAGTCGGGCTGCTTGCGAATGACCGTTGCGGCAGCACAGCCATGCAACAACACCAGGCAGGCAAGCAGGCCGGTAACACGATATACGACATTTAGCTGTTTCATTACAGTCTCTCTGTTGCTGGAAAACCGGTTCATGCGCTTGTTCCTCCGACGGTGAGTTCATCGATCAGCATGGTCGGCTGCCCCACACCGACCGGCACACTCTGCCCTTCCTTGCCGCAGGTACCCACACCGGAGTCCAGCTGCATGTCGTTGCCCAGCATGGACACGCGCTTGAGCACATCCGGGCCGTTGCCGATGAGCGTGGCGCCCTTTACCGGCGCGGTGATTTTGCCGTTCTCGATCAGGTAGGCCTCGCTGGCGGTAAACACGAACTTGCCGGAGGTGATATCCACCTGGCCACCGCCGAAATTGACGGCGTACAGGCCCTTGTCGACACTGGCTATAATTTCACCCGGATCATGCGGACCGGCATGCATGTAGGTGTTGGTCATACGCGGCATCGGTAAATGCGCGTAGGACTCACGCCGTCCGTTACCCGTCGGCGCAACACCCATGAGACCGGCATTCATGCGGTCCTGCATGTAACCCTTGAGGATACCGTTTTCGATCAGCACGGTGTTCTGTGTCGGTGTACCCTCATCGTCGATGTTGAGCGAGCCGCGACGCCCGGCCAGCGTGCCATCATCCACCACGGTACACAACTCCGAAGCGACCCGCTGTCCGATCAGCCCGGCAAAGGCCGAGGTACCCTTGCGATTGAAGTCACCCTCGAGACCATGACCGATGGCCTCGTGCAACAGGATGCCGGGCCAGCCCGGCCCCAGCACCACCGGCAGGCTGCCGGCCGGCGTATCGATGGCGTCGAGATTAACCAGCGCCTGGCGCACTGCCTCGCGTGCATAACCCAGTCCGCGGGCATCATTGGTAAAGAAACTGTAGTCGGTGCGTCCGCCGCCGCCGGCGGTACCCTGCTCGCGGCGACCGTTCTGCTCGACAATAACCGTAACATTGCAGCGCACCAGCGGGCGCACATCGGCGGCCAGTGTGCCGTCGCTGACGGCAACCAGCACGACCTCGTGAACACCGGCGATACTCACCACGACTTCCTTTACACGTGGATCCTGCGCACGCGCCTCCGCATCCAGCATTTGCAGCAAGGCAACCTTGTCATCGGCCGACATCTGCGCGAGCGGGTCGACGTCACCATACAGGGCATTGCCACCGCCGGCGTGCCAGGCCTGCAAGCTGCCCTCGCTACCCTGCCGTGCAATGGCACGGGCCGCGGTCGATGCCTCCAGCAGCGCCGGCAACACGATTTCATCGGAGTAGGCAAAGCCGGTCTTGTCGCCGCTGACAGCACGCACACCGGCACCCTGTTCAATATTATGGCTGCCTTCCTTGACGATACCGTCTTCCAGCACCCAGGATTCGTAACGGCTGGACTGGAAATACAGATCGCCGCTGTCGACAGCATGCGCAAGCAGTTTGCCAAACACCTTGTCAAGATCGTTTTCGTCAATCCCGGCCGGTGCCAGCAGGCGCTGGCGTGCGATATCAAGTGCTGAGCCGGACATTACTTGTTCAGACACTGCAGGCGGCGGTGAGAGATACTCGGGAAATTGCGCCGTGCATTCTGCAGGCGACCGAGTTCGATATCGGCACAGACCACACCGGGTCCGCGGGAAAGACTGTTCATAACGGTACCCCATGGATCGACAATCATGCTGTGCCCGTAAGTCTCGCGTCCGTTCAGGTGATAACCACCCTGGTCAGGTGCGATAACGTAGCACAGGTTTTCAATGGCACGCGCACGTACCAGCACATCCCAGTGTGCGCGGCCGGTAATCGCCGTAAAGGCCGAGGGCAGCACCATGATTTCCATGCCGGCCTCGAGTTGCTGGCGAAACAGCTCCGGGAAACGCAGGTCATAGCACACAGCGACTCCCATGCGTCCAAAGGGCGTATCGATAACCACGACATCGTCACCGGGTTCAATGGTGTCCGATTCCGTGTACTGCTCGGCGCTGTCGACCAGCTCGACATCGAACAGGTGTATCTTGTCGTAGCGTGCAACCTGTCGACCTTTGTCGTCAAACACCAGGCAGGCGGCACGCACCTTGTTCGCGTCATTCGCAACCAGCGGAATGGTACCGCCAACCAGCCAGATACCGTGACGTGCCGATTGCTCCGACAGGAAGGTCTGGATAGCACCACTGCCCTCCTTCTCCCGCGCCGCGACCTTGTCGTGCTCGGTGTTACCCATCAGGGCAAAATTCTCGGGAAGTACGACCAGTCGCGCCTTCTGGCTGACGGCCTCCTGGATCAGGCGCTCTGCCTCAAGCAGGTTCGCACCAATGTTCGGCCCGGAAGCCATCTGGACACATGCAACCACACTCATAACGTTATAATCTTCTCCTGCGTCTGTGCAAAACAGAATACCACAGTCAGCCGACAGTCACTGTCGGCCAGCCTATTCATCGAAGTCGAAGGCATCATCCGCAACCGTGGTACTTTCCGCCTCAATGCGCGTCACGACCGGCGCATCCCATGGCCCGATTACCGTGTATTGCTTGCTTGCCATTTTATTGAGGCCAAGCCTGCCGTCCAGCAACTTCTCGGCAATGATCACGACCGCGCCGACGGCCGGCCCGCCGGCCAGCGCCCCCGCCAGCGGCAGACTCGACTCCAGGTACGGGATAACGGTGACCAGCTGATCGTAATCCTTTTTGGCCAGCCCTACCCGACCCGAAATATCGATACGTGCCGCGGGTCCGTCAACCTCCAGGTCATTGGTGTAGGCGTTGCCCTGATCAATGACGAAATTACCGGCAATGCGTTCGAAATTAAATCCTTCACCGAAAAAGTCGGAGAAATCCAGCGTCAGCCGCCGCGGCAACTTGCCAATACTCAATAAACCGAGCGCGCGCCCGGAAGCACCCGGCTCGATATCGAGCAACTGGCCATCCTTGATAACCACGTTCAGCTTGCCATCAATGGTTTCTGGTGAGAAATCCGCTAACGGTGCCGGCCAGGATGCCTGCAGCGTTGCGCGCAGATTACCGTCTTTTATAACCTTCTCGAAACCGAACACATCCAGCAGGCGTCCCATATCCCCTTTCAGGATTTCCAGGCTGACCTGGCTAAGGTGATCGCGACCGGTCATGTGCCAGCTAGCATCCAGCTGCAACGACAACAGGTCAGATGACACGGCCAGGCGTTCGATCCGGTAGCGGTTGTTCGCCTGTGCAGCAGCTTTCAGATCGAGTTGCCCGAAGTTTGCATCGTTATAAACGAAGCTCGCCGGCGGTAACCTGCAATGCGGGCAAGTCGGCCGGCGTGAGTTGCGTTTTACCGGGCGGTTTGTCGGTGGTCGACCGCTTCAGCGCCAGTCGCTCCATGTTCATGACAATCTTTTCCACCCCGCGACCAGCCCGTATGACGTCCACGTCACCGCGGCTTGATTCCCCGCTAACCTTGATACGCCACGCCCGCCCCTCTGCGGCCGCTGCCAGGTGCAGGTCGTTAAGCAGGTAATTCTGCACCTCGAACTCACCGACATCCAGGTCAAGACGCAACGGAATAGCCGGGCCGGACTGCGGCTCACTCAACCAGGGCTGCCACTCGGACAGCGACAGGGAGTCGATCCGCCCGTTGAGCAACAGTCCCGCCGCGTCACCCAGAACCGCCTTGCCGCCACCCAGCGTCAGCGTACCGCGTTGCAGATGAGTGGCGTTGCCCCGGGTATCGAGCAACAGGACACCCTGCAGTTGGTCACCGTAGTTGAATGTGGCCCGCTGCAGGGCGGCTGCCGCGTTATCTACCGTTACACTTAACGAACGCTGGCTTCCGGCAGACTTTCCGAAGGGCGCCGGTAAATCAATGGCGGTACCGGCCAGTGTCGACGTGATGTGCAAACCCACGTCGCCCTGCTCACCACGCGCAGGCGCCCCACGCACGGTTAATTGCACCTGCCAGTCACTGTCACCACTGGCAGCCCGTTGCAGCGCGCTGTCCTTACCCAGCATGACATCAAGCAAACCGAGCTTGCCGTCAAGACGAATGTGCGTGTCCGGCTTGCCGGGCTCGCCCCACACCCTGACGGTTGCAGGCCGGCCGTTCATCACTGTCTGTAAATCATCACCCGCGATGCCGTCACCATCAAATGTCAGCAGGCCACGAATGTCACCGAGGGCGATCTCGCTATTTTTAAGTTTAAGGGTATTGTCCCGCAGTGAAATCCGCCCGGCCGCGCTAACCTCGCGGTTTTTACCATGTAACGGAATACCGATGTCCAGCTGCAAATCGCAACGACCGGTGGTAATTGCGCGATCGACAAAACCGCCGAAACGTTTGCCCAGCGGACTGCTGCCAAGCTCAGCCAGCATGACCGACAATTGTCCGCGCACACCGCCATCAATGCTCAGATCCGGTCGGGCGAGATCAGGTATTCGCGCACGCACCTGCCGCAGCGCCGCGGTACGTATCATGCCGCGACTGCTGGTGATATCCATTGAACGACCGGTGAAGTCTACCTGTGCATCCAGGCCCGTAATCGGCGTCCATGCATCATTGAAATCAAGCGTCGCATTAAATACCGGCAGGCGTACTTCCAGCTGCCCCTCACCGTTGTCGAATGGAATCTGGTCGAGACGCCCGTGAATACGCACTCTGCCGTTACGGACCTGGCCGCTAACCAGGCTGTTGTCGAGCCAGGCAACGCCTGTCGGCGACATAAGCTTCGCCGGCAGGTAATGATTGACACGAGCGATATCCACCGTTTCAACATCAACATCCAGATCCATGCTGGCGCCCTCGCCACTGGCGGGCAATGTCAGTCCGAATTCGGCCAACAGCGCCATGTCCGGGTTCACCAGGGCAAGACGCTCCGTGCGCAGTTGCATGCCGTCGGCATCACTCTTCCAGTGAAGTTCGCCCTGCAACTCGCTGATTGCCAGGATATCGCGGAACAGTCGACTGTCGGAAACATCGACATCACGGCTGTCGAAAACAAACCTGCCATGCTCCGCATAGCCACTGACAACGCCATCCAGGCCGGACAGGTACGGTGTCCTGCCGGTTTCCGCCATGCCAAGCTCGACAAACCGTGCCTCGATGTTTCCCAGGCGCATACCCTGTTCGTCGCGCAACAACATGATATCCATGTCAGACCAGCTCCCCCGACAGATTCAGCGCTGCCAGCTCGCCCAACTGCTCATCTGTCAGTGGTAATGCCGGCAACAGCTGCCACAGGTCATCGATGAGCAGCTGCCTGGTGTGTAGCCGCAGAAAGTTTGTGACACCGCGCGTTCCACCTGACAACGACACATCGAATGGCGCCCAGTTTCGCTCCGCCTGCTCTGCGGACAGCAGCTGCACGACGGCCTGCCAGTCGCCGGCGGACTGCTGCCAACCCAGTCGCAGGCCAAGCGCATCTGCACTGAATACCTGCTGACGTTCATCCACAGCGCGCTCAACATACAGTTCACTGATATCCAGCTCGCTGCTGACGGTATCGATACGACCGGCATCCACATCTACCCATAAACGCAGATTGGCGAGACCGCGCACGACCGGCGCAGATGGCCAGTACTGCAACAGTGAAGGCAATGACAGTTGCTTCCCGGTGATATAGGCGCGCCCCTGCCAGGTCAGCACATCCGGCTGGTCGCCGGTAAACAGGGCCTCGAGTTCCACGCGGTAGCCGACATCACCCGGCAGCCATGCATATCCGGTCAAGCGGTGTTCAGTGCCCCGGTTATTGAGTGACAACATGACCGAGGAGAAGCGCTGCGCCGGACGGTCGCCCTGCTCATCCCGGAAAGTAATAGTGGATTCATGCAGAGACAATCGCGACATCGTGACAAGGGCATCCAGACCGCCGCCTTCATCGGAACCGATGTCGCGTAATTTCTCGACATACAGGTTCCGCCGGTATCGCGAACAATCACAAGATCAACGCCGATGACATCGATACCGATGAAACGCACCTGCCGGTGACGCAACAGGTGGCCAACATCCAGCCGCAGCCAGACTTCCTCGACAGCGAGCGTTTGGTCCGCCGACCCGGGCTGTGCGACGGTAATATCATGCAGTTTCAGTATCGGGTGAACACCGCGCAATGTCGCCTGCATGCGTCCGATGGTAACGGTGCGTGCCAGTTGTTCACTGGCCGCCTGCTCTATATCGTGCCGATAATCGGCCAGCGTCGGTACCAGCAGGCGCGCAGCCGTCAGTCCGGCGGCAACCAGAAACAGCGCCGCAACAAACAGCAACCAGGTTATATGAATGAGTCGTTTCAGCATAAAGGGGAGCCGCTGGTGCAAACCCTGCTACAAGGGCACGACGTCGTATTGCTCCTGTGAATACAGCGATTCGACCTGGAACTTGATCGGCTTGCCGATAAAGGCCTCCAGTTCGGCCAGGCTGTCGGATTCCTCGTCGACCAGCAGATCGACCACTTCCTGGGACGCCAGCACCAGCAACTGTTCGGTATCGAACTGGCGCGATTCGCGCAGGATTTCCCGGAATATTTCATAGCAGGCCGTCTCGGCCGTCTTCAGGGAGGCACGGCCGCCGCAGGTCGGACAGGTCTCGCACATCACGTGTTCAAGACTTTCACTGGTGCGTTTGCGCGTCATCTCGACCAGCCCCAGCGACGACACCTCGGTGATATGCGTCCTGGCGTGGTCCTTGTCCAGGCATTTCTCAAGTGCACGCAACACCTGTCGCTTGTGTTCCTCGTCCTGCATATCGATAAAATCGATAATGATGATGCCACCAAGGTTACGCAGCCGCAGCTGGCGCGCGATTGCCTGTGCCGCCTCCAGGTTGGTTTTGAAGATGGTCTCTTCCTGGTTGCGATGACCGACGTAGCCGCCGGTATTAACATCCGCCGTCGTCATCGCTTCGGTCTGGTCGAGAATAACGTAACCACCCGATTTCAGCTGCACCTTGCGCTCCAGCGCCTTCTGGATTTCATCTTCCACACCATAGATATCGAAAATCGGTCGCTCGCCGGGATAGTACTCGACCTGCGTCAGCATGTCGGGCATAAACTGGTCGCAAAACGTGATGGCACGCTGATAGGTTTCCCGCGAGTCAATCCGGACACGCTCGATGTTATCGGCCAGCATGTCACGCATGACACGAATGGTCAGCGGCAAATCGCCGTAAACCAGTGTACCGGGCTCTGCGGTGCGCTCCTTTTCGGCAATCGACTGCCACAGCTTGTGCAGGAACATCATGTCGGCCCGCAGCGCGTCGGTGCCGGCCCCGTCGGCCGCGGTGCGGGCAATATAACCGCCGTCCGCCTCGTCGCTCATGAACAGCTGGATGATGTCGCGCAGACGCACGCGCTCTTCCTCGCTGTCGATCTTCTGCGAAATACCGACATTGTCGACCCCGGGTATGAACACGAGGTAGCGTGAGGGAATGGTGATCTGCGTGGTCAGGCGGGCACCCTTGGTCCCCAGCGGGTCCTTGATAACCTGTACGGTTATCACCTGCCCCTCGTGCAGCAGCTCGGTGATGTCCGTCTGGCCATCTGTATCGCCTGACGAACCCTCCAGCTCGCGCGAACCGGCATCCGATGCGTGCAGGAAGGCCGCCCGTTCCAGGCCGATTTCAACAAATGCGGCCTGCATGCCAGGCAACACCCGGCATACCCGTCCCCGGTATACATTACCGACGATACCGCGCCGCCCTGCGCGCTCGATACATATCTCCTGCAGGACGCCGTTCTCAACCAGGGCAACCCGTGTTTCGCGCGGCGTAACATTGATCAGGATTTCTTCACTCATACTGTCATCACATCCATGATTTATTTAATAACTGTTATACCGGATTCCTGCAGCAGGGTGGCGGTTTCGTACAGCGGCAGTCCCATCACGCCCGAATAGCTGCCCTCGAGATGACTGATAAAAACAGCCGCGAGTCCCTGGATGGCATAGGCGCCGGCCTTGTCCGCCGGCTCGCCACTGGCCCAGTATGCAGCACACTCGGCATCGTCGAGCGTGCGAAACGTCACGTTGCTTGCACTGACACACACCGTCTCGCGCCCGGCGACCAGCGCAACAGCCGTCAACACACGGTGGGTACGTCCCGACAACAGCGACAGCATGCGCCCGGCATCAGCACCATCTTGCGGCTTGCCAAGGACTTCGTCGTCAACGACAACGGCTGTATCCGCACCCAGCACCGGCATGGGACTGCCAACTGGCAGCGCACCCCGTCCGGCGCGTGCCTTGTCCAGCGCCACACGCGCAACAAATGCCTCCGGCTGGCTCATGCGGTCGTCGTTGCTCATCGACATCGACGTCTATGACATCAAAATCGACACCGATCTGGTGCAATAATTCCCGACGACGCGGCGAGCGCGACGCCAGGCAGATAACAGCGGTGTTTCCCATTCGCGCAGTTCCTGAAGATCGTCTTCAGGCTACGATATCACGAACGGTGATAGGGATGACCCTGCCTGAGCGTCCATGCCCGGTACAGTTGTTCGGCGAGGAGAATGCGCACCAGCGCATGTGGAAATGTTAACTCGGATAGCGACCAGCGTCGGCTGGCGCGGGCGAGACAGGTGGCATCGAGACCATCGGGACCACCGACCAGCAGGGCCACGTCCCGCCCGGACCCCAGCCACTCGTCGAGGCGAACGGCCAGTGCTTCGGTAGACCAGGGTTTACCGGTCACGTCCAGTGCAATGACTTCACTGTCGCGCGGGATTGCTGCCAGCATCTGCTGACCCTCCTCTGCACGCGCCTGCTCAATCGTGCGGGACTTGCTGCGATTACCCGGCGGAATCTCGACCAGGTTCAGCGTACATTCGCGCGGCATACGCCTGGCATATTCACCATAACCGGTACTTACCCACGCCGGCATGCGTGTGCCGACCGCAACCAGGTGTATGCGCATGCAAGTGCGTCAGTCAGTGTCGGTATCGCGCGGTGACTGCCTGCTGCTGCCGACCGACCAGAGTTTCTCCAGCGCATAGAACTCACGGATCTCGGGCATCATGACATGCACAACCACGTCGGCCAGATCGACCAGGATCCATTCCGCGCCCTTGTCACCCTCCACACCCAGCGCCGAGACGCCGTGTTTCTTGGCCTCAAGCGCGACGTTGTCGGCAATTGCCTTTAAATGGCGCGTCGATGTGCCGCTGGCCACCACCATGATGTCCGTTATGGTAGTCAGATCACGCACATCGATCACCTGTACGTTCACCGCCTTCATGTCTTCGAGCGCCGCCAGTGTTACTGACAATAATTCGTCTGTCTGGATACCGGACAATTCATCACCGGCGCGTATTTGTTTATCTTGCATTTATGATCCGTATAAACCCTGTATGTGAATAAGATCCAGCACGCCAGCCGGCAACAGGAAGTCAGCCTGTTCGCCGGCCGCGAGCAATGCGCGTAACCGTGTAGCGGATATTTCCAGCTGCGTGACTTCCTGGAACCACAACAATCCCGTTGACTGCGTCCTCAGCATGGCCGCATCGCGGGCGTGGTGCATGTGTATATATTCTGCAAGCTCACCTTTTTCGGGAAACTTCGCCTGTGGTCGCGTCATCACCACGATGTGGCAATAATCCAGCAACTCGTGCCAGCGATGCCACGTGGGCAAACCGCGGAAAGCATCCATGCCGACCAGCAGGCACAGCGTCTTGCCCGGCAGGTCCTTGCGTAACGACTGCAACGTGTCGAGCGTATAAGACAAGCCATCGCGCTCGAACTCACGTTCGTCAATGACAAAACCGTCTACCCCCGCAATCGCAGCCTGCAGCATCAGTGTGCGTTGCTGCGTACTGGCCTGCGGCTGCGGCCGGTGCGGCGGCACATGACAGGGCAGCAGGCGAATTTCATCCAGCCCCAGCGCCTGCCTGACATCCAGTGCCGGGCGCAGGTGTCCAAAGTGAACCGGGTCGAAAGTGCCGCCGAGGATACCGATCATGTAATCAGGTGGAAACAGGAATAAACGGTTTCACGAATAGCGGGCGACCGCTCCCTGGAAAGACGCAAGGATTGTTTGCCCGAAACCCGTCGTTGCCTATGTTCGAATATGCCCGTCACCCAATACGATATATTTAAGCGTGGTCAGGCCTTCCAGGCCAACCGGGCCGCGTGCGTGCAACTTGTCCGTGCTGATGCCGATCTCGGCGCCAAGGCCGTACTCGAAGCCGTCCGCAAAGCGACTGGATGCATTGACCATCACCGAACTGGAATCCACCTCGTGCAGAAAACGCTGCGCACGTGACAGTGATTCCGTAATGATTACGTCAGTATGGTTTGATCCGTGCCGCGCAATATGGTCCATGGCCGCATCGACATCATCGACGATGCGAATCGACAGGATAGGCGCCAGGTATTCCTCGTCCCAGTCCGCCTCGGTAGCTGCATTGATAGCCGGGAGCACGGCACGGGTCGCCTCGCAACCACGCAACTCAACTCCCTCTGCCAGGTATTTCTCCGCCAGCGGCGGCAACACCTGCGCCGCGATAGCCTGCGCAACCAGCAATGTCTCCATGGTATTGCAGGTGCCGTAACGTTGCGTCTTGGCGTTAAACGCCACGCGGATTGCCTTGTCGATATCCGCCTGGTCGTCGATATAGGTATGACAAACACCGTGCAGATGCTTGATGACGGGCACACGCGCCTCGCGACTGATGCGCTCGATCAGTCCCTTGCCACCACGCGGCACGATCACGTCGACAAATTCCGGCATGCTGATCAATTCGCCGACAGCCGCACGGTCCGTGGTCTCGACCACCTGCACGGTATCAGCGGGCAGACCGGCCTCGGCCAGGCCCGCGTGTATACATTGCGCAATTGCCTGGTTGGAATGCATGGCCTCGGAACCGCCGCGCAGGATGGCGGCATTGCCTGATTTCAGGCACAGGCCGGCGGCATCCGCCGTGACGTTGGGCCGCGATTCGTAAATGATGCCGATCACGCCCAGCGGTACGCGCATGCGTCCAACCTGGATGCCGGACGGCCGGTAGTTCATGTTGGAAATACTGCCGACCGGGTCGGGTAACAGCGCGATCTCGCGCAGGCCCTCGGCCATGGCGGCAATCCGCGCGTCGTTGAGTTCGAGACGATCCAGCAGCGCGGCATCGAGACCGTGTTCCCGGCCCGCGGCCAGGTCCTTTGCGTTCGCTTGCTTGAGCTGATCCGCAGCCGCCTCGATAGCGGCGGCGATGGCCGTCAGTGCGGCATCCTTCATGCCGGAATTCGCACGCGCGATGACACGCGCAGCGACCCGGGCACGACGCCCGACACCCTGCATGTAGTCAGGGACATTGAATTCGATGGATTCGGCTTTCACACTCATAAACAGATACTGGATAATTCGCAATCCGGGACAGCCCCGGCCGGTGTTGCCATGTTTCGCTTTGCTGCAAGGCGGCAAACAAAAACCGGACACATCAGGCGACGGACAGAACCTCCTGCCCCGCCAGCCGGCAGGTCAATTGTAACAGTTCGTCCCAGGCGTTGCCCGCGCCCCGCCCCTTGCTGACGCGGTCGATCGAGGCACAATGCCGCAACATGGCGTTACATTCGGCCGGTTTCAGGCGTTTTAACGCCGTCCCGACGATGGTCTTGCGGTTTGCCCACACATGGTATCGACTCAGCACCCCGGGAATCGCCTGACCGCCGGCCACCTGTGTCGCCATCGCCGTGAGCTGGCGTATCTCGCGCGCCAGCGCCCACAACACGACCTGCGGCGCCATCCCCTCGGCCTCCAGTCCATGCAGGATACGAATACTGCGTGCGGCCTTGCCGGCGAGCGCGGCATCGACCAGGCCGAACACGTCGAAGCGGGCATTGTCGGCCACCAGCCGGGTAATCGCATCGGCATCGACCGCCCCCGCACCCTGCAACAGGTACAGCTTGTCGATCTCCTGGACACAGGCCAGCAGGTTGCCCTCGACCCGGTCGGCCAGCATGGACACGGCCTCCGCGGTGGGTTCCAGTCCGCAGCGGCGCATACGTGCCGCCACCCAGCCATTGAATTCACGCGCATCCATTGGCCAGACAAACAACACCACGCCGGCCTTGTCCAGTGCCTGCACCCATTTACTCTTGCGTGCCGCCGGATCCAGCTTGCCGGCAGTGACCAGCAGCAGCGTATCCTCGGGCACCTGTTCGGCATAATCCCTGAGCGCCTGCGCACCCTCCCTGCCCGGTTTGCCGGTCGGCATGCGCAGATCAATAATGCGCCGCGAGGAAAACAGCGACAGGCTGCCCGCCTCCGACTGCAGGCTGTACCAGTCAAAACCCGGCTGCACGGTCAACACATCACGCTCGTCATAGCCCTGTGACCGTGCCGCGGCACGCACCGCATCGGCCGCCTCCATGACGCGCAAGGGATCATCGCCACTGATGAAATACACCGGCGCAAGCTGTTTTTTCAGGTGGGTATCGAGTTGTTCGGGTTTGAGTTGCATAGGTTATGTTAATTGGCGTTTACGCAGATATATCAGCTGTAGGAGCGGATCGCATCCGCGATGCTCGCCATTGCCAGATAATAATTCGCGGATGCGATCCGCTCCTACAGTTATATTGATATTTAAGTACACTCTATCGCCCGAGCGCTGCAATCCGCAGCATGGCCAGGTTGACGATATTTTTCTGCAGGGTACGACGCACCAGCTTCTCTTCGCGCGCCTTGGCCAACACGTCGGTACTGGTAAACAGGAAGTCGCGACTCAATGATACCGTCTGTTCCGACAGCAATACCTGCTGATCGGCAGCCACGACCGAGAAGCGAATGGTCTGACGAATTTCGTACTCCAGCACGTTACCGGCCGTGTCCACCGACAGGACCAGTTTCTCGGTGTCGTTCGCGGTAATCGAGAGGGTCGCACTGGCGATCTCGGGATCTGTCGTCACCGTTGCGTTACGCGTGCGCAGTGCCTGCGAGAAGTCATCCACCAGGGCGCTGTAGGGACGCAGCCCCTTCACGTACGTCGTCGACATAACCGGTGGAAGACTGGCGCTGCCACGCAACTGGTAGCCACAACCGGCAACAAATGAAACCGCAAGAATCACGGCAAGCATTAGCAGTAATTGACGTTGCACATTCAACTCAATGGCCACCCTGTTTCTCATCATACGCCAACTGTTTATATTGCTTCTTTTTAACCCCCTCTCCCTCCGGGAGAGGGCCGGGGAGAGCGAAGCGAGGGGCCGGGGATCCAATGTATACCACCGATTTTATCCCCTCTTCCTGGCCTTCTCCCGAAGTGAAGAAGGAATGGATTTTTTGAATTTAGCACCTGGTTAGACAACGATGTTCACCAGCTTGCCCGGCACCACGATCACTTTCCTCGGCGACTTGCCATCCATGTGTTTCTGCACGTTGTCTTCAGCCAGCACGACCGCTTCAATCGACTCGCGCGACGCGTCGGCCGGCACATCAACACGTCCGCGCACCTTGCCGTTGACCTGCACCACCAGCGTGATCGATTCCTGCACCAGTGCCGACTGGTCGACCACCGGCCAGGCACTGTCGAGAACGGCATCGGTATGACCCAGCGCGGCCCACAGGGTATGGGTGATGTGCGGCACAATCGGCGACAACATCAGCACGACCAGTTCCAGCGCCTCCTGCATGACGGCACGCCCCTGATTTCGAGTCATCAGCAAACCGGCCCAGTTCATTCATGAGTTCCATGTTGGCAGCGATGGCCGTGTTGAAGGTAAAACGCCGGCCGATGTCGTCGCCGACCTTGGCGAGCGTATTGTGGACACTGTTGCGCAACGCCTTCTGACCGGCATCGAGTGACGCGATATCGAGTGCACCAACTGCGCCGCCGTCAACGTGCCGTGCCACCTGTTTCCACAGGCGCTTGAGGAAACGGGAAGCCCCCTCCACACCCGAATCCGACCACTCGAGTGACTGATCGGGCGGCGCTGCGAACATGGTGAACAGGCGTACGGTGTCGGCGCCGTAGCGGTCGATCAGCCCCTGCGGGTCAACGGTGTTGCCCTTGGACTTGGACATCTTCGCGCCGTCTTTCAGCACCATGCCCTGCGTCAGCAAGGCGGTGAACGGTTCGTCCGGCTTGAGCAAACCCGCATCGCGCATCAGCTTGTTGAAGAACCGTGCGTACAACAGGTGCAATACCGCATGCTCGATACCGCCGATGTACTGATCGACGGGCAACCAGTAGTCGGCACGTTCATCCAGCATGCCGTCCATCTTGTCAGCACAGGTATAGCGCGCGTAATACCAGGACGATTCGAAGAACGTATCGAAAGTATCGGTCTCGCGTTCAGCCGCACCCCCGCACTTCGGGCAGGTTGTGTCGATGAATTCGCGCATCTTCTTCAGCGGCGACCCGGTTGCATCGACCGTCACATCGGTCGGCAGGAGCACCGGCAGGTCAGCCGCCGGTACCGGCTGCGCACCGCACGCGCCGCAATTGATAATCGGTATCGGGCAACCCCAGTAACGCTGGCGCGAGACGCCCCAGTCGCGCAGACGGTAATTCACCTGGCGCGTACCCTTGCCGGCGGCCGCCAGCCAGTCGGCAATGGCATCGAAGGCCGCGTCCGATGTCAGGCCGGTGAACTCGCCGGAGTCCTGCAGGATACCCTTGTCGGTAAACGCGGCATTATCAAGATCAGCCGGCTCATCACTGACCGGGTGCACCACCTGCCGAATGGCAAGACCGTTCTTCTGTGCAAATTCATAATCGCGCTGGTCATGTGCGGGCACTGCCATGACTGCGCCGGAGCCGTATTCCATCAGGACAAAATTGGCGGCCCATATGGGTACCGCTTCACCGGTCACCGGGTGCAGCGCCTGCAGGCCGGTGTCCACGCCCTTCTTTTCCATGGTCGCCATGTCCGCCTCGGCCACCCGCGTATTTCGGCACTCATCGATAAACGCCTGCAGGGCCGGGTTGGCGCCGGCGGCCCCGGCGGCCAGCGGATGCTCGGGGGCCACGGCCACGTAGGTCACACCCATGAGCGTATCCGGCCGGGTCGTATATATAGATAAGGTCTCGTCACGCCCGGCCACGCCGAACTGCATTTCGATACCTTCCGAGCGACCAATCCAGTTGCGCTGCATGGTGGCGACCTGCTCCGGCCAGCCGTCGAGCTGGTCGAGATCGGCGAGCAGCTCTTCCGCGTAATCGGTGATCTTCATGAACCATTGCGGGATTTCGCGTCGTTCGACCGGCGCACCGGAGCGCCAGCCACAGCCGTCGATAACCTGCTCATTGGCCAGCACAGTCTGATCGACCGGGTCCCAGTTCACCATCGCGGTCTTTTTATAAACCAGGCCCTGCTCGAACAATTGCGTAAAGAACCACTGTTCCCAGCGATAGTAATCAGGATCGCAGGTCGCAATCTCGCGCTGCCAGTCATAGCCAAAACCCAGCTGTTTGAGCTGGTTGCGCATGTAATCGATATTTTCATAGGTCCACTTTGCCGGTGGCACCTGGTTCTGGATGGCGGCATTCTCCGCCGGCAGACCAAACGCGTCCCAGCCCATTGGTTGCAGGACGTTTTTTCCCTGCATGCGCTGGTAACGGCTGATGACATCGCCAATGGTGTAGTTGCGCACGTGCCCCATGTGCAGACGCCCGCTGGGATACGGAAACATGGACAGGCAATAGTATTTCTCGCGAGCAGGGTCCTCGACAGCACGAAAACACGCGTGCTCATCCCAGTACTGCTGTGCGGATGCCTCGATATCGCCGGGCCGGTAAATCTCTTCCATCGGACTCTGTCCTGGATTCAGGAGCGGGAAGAATACCGTAGCCTTCATACAGCCCACAACACGCACACCCGGTTTTCCTTCACCCCGGGCCGAAATTGGGCCACACTTAAAGGACAGACCCGCAAAAGGACCGCACAAAATGAAGAACGAACCTACCACCCGTGAGCAATTGTCGCGCGCCTACGATGACATGATGACGCGCATCAAGACCGCTATGGAGGAGGCAGAGGAAAGCACTCTGCCGGTCATTCGCAAATACATCAACAAGGCGAAAGACACGGCGGTCGACCTGGAAGAAGTGACCAAGGATGAGGCCGAGAAGCTCTCCATGTACGTCCAGCGAGATATAGAGGATGCCGGCCGGCACCTGGCAGAGACCGGGCATGAGCTGGGTGACTGGCTGCGCTTCGACGCCAGCCAGATCGAGGACCGGCTGCTGGCCATCCTCTCCAGCGTGGCGGACCGCACCAAACTGGAACTGCTGCAGTTCGAACATGAAATCGAGGAAGGGCCGGCCTGGAATACCGGCGAGATCACCGGGCCCGGCACTTTGATCTGCGAGTCCTGCGGGGAACACGTGCGCTTTCACGCCACCGGCGAGATTCCCGCCTGCCCGAAATGCGGGCATACCGTGTTTCATCGTCAACACAAGCCGGATGCACACGAGTAACCTGCAAACGAAACGTAGGTGCCGGCTGGTAATAACATGACTCGCGCACGACTGCAGGGATGCAGGAGGTAGAGTAACGCAGGAGCAGTTACCGAAAGCCGCCAAGGCGCTAAGAAAACCATTTGCCACAGAGAGCACAGAGGACACAGAGAATTAAATGCCCCTCTCGCTATAACGACCTCTCCTTCAGTGAGAGGAAATATAAAGTTCTCTGTGTCCTCTGTGCTCTCTGTGGCAATTATTATTTTTATTACCTGAAATCAGGCTTTCTTGGCGCCTTGGCGGCTTTGCGCGAGTCAGCTCTTCCTCAATCCAACCCTCACCAGCAACAGGCAGAACACGGCAACCAGCATCACCGGCCAGTCGCCGAAGCGCACGTAGGGCGTGGCGCCCTGGCGCGGCACGATGTCGCCCTTCACAACCGCTTGTTCGAATTGCTGGCTGCGTGACTGGATTGTGCCGTCGTGGTCGATGATGGCGGAAATACCGGTATTGGTTGCACGCAACAAGGCACGACCGGTTTCCTTCGCGCGCACGCGTGCAATTTCCAGGTGCTGGAACGGCGCCAGTGACCGGCCGAACCAGCCATCGTTGCTGACATTCACCAGGAACGCCGCCTCCGGCAGGCTGTCATTAATCACCCGGGCAAACGCTACCTCGAAACATATCGAACTGCCGACCGGGTAACCGGCCGCCTGCACCAGTGCCTGGCCGGCTTTCCCCGGCGTAAAGTCGGCATTCGGCACAGCCAGCGCATCCAGCGTGTCGCCGATCAGCCAGCGCAGCGGCAGGTACTCACCAAATGCGACCAGGTGCTGCTTGTTGTAAAAGCCACGCGATCCGTTCAGTGCGATGACGCTGTTGTAGTAGGTCCATGTTTCGCGATCCAGTACCGGGATACCCGTCAACAGACTCATGCCGGATTCGGCCAGCTGTTCTTCAAGGTACGGGATATAACTGTCTTCGACCTGGTGGTAGAACGCAGGGATAGCCGTTTCCGGCCACACCACCAGTTCGCTGTCCGGCTGCGCCGCGGTCAGATCAGCATACAGCCGCAGCGTGCGCTCGAGGTTCTCCGGCGCCCACTTGTCCGCCTGCGCAATATTGCCCTGTACCAGGCTGACACGGATGGCATCACCACGCGCAGTCGTCCATTCAATCCGTTCAAGCAGGTAGCCACTGGCGATCACCACAGCCAGCAGGACCAGGCTGATGACGCGCCGCCGGTTACCGACAATGGCGGCCAGCAACACGGCACACACGCACAACAACCAGGCAACCCCGTACTCACCGACAATCGGCAGGTAAGCAGCCAGCGGCCCATCGATCTGGCTGGCGCCGATATCCAGCCACGGAAAGCCGGTAAACACCCGGCCCCGCAGCCACTCGGCCAGCACCCAGCCGGACGGCAGCACCAGCAGGACGCCACCCCAGCCGTTGACCGGCAGGTAACGCCGTACCAGGTAACCCGCCAGGGCCGGAAAAACAGCCAGCACCAGCACGAACAGGATGGCGATCAGCGCCGAAACCGGCAACGGCAGCTGGCCGTAGACGTGCACACTGACATAGACCCAGGAGACCCCGACACTGAAAAAACCCAGGCCGAACAGACCGCCATGGCGTAACGCCTGCCGCGGCGTGTCGGACAGCCACTGGTTGAACAGGACTGCGAGTGAAATAAATGCCAGCGGGAAATAACCGAATGGCGCGAAAGCACCGACAGCCAGCACACCGGCAATCAGCACCAGCCAGGGCTGCAGGCGTTCGGGAAGCGGGATCCACATCGCCGTGTCCGGCGTATGTGTCACGGGTTGACGTTCAGCAAGTCGGCCTCGTCCTCGACCGGCCGCGGCAGCATAGTCAGCTGCAGCATATGTACACGGCGACTATCGGCCCGCAGCACCTTGAACAACATGTTACCGATAACAATGCGTTCGCCGCGTTTCGGCAGATGTCCGATTGCGTGAACAACCAGTCCACCCATGGTATCGAATTCCTCGTCAGACAGATCCTTGTCGAAGTACTCGTTGAAGTCCTCGATCGGGGTCAGTGCCTTGACGGTGTAATGCATTTCGCTGTGCTTGCGAATGGTGTCGTCTTCCTCGACATCATGCTCGTCCTCGATCTCGCCGACGATTTGTTCAAGCACATCTTCGATAGTCACCATCCCGGCGACGCCGCCATACTCGTCTACCACGATGGCCATGTGATTGCGGCTGGAACGGAATTCCTTGAGCAGGACATTCAGACGTTTGCTCTCTGGCACGAAGATGGCGGGGCGTAAAATATCCCTGACATTAAAACGACTGTCGGTACGTTCGAACGCATACAGCAACAGGTCTTTTGCCAGCAGAATGCCGACCACTTCGTTACGATTTTCACCGAGAACCGGAAAACGCGAGTGCCCTGATTCGACAACAGTGCGCAACAACAATTCGGGGCTCGCATCGCGTTCGAGACTGACCACCTGGGAGCGCGGAATCATGATATCGCGGACCTGCATATCGTCGACCTGCAGCACACCCTCGAGCATGGCGAGGGCATCGGCATCGTACAGGTTGCGTTGCTGGGCGGTCCGTAGCAGCTCGACCAGCTGCTCGTTGGTGGCGGGCTCCCGCGCAAATACCCGTGCCAGTCTGGCCAATCGGGACGGCTGCGCAGGGCCGCTGGGAGGTCGATCTTTGTTCATTAAATATTAGTCAGTTACGTGACATTCATAAAATGATATATCACTTGACTGTCAGTCCTCTTCTGCGTCTTTGTGCTCACTATATCGGCAACTGCGGCCAAATTACCACCTTGCCACACGTGCCCGGTTTGTATCAGGCCATCTCGCGGTACGGGTCGGCAAAGCCAAGCTCACCCAGCAAACGGGCTTCAACAGACTCCATGCGCTGCGCTTCATCGTCCGAGTCGTGTTCATAACCAAGCAGGTGCAGCACGCCATGGATAACCAGGTGCGCCCAGTGTGCATCCGGCGCCTTGTTCTGCAGAACGCATTCACTCATAACAACCGGCGCACAAATGACGATATCGCCGATCATGGCTGACTCGACTTCCGGCGGTATTTCGCTATTGAATGAAAGTACATTGGTGGGGCCGTCCTTGCCGCGGTACTCACGATTAAGTGATGTCATCTCCGCCTCGTCAACAATCCGGATGACCAGTTCGACCGGTGCCGCCTGCGACTGCAATACACTGGTTGCCCAGCGACGGATGCTATCTGCATCGGGCGTCGTGTCCGTCGAAACAGCATACTGTACGTCGATATCTATACCGGGTTGATTCATGTTCCGCTCTCGTAACTTTCGTAGGCGGAAATGATGCGTTGCACCAGCGGGTGACGCACCACGTCCTGGGAAGAGAAAAAGGTAAAGCTGATGTCCTGACTGTCTTTCAGAACATCGATAACCTGGCGCAGGCCGGAATCGGTCTGGCGCGGCAAATCGATCTGCGTGATGTCGCCGGTAACAACCGCTGTTGAACCGTAACCGATACGCGTCAGAAACATCTTCATCTGCTCGACAGTCGTATTCTGCCCTTCGTCGAGAATGATGAATGAATCGTTCAGACTGCGACCACGCATGAACGCCAGCGGTGCCACCTCGATTACATTGCGTTCGATCAGGCGCGCCACCCGGTCAAGACCGAGCATTTCGTACAGTGCGTCGTACAACGGCCGCAAATAGGGATCCACTTTTTGCGTCAAATCGCCGGGCAGGAAACCAAGACGCTCACCCGCCTCGACCGCCGGGCGCACCAGCACCAGCCGGCTGACTTTTTCCTGCTCCAGCGCCTGCACCGCGCAGGCCACGGCCAGGTAGGTTTTGCCGGTACCGGCCGGACCGATACCGAAGTTGAGATCGTTGGCGAGAATATTCTGCAGGTAATGTTTCTGGTTCGGACCGCGCGGGTTAATGGTTGCGCCGGGCGTTCTGATGGACACGCTGCTACCCGCACTGCCGTCGGCACTGTCCGAGGCCGTGCCACCCGCATCTTGCAGGTAGAGATGAATTTTTTCCGGCGTCAGGGGCCCGCTTTCCGTTTCCTCGTACAGGCCCGCAAGGACCTGCTCGGCCCGTGCCACGGCCGGCACATCGCCGATGATACGAAACTGGTTGCCACGCGAGTTTATTTCAACGCCGAGTCGCTGCTCGAGCTGGTGCAGGTGGACGTCAAACTGGCCACACAGATCGACCAGGCGATCGTTGTCTTCGGGTTCGAGTGTGATATCGATGGAATGTATGTGGCTGCTCAAGATGCTCTCAACTGCGCTGCATTGTCCGGCGCGACCAGCTCACCGCGCAGTGAATTCGGCAGGGCCTCGGTAATGCGGATGTCGACGAACTGTCCGACCAGGTCCGGCGCGGCATCAAAATTGACCACGCGGTTGTTTTCCGTACGCCCGCTCAGCTGGTCGGCACGTTTGCGTGACGGTTTCTCGACCAGTACGCGCTGTATGCTGCCAACCATTGATGCGCTTATGTCCGCCGCCATTTCGGTAATACGTGCCTGCAGGCGCGCCAGGCGCTGTTTCTTCACGGCCATCGGCACATCATCCGGCAGGCTGGCGGCCGGCGTACCCGGACGCTGGCTGTAAACGAAGCTGAACGAGTGGTCGAAGCCGATACGCTCAACCAGCGCCATGGTCTGCTCGAAGTCAGCGTCCGTCTCGCCCGGAAAACCGATAATGAAATCGGAAGACAGGCTGATACCCGGACGCGCCTCACGCAGGCGACGAATTATTGAACTATATTCCAGCGCGGTGTGGTTGCGCTTCATCATGGCCAGCACGCGATCGGAACCCGACTGTACCGGCAGGTGCAGATGCCCGACCAGCTCGGGCACTTCCGCATAGGCCTGGATCAGGCTGTCGCTCATTTCCAGCGGATGTGACGTGGTGTAGCGGATACGGTCAATACCCTCGATTGCGGCAATGAAATTAATCAGCAACGCCAGGTCCGCGATCTCGCCATCATGCATCACGCCGCGGTAGGCGTTGACGTTTTGCCCCAGCAGCGTCACCTCGCGCACACCCTGCTCAGCGAGTGCCGCAACTTCCGCGATCAGATCATCGAACGGACGACTGACTTCTTCACCACGCGTGTACGGCACCACGCAAAAACTGCAGTACTTGCTGCAGCCTTCCATAATGGATACAAAGGCTGTCACGCCCTCGGCGTTTGGCGCCGGCATGCAATCAAATTTTTCGATTTCGGGAAAGGTGATATCGATAACCGGCCGGCGCTCCCGACGGGCATCGTCAAGCATCGCCGGCAGGCGGTGCAGCGTCTGCGGCCCGAACACGATATCCACGTAAGGGGCGCGACCACGAATGGCCTCACCTTCCTGGCTGGCCACGCACCCGCCCACACCGATCACCACGCCCGGACGGGCGTCCTTGAGTTCTTTCCAGCGGCCCAGTTCGGAAAACACCTTCTCCTGCGCCTTTTCGCGAATCGAGCAGGTATTGAGCAGCAAGATATCGGCCAGCGCCGGATCCTGCGTCACCTCGAGACCGTGCGAATCCACCAGCACGTCCGCCATTTTGGCGGAATCGTACTCATTCATCTGGCAACCGTGGGTTTTAATATAAAGCTTGTCGGCCATAAGGGTTCTGGAAATCAACTGATGCCCAATGATACCGCATCAGGCAGGCGTCTGGCTGCCTGACAGCCACAAGATCGGGCAAGATTGATATAAGGGCGATTCCTGTGCCACTTCCCACCCCTCCCGAAGGGAGGGCAATCAAGCTCTCTGTGTACTCCGTGCACTCTGTGGCAATCTTGTATTTGCGTCTTCGCGCCTTTGCGCTCCTGCGCCTCTGCGCCTTTGCGCGAGCAATATCTTTTCTCTGATGTAATAAAAGAAGGAGCCGGCCGATAAGCCGGGTTCTGTCGTGGACAGTCATTCATCTGGACACTGCGTCGCCGCAGGCCTCAAGCAACCTACCCGGGGACCGTGCGGGCAGCACGTATGTCCCCCTATTTGGTCTTGCTCCGGGTGGGGTTTACCCTGCCACACCTGTTACCAGGTGCGCGGTGCGCTCTTACCGCACCATTTCACCCTTACTGACTCCGCCTAAACGGAGCAAGCGGTATATTTTCTGTGGCACTTTCCATGGACTCGCGCCCTCCAGGCGTTACCTGGCACCCTGCCCTGTGGAGCCCGGACTTTCCTCCCCGCTTGCGCGGCGCGACTGTCTGGCCGACTCCCGGTGAGGAGTATAGGCGAATATACATGGACAAGGGTATCTCAGCGTCCCGACCAGGATCGGCGTCAACCGCGAAACAACTTGCCGAGCAGCCGATTGAGGGGATGTGTGTGCGACAGACCGGACGCCATAGTGAACTGCTTGCGCTGGGTCATGTTCTGCTTCAGTTGCAGCAAACCGGTGTGTTCGGGGTCGAGATACAAACCACGACGCAGGGCCGTCACAGCGCCTTCGCGGTTATCGAGGCGGTGTTCCGCCAGCGCAAGATTGTAGTAAACCTCCGCGTCTTGCGCTTCACCGGCAGCCGCCTTGCGACACAGCTTTAACCCGCTGCTGTCGCCAAGACACACGCGTGTGAGGCCGTGAAAGGAGGTGTAGCGACTCTGCAATACATCACTGATGTCAGCGTCTTCATCAGCCGCACGGAAATGCACCAGCGCACCGGCATAGTCGTCGTTTAGAAAACACTTCAGGCCATCGGCGAAATCTTCGCGCAATACCGCGCGAGCAGCCGCAATAACTGGCATAACAGGATTTTTCCATACATCCCCCAATGTATAGATCCCCACCGTTCCGGATACATACCCAGCCCACAGGTACCTGCCAGACTTCCAGACGGCCAAGGAATACCTTGAAGAGTATACGGTTTTAGCGCAAACGCAAGGCCGCAATCCGTCTGAGCCAATGTTTTCAGCAATTTGTGCCACTTGCCGTGCCTGCGCCCGAGTGGCTAAATCATGGCCAGCCGGTATAATCGCCCTCCCGAAATCACATGAACACAGCCGGCTGTGCCAGCTGTATCGCCGCGCACCGCGTGGCTTTTTTATGGACATAACGACAGACATCTCCCCCGCACTGACCCAGAGCGGCGACAAGGAATTGCGCAGTCGCGTGCGCCTGTTCGGCAACCTGCTGGGAGAAATCCTGCACGAACACGCCGGCGAAGACATCCTGCGTGCCGTCGAGGCCCTGCGCAAAGGCTATATCCGGCTGCGCAAGGAAGAAGACGAACGGCTGCGCCAGCGACTGACCGCAATCACTACCCGCCTCGGCCCGGACGAACTGACTGATGTCATTCGCGCCTTCAACCTGTACTTCAGCCTGGTCAACGTGGCCGAGGAAGCCTTCCAGCACAGCGAACGCCGCAAGCAACTGCGCAAGCATGACCGCCTGTGGCGCGGCTCCTTCATGCGCACGCTGGAAGACCTGCACAACGAGGGCATCGCGCCCGAACAGATGCAGACGCTGCTCGACAAAATGCTGTACATGCCGGTGTTCACCGCGCACCCGACCGAGGCAAAACGCCGCACCGTTATGTATGCCCTGCGGCGCATCTTCCTGATCAGTGAAAAGCTGGACGACACGCGTCTCGGCGTGAGTGAGCGCAACGACATCAAGGCGGAGATCAAACAACAGATCCAGGTACTGTGGAAGACCGACGAGGTGCGCGCGCACAAGCCGACTGTCGAGGATGAAATACGCAACGGCCTGTACTTCTTCCGCGAAAGCCTGTTCGAGGCCGTGCCGAAGACCTACCGTTACCTTGAGAAAGCGGTCCGCACTGTCTACGGTTCACGCGACTTTGCACCCGCGATCAACGTCCCGGGCGGCCTGATCCGCTACGGTTCATGGATCGGCGGCGACCGCGACGGCAACCCGTTCGTCAAACCGGAAACCACGGTCCTCGCGTTGCGCCTGCACATGCGCGAGGTACTCGCAATGTACCTGGACAAGGTCGAGGCACTGGGCCGCCGCCTGACGCACTCCTCGCACCTGTGCAGTTTCACACGCGAATTTACCGACAGCCTGACGGCGGACGAGGCACGCTACACCCATGCCTGCGACGATTTCCCGCGCGCCTACGAGAAAGAACTTTACCGCCGCAAACTGTTTATCATGGCCGCCCGCCTGCGCCTGAACCTGGCCGAGATCGAGCACCGGATTGACAACCCGGAGCAGGACGCCGACGGCCCGCTGACCGGCTACGCGGCGGAAGACGAATTCATGCACGACCTGCAGCTGATCCGCGCGTCGTTGCTGGCCGACGGCGACGAAAATGTCGCCGGCGCCGAACTGCAGGATCTTGTGCGCCTGGTGGAGACCTTCGGCTTCTTCCTGATGCACCTGGATATCCGGCAGGAATCCACGCGACATACCGCCGCCGTCAGTGAAATCCTCCGGCAGCTGCCGGGCGCCATCGATTACGATGCTCTGGATGAGCCGGCGCGCCAGCGACTGCTTACCGACGGACTCGACGGGACTCCACCGGTAATCGACCGCAGCCGCCTGTCGAACGAAACCCGCGAAACACTCGAGGTGTTCGACGTCATGATTCACATGCAGGACGAGATCAGCCTGCAGGCCTTCGGCAATTACGTGATCTCCATGACACACACGGCGAGCCATATTTTCGAGGTCATGTACCTCGCCTGGCTGTCCGGGCTCGCCGGCTTGCGCGGGGACCAGTGGTTTTGCCGCATCAGCATCAGTCCGCTGTTCGAAACCATCGAGGACCTGGCGCATGCCGAAGACGTGCTGTCGCAACTGCTGGAGAATGCCACCTACCGCGCCCTGTTGAGTAATACCCGCAACTGCCAGGAAATCATGCTGGGCTATTCCGACTCCTGCAAGGACGGCGGCATCCTCGCCTCCAACTGGGGCCTGTACGAGGCACAGAAAAAGATCATCGAGATCACTGACCGCTATGACTTGCAGGTGCGCCTGTTTCACGGCCGCGGCGGCACCATCGGCCGGGGCGGCGGCCCGACACACGAATCCATCCTGTCGCAACCGCCGGGCACCGTACACGGGCAGATCAAGTTCACCGAGCAGGGCGAGGTGCTGCACTACAAGTACAGCAACACCGAAACCGCGGTGTATGAACTTTCCATGGGCATGACCGGCCTGCTCAAGGCCAGCCGCGTGCTGGTCAAACCGGCCGAGCAAGATCGCCGCGACTACATGGGCATCATGGACGAGATCACCGCGATCGGTGAACAATGCTATCGCGAACTGATCGACGGCACGCCGGGGCTGTTCGACTATTTCTACGAAGTCACGCCGGTCACCGAGATCGGCTTGCTGAACATTGGCTCACGCCCGTCGCACCGCAAGCAACTGGACCGCTCGAAAACATCGATTCGCGCCATCCCCTGGGTGTTCGGCTGGGCGCAGTCACGCCATACGCTGCCGGCATGGTACGGACTCGGCAGTGCGCTGCAGACCTGGCGCAACGATGATCCTTCCCGTCTTGGCCGCCTGCAGGAAATGTACCGCGAATGGCCATTCTTCCGCTCGCTGCTCGGCAACATCCAGATGTCGCTGTCCAAGGGCGAGATGAATATTGCGCGCATGTACACACAGCTCGCGCAGGACCCGGTCCTGGCGGACAAGATCTACACCAAGATCAGCGAGGAGTACCGGCGCACGGTAATACAGGTACTCAACATCAGCGGGACTCAGCAACTGCTGGCGGAAAACCCGGTGCTCGGCCTGTCACTGTATCGCCGCAACCCCTATCTCGACCCGCTCAACAACATCCAGGTCACTCTGCTGTCACGTTACCGTGACACCGAGCTGTCGGATGAGCAGCGCGAACGCTGGTTGCACCCGCTGCTGCGCTCAATCAATGCCATTGCCAGCGGTATGCGCAACACCGGCTGACCGGAAACCGGAAGGCCTGCTGTCCAGCCTCCCGCCGCCTTTCCAGCCGCGGGCCTTGCGGCTATCTCCCGCGCTACACATTAAATATATAAGGAAACCCGCCGACCTGTTCACACACAGGGGAAGGCTATTGCGCTATAGTTGCCCTGCCTCACCCATCGAGCTAACGCAGGATCCACCCGGCCATGGCAAACCGACTCGCACTGGTTGTTGATGACTCCAAGTCCGCACGCGTCACGTTAAGGCGCATGCTCGAGCAGCAAAACCTGGAAGTGGACACGCTGGAGTCTGCGCCGGAAGCGCTCGATTACCTGTCAAACCACACGCCTGACGTTATCTTCATGGACCACATGATGCCGGACATGGACGGCTTCGAGGCCGTGGAGGCCATCAAGGGCAACCCGGACACCGCTACCATCCCGATCATGATGTACACCTCCAAGGAGGGTGATCTGTATGTCAGCCAGGCACGGGCGCTGGGCGCCGTCGGCATCCTTCCCAAGCATGTCGAACCGGCCGAACTGTTCGAGGTACTGAACAGCCTCGGGCTCGCGCGCGATCGTCGCAACAAGCCGACCCGCAAGAGCAACATCGTGCTGATGGAAGATGTGCCGGAAGTGGCACTGCGCGCCGAGTCGGACGACATTCGCGATATCGCCTACCAGGCGGCCGAGGCCGTTGGCGGACACGAGCCGGTGAACCGGCAGCTGGGCGATATCCTGGAAAATCACCACCACGAAATTTCCGAAGAGCTGCGCGAGATGCGGCTCGAGATCGATGCGCTGGCAGAGACGAAGCGCACACCTGGCGGACTCGGTGGCCTGACCCTGCCGCTGCTGGTCTTTCTGCTCATGCTGATCCCGCTGCTGTGGCTGTACAACCAGCAACTGGATACACGCAATCAACTGAACGCCGCCAACCAGAACGTTGAACAACTGGTCGACGCACAGCGCTCGCACACAAGCAGCAGCGAGGAAAGTGCCACGCTACGCGAACAACTCGACAAGCAGGCGACCAACTCGCAACAGCAATCGCAATTGCTCTACAACAGCATCAGCTGGGCGATCAACCTGAGCAGTGCGTATGACATGAATGACGTCGCCTTCGGTGACCGGCGACTCGCCATCGTGCAGGAGCTGCTGACACGCCTGTCATCATTCGGCTTCAAGGGCGTGGTACAACTGGAATCGCACCTCGGTGATTTTTGCCTGGCGGGCGACGAGGCCAACGGCTACAGCCTCGCCGATGAACGCGGGTACGTGTCCGATTGCAGCCTGGTCGGCCATCCGCTTTACCAGTTGCCGACACTCGGCGAACGCCAGTCCATCGGCTTTGCCAACTTCATGGGTTCCTCGCCGCTGGTGAACAGCGGCGACATTCGGGTTGAACTGGTGAATTACCGCAACGATCGTCCGAAGTTTCCGTACCCGCCCCTGCAGGACGGTGTCAGTATCGGCGAATGGAACAGCGTCGCTGCGGCCAACAACCGTGTCGAAGTCACGCTGATCCCCGACGCGCCATAAAAAAACCCGACCAAATGGACGGGTTGAATTTACGGAGACGGGATATGTAGCTACCCGATGACTTCAATTTACGTCACCCCGACCTACAGAAAACTTACACATCGGGAAATAACTTTTCAGCCAATAGTTAAGCGCAGCAATAGATTACATTTTCAGTCAGTTACAGACCCTTTCTCATTCTTCACATCTGCCAGCAACAAAGGCCAGGCACGCAAGGCATAGGGCATATCGGCGGGCGAATCGGACAATTGCCCCATGGCCCAGGCGGCTGTTTGCCGGGCGCGCCGCCGGTAGTCCGCCTGGCCGGTCAGGCGGGCCAGTGCAAGCAGCACGTGGATGGACATGCCATTGTCAGACACGGCGGCACCATCCACGATGCCCTTCTCGCGCAACCAGGCGGCCCGGCCTGCCGAGGTATTGAAAAAGCCGCCGTTCGCTTCATCCCAAAACAGTTCGAGTTGCCGGTCGACCAGCTGCGTTGCCCGTTGTAACCAGCGACGTTCAGCCGTGACGCGATAGAGTGCCAGCAGTCCCTCGGCCAGCGCGGCATAGTCTTCGTTGAAGCCCGCCACGCCACGCACGCCGGCGCGCCAGTCACGGTATAAAACCCTGTCCTGCGTGTCGTACAGTTTATCGAGCAGGAATTCAGCAGAGCGGGCAGCCGCATCGATATAGCGCGGCTCATCAAGCAGGCGACCGGCCAGCGCCAGCGTGGTTATCATGTAACCGTTCCACACGGTCACGACCTTGTCGTCGACCGGCACCGCGGGGCGTTGTGCGCGTGCACGCAACAGGCGATCATCAATCTGTGTGTTGCGCTGCCGGGCAGTCGCGCTATCCACTTTGAAGCGTGCAGCCAGTTGTTCGGGATCGAGCACCTCCGCCAGCACATTGCGCCCGGCCATTTCACCCAGCGGATCGTGCACGGCATTACCCTGTGCAGACAGATCGTAACGCGCCGCTGCCCAGTCGAGCAGGTCGCCCTTGCCGAGCGCGTCAATCAGCTGTGCCCAGGTCCAGGTATAGAAAACACCCTCCTCCATGTGCGCACCGGCTCCAGCGGCAACCGGACTGTCCGCGCTGAGTGCTGAATAAAATCCACCGCCGGCATGCCCCAGCTCGCGCAGGCTGAAGTCCAGTACCGCCCTGGCGGCGGCGGCGAATTCCGGGCGGCGCGTTTCCCGCCAGGCGACCAGGCAGGCGCGGGCAATGAGCGCCTGGTCATAGAGCATTTTTTCAAAATGCGGCAGGCGCCATTCGAAGTCAGTGGAATAACGATGAAACCCGCCACCCAGTTGGTCATAAATACCACCGTTGATCATGCGCGACAGTGTGTGTAGCGCCATCTCGCGGCTGGCGGGGTCCGTGTCGTCCAGCAGGAACAGCAGGCGCGCCGGTTGCGGGAACTTCGGTGCCGGTCCGAACCCGCCCTGCAATTCGTCATAGGTCTGCCGGTATTCCTGCCGGGCAACCGCGAGCGGCGCATCCGATAGCGTAACCGGTCGCGCCGAAGCCCCCACCTTCGTCAACAAGCCGACTGCGTGTTGCGCCGTCTCACGAATAGACGCCTCGTCCGCCACCCACAGGGCGGCCAGGCGTGTCAGTAATTCGCTGAAACCGGTCTGTCCCGGTTTTGATGTCGGCGGGTAGTAGGTGCCGCCAAGAAACGGTTCGCCGTCGGGCGTTGCCCACACCGACATGGGCCAGCCACCCCGCCCCATCGTCAGCTGCACATACTGCATATAGGCCGCATCAAGGTCCGGACGCTGTTCGCGGTCGATCTTGATGGCGACGAAATGGTCATTCAGTAACTTTGCAATCGCCGCATCACTGAAGGACTCGCGCGCCATCACGTGACACCAGTGACAGGTGAAGTAACCAATGGATATAAACAGTGGCTTGTTCTCGCGGCGCGCCTTCTCCAGTGCCGCCTCGCCCCACGGATACCACGCGACCGGGTTGTCGGCATGCAATTGCAGGTAAGGACTGGACTCGCCGGCCAGGCGCCAACCGGCCGGGCGCTCTGCCGCGTATGCCGCTGCAACGAACAGCAGGGAAGCTGTCGACAGCAGGATTGCTATTACACGCATCTGTCTCATGCCCACCGATCTCCTGTTATTGACAGCTTCCGTCGTTGCAAGACAGGCTGCGATTACCCGGTAGTTATGATTGCCGGACACGTCAATCGTTCCGCACCGGTTTTGCCGTCACCCGAACTGGTAGTGCTTCGAAATCGGCTCGGTTATGTCCCAGACACAGGTCATGCCGGCCGGGAAGATGACATAGTCACCGACCGTCAGCGTGACCGGCGCCCCGTCGGTTGGCGTCACGGTGACTGTTCCGGCAGTGAGGTCCAGTCAAAGCGCGAGATGCCTTTTTCCCACACCGGCCAGTCAAACACGCCCAGGGCATCCAGCTGCGCGCGCTCCGGGTTATGCTCAACAATGATATCCATGCCGCACACTCCTGCTTGACTTCAGCGCCTGAAGAACAGGTTGATAATAATACTCGCGATGATACTGACAACGATCATCGAGGTAATCGGGATAAACACGCTACCCTGTTCACCTTCACGGCGAATATCACCGGGCAAATGCCCGAACCAGCCGAACAGGCCCGGCGCGACCTGCAGCAGCAGCCCGACGAGGGCAACCAGCAGGCCGATTATGATGAGCGTCTTTGCCATGATTACGTGCGTCGGCGCAGCAGCACTATGAACCGGCTGCAGCACGCGGCGGCTGCCAGCGATCAAGGCCCAGCCGCTCGCGTACGTTTTGTGTCGTAATACGCGCGACCTCAAGTGGATCGGTGTCGCGCACGTCTGCCAGCGCAGCCAGGCAAAACGGCAGGTACTCGGGGCTGTTGCGCTCGCCGCGGTGCTGCGCCACGGTCATGTCCGGGGCATCGGTCTCCAGCAAAATCGATTCCAGCGGCAGCGCAGACGCCAGCGCGCGCAGCTTGCTGGAGCGTTCAAACGTCAACATGCCGCCGAAGCCGAAACTGAAACCGAGATCGATGTACTGCTGTGCCTGTTGCAGGCTGCCGTTGAAGGCATGCACGATACCGCCGCTGACGCGCAGTCGTTTCAGCGTCGACAGCACTTGATCGTGCGCCTTCAGCACATGCAGGATGACCGGCAGTTGTGCGTCACGCGCAACCGCCAGCTGTGCCTCGAACAGCGCCTGCTGGCGATCTGCATCCAGGCCATCCACGTGAAAATCCAGCCCGATCTCGCCAATGGCAACGGGCCGGTGATGCGCGATCCATTGTTCCAGCTGTTCGACATCGCCCGGCGCATGTTCCGCCAGGAACACCGGGTGCAGCCCGAAGGCCGGGTACAGGCCCGCCACCTGCTGACTCAGCGCCCACAGGGATGCCCACCCGGATGCCTGCACGCCCGGCACCACGAAACCGCTCACGCCAGCCGCGCGGCTGCGGGCAATGACCGCGTCGCGATCGTCATCGAAGGCCGGCAGGTCCAGGTGACAATGGCTGTCGATCAGTTCCATACCCGCATTCTATGCCGGGCCGGCGTCAAACACAGCGATTTCTGGTATGTTGCCGCCCCATGACAGCGGATATCTCGCGACGATTCGGCGGTGTCGCCCGTCTCTACGGCGATGACGGCCTGCGGCGGCTGCAACAGGCGCACGTGTGCGTGCTCGGCATCGGCGGCGTCGGCTCATGGGCGGCCGAGGCACTGGCACGCACCGCGGTCGGCGGCATCACCCTCGTTGATCTCGATCACGTGGCGGAATCGAATATCAACCGCCAGCTACACGCCCTCGACGACACCCTCGGCATGGCCAAGGTGGACGTCATGGCAGCGCGCATCCGTGCCATCAACCCGGACTGCAAGGTGCAGACCATCGAGGCTTTCGTCACACCCGACAACATGGCCGAACTGCTGGACAAGGGCTTTGACTTACATCATCGATTGCATCGATGGCTTTCGCACCAAGGCGCGCCTGATTGCACACTGCAAGCGTAACAAACTGAAACTGATTACCGTGGGTGGCGCCGGCGGTCAGCGCGATCCAACCCGTATCCGCGTCGCCGACCTCAGCCGCACCGAACACGACGCCTTGTTTTCAAAGACGCGCAAGCTGCTGCGCCACGACTACGGCTTTCCCGCCAACCCGAAACGCCGGTTCGATATCCCGTGTGTCTACTCTGAAGAACAGCCGCTGTTCCCGGCTGAAGACGGCGGTGTCAGCCAGGCCCGGCCGGACAGCACCACGGTCGGCGGCCTGAGCTGTGCCGGCGGGCTCGGTTCATCCATGCCGGTCACTGCAAGTTTTGGCCTGGCCGCGGCCGCGTACGTACTGAAAAAACTGGCTGTACCGGTTAAGGGTTAAACGCCTCGGGCGAGGCCAGCCAGTCGAGTTCGTCCGGGGTGCTGTCGCGGCCCAGCAGGCGGTTGCGATGCGGGAAACGGCCGAAGCGGGCGACGATGTCGCGGTGATGGCGGGCAAACTCAAGATTGCCGTCGAGCCCGGCCTGCTCGAATAATTCCACGGACCGGTCCTGGTCGGCGAGTGACTCGCTGTGCATGAATGGCAGGTACAAGAATGCCAGCTGGTCACGCGGCAATTGCCGGTCGAAGCCGCGCGCGATGGCACGGGTGGCAACCGCGCGTGACTGCGCCTCGGTGCTGTGACGCACAGCGTCGCCGCGATACATGTTCAGCGGCAACTGGTCCAGCACGATGACCAGGGCGAGCGCACCGTCAGGACTCTCCTCCCATTCTTCCAGCCGGTCGTCACGGGCCTGCTGCCAGGTCGTCTCGAAACGGGTGCGGATGGCTGCATCGAATTCCGGCGTGGAATTGAACCAGTGTTCACGCGCCGTTGGCGTAAACCAGAAGTCGAGCACATCGGCAGGTGTCGTACTCACGCGCCGGCCGGACTCTGCGCGTAGCCGAACTCGGCCAGCCATTCACCGCGCACGTAGTCGAGCGTCAGCCAGTGGGGGAAATAACGTTCCGGGTGGACGATGGGCATATCCTTGACCGGCGGATTGTCACGTTCGACTTCACGCATGGCGCAGGTCTCGGTCACAACCGGTCGAAAGCGCACCTGCAGTTTGTCGGACACGGTATGGACATCGTGCGCGTCTATGGTCTCGCGCACATAAACGCGCTTGCGCACCAGGCAGCTGAAGTAGAGTTCCAGTTCAAGAAACAGCGCGCTTGTGCGCCGGTCGAGTTGCGCCTGCGCACGCTTGCTGATGGTCAGGTTGAGCGAACGCCCACCCACCGCCACTGTTTTCTCCATGGTCTGCTCCCACCGCCTCTTCTATGGAGAGACCTGTAATCCGGCAAGTGGTTCCGGTCAGCGCCTACTGCACACTGCCAAAGCCGGTGTCTTTGCTGCCAGCCGGCGGCACCAGCCCGGCAATACGGCAGCCTTGCGCAATCGGCCCGCCCGGGAACAGGCGGTAGAGAAATTTCATGCCGCCGCGCGCATGGAATTTTTCATCCAGGGCATCGTGCAATTCGCGTACGTTGATATCCAGGCCGTCAGTATGGCGCGCGTAATATTCCTGCAGCGCCCGCACCGCGTCCCAGTGACCGTCGTTAGGCTGCAGACCATCGGCAACCGCTGTCTGATCAGCGTCCGCCGGCGACCAGTCAGACGGTGCATGGGGAAACCCGTTACTCACCCGGTTACCGGAATTCGTAGCTGTCGTCATGCTTACCCCCGCTTATTGTCAAGAAACTCATATTCTTTCTGTCTACTGAATGTAGACCGGACACGGCACACCTGCAAGCATTTGCACGAAAACGTCAGATGAAGCGTCCGCCCGCGCCGATGGCGATGACCACCAGTCCCAGCAGCGTATTAATACCGACCATCACGCGAATCTGCGCCAGCTTGCTGCCGCCGGTCGGCCAGTCTTCCTGTGCGACGGCCGCGCGCAGGCGCCGGTACGGTGCGAAATACACGTGCAAGAAAATCAGCATCATGACGATGCCGAGCCAGAACATCAGGTTGATATACAGCGCCGTCGCGGAAAAGCCGCCGAACACCGAATACACCATCCACAGCCCGGTACCAAGAATGACCGCGATCGCCGCGAACACCCAGGGGAAGAAGCGCGCAAACACGCCCGCCCATAACGTCAACCGTGCCGGTGGTTCCAGCTGCCCGGCCGCAACCGGGCGCAATACCATGTAGGCGAAAAACATGCCGCCAACCCAGACCACCACGGCCAGTACGTGTAATAAAACTGCAATACCCATCAGACACTCTCCCGTTGTTCGGTGTATGCTCCGGTAACCGGCGGTATTGTACTATGCCGCGACCCTCAATACGCCAGCCACAGGTCCACGCCATGCCATCCACTGAAGACGGATCCGTTCACATCAGCCAGTCGGTCGCCATCCTGGTCGACGGCAACAACATGGAACGCAGCATTCACTCGGAAACCGACAAACCGAACACCATGCTCAATTTCGACACCCTGGTACCGAAACTGCTGGGTAATCGCGGTCTCAACCGGCTGGTCTACTTTCGTGAAGGCAAGCAGATTTCATCGAAACTGAAAGAGCGCCTGCACAGTAATTATCACGGCTCGGTGCGGCCCTGCCACAAGAGCGCGGACATACCGCTGTCTATTAAAGCCACCCAACTGGCCAACAAGGTCGACACTATCATTATAATGTCCGGCGATTCGGATTTCGTCGAACTGGTGCGCCACCTGAAGGCCGAGGGTGTGCGCGTGGAAATCGCCTCGGTCCCCGCAACAACGTCAAGACTGCTGACCGGCGAAGCCGATTACGTGCACGAAATCACCAGCGACGACTGGTTCACGCTGGAGCCGAAGAAGAAAGTGCCGCACAAGAAGAGTCCACATGCGAAGAGACAGGAACCGTCCACGGAATCCGGCACCGGCTAACGCAGTTCCCTCGCACAGGCTGCCAGCTCGATAGATCGTGTCTTGCCGCAAGCGGTACGCAGCAACACACTGCATCTAAAAATACCATTTAATCAGCAGGCATTTCCGGCGGGACACCGGCTGACTCGATCAAGCGCAGCTTGTCGGTACGCGACAGTTTCTTGATCGATGCCTCGCGCCGGCTGGCCGAACTGCGTGTATGACCACCCTCCAGGAATGCCAGCGCGTGCGGTTGCTTGCCACGAAAATACTTCGCCCCGCGCGCACCGCCATGCTCCGACATGCGCCGGTTGATATCGACCGTAATCCCGGTATAGAGCGTGTTATCGGTGCAGCGGATGATATAGACCTGCCAGTGTGTTATCGCTCATTTAATCCAGTTAGCGGGCAAAAGCACGCTGTTTCCCCCGAATAACCCGGTATTCATGCATGACTGACCCCGATTTTTGCCGGCCGCTGTGCTAGTATCCCCGCCACACGGGCGACGCCAAATTACCCGTACATTCAAATGGAGAGAAAAATGCAGATTGAGAACGACCTGGTTGTAAGCCTCGCATACACCCTGAAAGACAACGACGATAATATCATTGACAAGTCGGACGACGGCAGCTTTTGCTACCTGCACGGCGCCATGAACATCATTCCCGGCCTGGAAAATGCGCTGACCGGCAAGACCGCCGGCGACGAACTGTCCGTCACCGTTGCACCCGAGGAAGGCTACGGCCCGCGCGACGATGAACGCATCCAGGAAGTGCCGCGCGAGATGTTCCCGGAAGACCAGGAAATCACGGCCGGCATGCAGTTCCATGCACAGAACCCGGATGGCCATGACATCATGGTTATCGTCACCAAGGTCGAGGACGGCCAGGTCACCGTCGACGGCAACCACCCGCTGGCCGGCGTGGAACTGAACTTCGACGTCAAGATCATGGAAATCCGCGCAGCGACCGCCGAGGAAATCGAGCATGGTCACGTGCACGGTCCCGACGGCCATCACCACGAATGACCCGCAAGCCTGCATGAAAGCCAGTGACCTGAAGAAAGGCCTGGTGCTCGATATCGACGGGCGCAGCATCCTGGTGCGCGACCTGGATATACAAAGCCCGTCCTCGCGCAGCGGCAGCACGCTGTACAAGGTGCGCGGCGTCGATATCGTCAGCAAGCAGAAATACGAGAACCGGTTCAAGGGCGACGAAAACATCGACACCGTCGAGTTCAGTCGCCGCCCGGTTCAGTTTCTGTTCCAGGACGGCGACATGAGCACGTTCATGGACAAGGAAACGTTCGAGCAATACATGCTCAACACGGCGGACATCGCGGATGAACTGCGCTACCTCGGCGAAGACCTCGACGGGATACTCGCCATGATCGCCGACGACAACATCCTCGGCATCGAACTGCCTTCCACCGTGGTGCTCGAAATCACCGACACCGCCCCCGGCATGAAGGCGGCTTCAGCCTCCTCCCGCACCAAGCCGGCCACACTTAAGCACCGGTCTCGTCGTGCAGATACCCGAATACCTGACACCCGGCGAACAGATCAAGATCAATACCACGACCGGCGAATATATTTCACGGGCATAAGCCACCCCGCTTCACCCCAATAAATACCGTCATTCCCGCGCACGACTGCATGGAGCAATAGCCGCGGCGGGACAAATCCGTCCGCGGTGGATTTGGACGACCGCAGGTCGGTATACATGAATCTACCGCTCACCTGTAGGAGCGCCTTACAGGCGCGATGCAACCCCATAAACACTACTTAGGATTTCAGCCATCATTCCCACGAAGGCGTGAAATATCTGCCTGAAAAAATAACAGGGGTCAGATTCCTGGGGGAAGATTGGCTGTACTGCCGAGGTCGACCCAAAAAGGAAGTACCAGAATGCTGGTCGGGGTGACTCCTATTTCTCGCTACCCGGGTTCCGCGAGTACTCGAAGATCATGCCGTGGTTGTCCATAATGAAAATATCTCCCGCTACTTTACCTTCGGTCACTCCGGCGCCTTTCCACGTCATGATCAATTTCGAATCTCTCATTTTATACTTCGCATGAACCTCGCGGGTTACCTCCTGACCGTCAGGCGCAGTAAAATGCGTTGTGCTGGTGCATGTGCCGTCGGTACTGATAATGAAAGTACCGGAGCTGATCTCAAGCGCCACGCCATCATGTGAAATAGCGCCCGGTATCGCGATGCCATCAACCTTCAACAGGTGGTAGATGCCGGCGATATCGTTGTCGTAAACCGGCTTTACCGCCTGCTGACATGCAGTCAGAAACAGGATGGTAATCACCAGGGTAAACGCGCGGAGTATTGCCATCATTTTCATTCCTTGCATTGAAAGTGCAGGGGCGACTTATCCAACTATAGGCTAGTTAGCAGGAAAAACCTGCCGTTTTTCAGCAGCCGGTGAGGCTCAGAAAATGACCTGTTAACGACAGCGAGCAGACCACGTTTTTTCAGTCGTCAGAAAACCTGGAAAACATGGTCTGCCCCCCTTTTACTCCCAAATGTTTTATCTATATGAAAATCTGAATAGCCGAACATGAATATGCGCCGGAATGGTTCAAAAAATAATAACCATGCACTGGAAACAAGCATTTTCA
>CAWKAE010000015.1:0-29116 GCA_963847565.1 uncultured Halobacteria archaeon
TGAATGACCTGTTTCTGACCGGTGCCAGCGGATTCCTTGGCGGCCGACTCCTTGCCCGACTGAATCCCGCTGCCTTTGCATCGATTACCCTGCTGTGCCGCAGCGAGCCGGTATTGCCACAGCCATTGCGCGATGCCGCCAATGTCCGCGTGGTACGGGCGGCACTTGACGACGTTGATGCCTACGCCGGCTTTCTCGGTGCCGGGAGTATTGTTGTTCACCTGGCGGCCGTGACCGGCAAGGCGGATCGCGCTGAATATTTTGCCGTCAATACACATGCAACCGGCAAGCTGATCGATGCGGCCACGCAGGCCGGTGTGGCCGGTTTTCTGTTTGTGAGTTCAATCGCGGTGTCGTTCAAGGACCGGCAGGGCTATCACTACGCGGATTCGAAGGAGCAGGCCGAGCAGTTGCTGAAGAACAGCGCATTGCCGTGGTGCACCCTGCGTCCAACAATCATCCTCGGTGAGGATTCACCCATCTGGCACAGTTTCCGTGCGCTTGCCGGCAAATCGCTGATTGTCTTGCCGGGCAACGGCCGTACCCTGATACAGCCAATTGATGTGGATGATCTTGTCAGGCTGGTGCTGGACATCATCGGTGAGCAACGCTTCAACAACGAGGTGCTGGAGATCGGCGGACCGGAAGCGCTCAGCCTGGATGCCTTTGTGCAACGCATTCACCAGGCCTGCTGTGGCGGGCAACCGCGCATTGTGCACTTGCCGCTGGGCCTGGTGCTCACGCCCTTGCGGCTGGTCGAGCGCGTGTTTCCTTCGCTGTTGCCGGTGTCATCCGGGCAGTTTGCCTCGTTCAACAATGACGGGACGGTGACGGCGCATGCGCTGGTTACGCCGGCCACTGGCAGAATGCGTGATGTCGGTGAAATGCTGCAACGCCTGACCGGTAGCGAGACACATGACTGAGCGGGCTGCATTACTGGCGGAGTGCCGGCTATTTTCGCGCTACCTGGTCGATGCTGATCCCGGCAACTATGTGTGTGACAGCTACGTTGCCGCGGTTCGTCAGTTAGGCGAGGCGCTGTCACCGACGTCATCATTTGACCGCCTGTTACTGAGGCTGGCCCGCCTGCATCCGCTGATAACACGATCGGTGGATGTCTATGCACGGTTCTTCGCGCAGGCTTCATCGATTCGTCGCCGACTCGTTACCCTGCTGGCCATCATCGAGAGTGACGGCACCATGTACGACCGACTCGAGCATCCCGATCATGGCGGTCTGCCCGGTTTTATCATTGGCATGACCTGGCGTTCAATGCTGCTGGCGGTATTGCTGTTGATCGCCATGCTGACACTGTTGCCGGCGCAACTGCTGATGTCCGGGCCTGCACGCGAGCGCCCACCGGCATGAAACGGATTACGGTCATCGGTTCGGGACCCAGCGGGGTTCATTTCGCGCGCGCGGCATTGTCGCGCGGCTATGCGGTGGAGATGATCGATGTCGGTTACACGCCAGCACCGCCGGTCAGTCCGGATGCGACATTCAACGAGATAAAGACCGGGCTCGATAATCCCGCCGAGTACCTGCTGGGGACGGCGTTCGAGGGCATCCTGTTACCCGGCGAGTCGGAAGAGTTCTACGGCGTTCCGCCGAGCAAGGCCTATGCACAAAGGCAGGTGCCGTGGTTGCAGACACGCAGCCGGGATTTTGCGCCGATGTTTTCGTTTGCCCAGGGTGGCCTGGCGCAAATGTGGACGGGCGGTTGCTATCCGTTCAATGACGCCGAGTTGACCGGTTACCCGTTTGATTACGCAGCGCTGGCGCCGTACTACGCCGACGTCTCCGCCAATATCGGCATTAACGGCGAGGCCGACGACCTGGCCGATTTTCTGCCGGTGCATGACGGCATGCAGGAACCGTTACGCCTCGATGAACATTCGGCTCTTTTACTCAATCGCTATGCGGCGAAACGCGAGTATATGCAGCAGAAACTCGGTTGCCATGTCGGGCGTGCGCGCCAGTCGGTACTGTCACGTGACCAGGGTGATCGCAAGGCCTGCCGGTACTCCGGCCGTTGCATCTGGGGCTGCCCGACGGATTCGATTTATACGCCGTCACTGACGCTTGATGAATGCATGCGCTCTGCGCATTTCACCTACCACGGCGGTTATTACGCGACGCACTTTTCGTGCGGGGATGACGGCCGGGTGCATGCCGTGTGCGCGCAACCGCTGGACGGCGGTGAGGCGCGTGAATTCCCGGTCGACACGCTGGTGCTTGCCTGCGGAGCGCTGGGTACGTCGAAACTGTACCTTGAGTCGGTCTATCGACAGACCGGTGAGGTAAAAGTATTGCGCGGCCTGATGGATAACCGCCAGCTGCTGGTGCCATTCCTGAATCCCGGCATGATCGGCCGACAATACCAGGCAGACAGTTATCAATATAACCAGCTCGCCATGGGGCTGACGGGAGAGTCGCCGGCAGACTACGTGCATTGCATGGTGACAACGCTGAAGACAGCGATGCTGCACCCGGTGATCGAACGCTTCCCGCTGGACCTGCGTACCGGTATACATATGATGCGAAACATTCATGCTGCGCTCGGTGTGGTTAATGTCAATTTTCACGATACGCGTCGAGATGATTGCACGGTCACGCTGGATGTCGGCGAGGGTGCCGACTATCCGCAGCTGGTACTGGACTATGTGCCGCCGGCCAATGAGCAGGCGCGTATTAAACACACCGTGCAGCGTTTGAAAAAGGTCCTGCGCAAGCTGGGATGTTTTGTGCCGCCCGGCATGGTGCATACCCGGCCGATGGGCGCCAGTGTGCACTATGCGGGAACCCTGCCGATGTCAGTCGAGCCGCGACCCATGACAGTGTCCGCCGAGTGCCGCAGCCACGATTTCCCGAACCTGTATATCGCGGACGGCGCGACCTTGCCGTTCCTGCCAGCCAAGAACATCACCTTTACCCTGATGGCCAATGCGGCGCGGGTGGCAGCCTGCATCGACTGAGGCAAACCGGCAGGCCGGGCCATAAAACAGTCAGCCCACTACTTTATATACCGGTTAATTTCGATCATCACGTGCCAGGCAGTTACCCGGCACTGGCGGGAAACCGGTTCCGGGCGGCGTGAATTCGGCTAATAGCCTGTTTATTCTTTGTTTGTCCTGTATGTTACGGTTCGTAAGCAGCAAAATTCAGGTTTTGCACCGGCGCTGCATCACTGGATAATCCATGCCGTGAAGTTATTTCGACCAAAATCAATTCTGCGCCTGATCCTGACCGGTTTCTGCGCTGGTGGCGTTGCCCGTTGATCATTGCGCTGGTGGTCACGACCGTTTCGGTGGACCGGCTGGTAACGCATGGCCAGCAGGCGTTAGTGCAGAGTGTGCTGGTTACACAGGCCAGCCAGTCGCTGGTCGAGGCGATCAAGGCAATGGAGCGTAATGCCCGCCAGTACCAGGTGCTCGGCGACAAGGTGCTGTTCGACGTCTACGCCGAGAATCACTCACGCTTCCTCGATACCGTGCGGTCACTGGAATCACTGGAGATCCGCTACGCAGCCAGCGTACGGTGTTGAAGGAATTGACGTGTCGCTCGAAGACGAGGTAAACACGGTGCTGATTACCTATCCACATGACGCGACCGAGGTGGTTGATATGTTACCTGCGTTTATTGATCTTGGCCTGATGGGGCAGCGTATCCTGATGGACAGTCAGCAGTTGATCACGAGCGGTGTTGAGCAGATGCAGGACGCAGTCCGGAGAAGGTGCAAGCGAACACTGGTCATACAGGCCGCGCGCTGGTCCCCGCGGCCTTGCTGTTGACCCTGTTATTTTACTTTTCTGATCTCAAGGCCCGATCCGGCAGATCGATCGCGCCATTCAACCGGCTGGGTGACGGGCAGTTCACCGAGTCATGCAGATATCAGCGGTCCGAGTGACCTGGTAGCAGCTGGGTGAACGGCTTGACTGGTTACGTGACCGCCTGCTGGAGCTGGAGCAGGACAAGACACGATTTCTGCAGCATATGTCGCATGAACTGAAAACACCGCTGACTGACCATTCGCGAAGGTGCTGACTTGTTGCGCGAGAAGATTGTCGGAGATCTCAATGATCAGCAGGAAGAAATTGCCGGCATCCTGCATGAAAACAGTCTGAAGTTGCAGAAACTGATCGAGGACCTGCTGAACTTCAGTATCCTGCAATCACGCTACGGCGGCACTGGTGCGCACCCCGGTTGATCTGCAGCCGCTGATCGAAGAAGTTATCGAGACTCACAAACTGACCATCATGTCGCGCCACCTGCAGCTGGAAACTTTCCTCAAGCCTGTCAGTCTGAACGGTGACCGGGACAAATTGCGCACGCTGGTCGACAACCTGGTATCCAATGCAATCAAGTATTCACCGGACAACAGCAGCCTGGAATAAGCCTGTCAGCGGACCGGGACTATGCCTATATAGAGGTGGCGGACTCAGGACCGGGTATTCCCGAGGAAGATCATGAGCGGGTTTTCGAAGCGTTTTACCAGGGCAAACCGGCCGCTCGCGGGCCGGTCAGGGGTACCGGGCTGGGATCTGTCGATTGCGCGGGAATATGCACGGGCGCATGGTGGTGATGTCAGCGTGGTAAAATCAGAACATATGGGTGCGAGCCTGCGCGTGGTCTTACCGACGGAAATTGAATAATGAACTTCCATAAGATATGTATGGTTTTTCTGTTGCCCTGGCTGGTTGCCTGCAGCGAACTCCAGCCCCTGCGTGACACTGTGGCGCCGGAAGATGGCACGCGACTTGCTTCGAAAGTACCGGTCATTCATGGAAATCGGGGCGTACATGGCTGGCTCGCGGATATTCATACGCTGCGTACCCAACCACCGGAGACGCTGGTCACGGTGCTGGAAGCAAGGGAGCAGGCCTTTCGTACCAGGCCGAATATCGAAAACAGGATGCGGCTGGTTATGTTGTTGCTGGTTGATGTAGAGCCGGTTGGAGACTTGAAGCGGGCGCGCCTGTTGCTGAACGGGGTTGATCCCCTGCCGTCGAGTCCGGATGAACGGGCATTTATCAGCCTGATGCTAAAGTTCCTGGAAGGTAAACGGGAAGACGAGCAGAAATTATCGGTGTTATGGAAGCAGGCAACACAACAAAATCAGCGGATTGACGAGCTGGAGCAGCAACTCAAGGCGCTGACCAGTATTGAACAGAATATTCAACAGCGGGAACCCCCGCCGGTAACAGAAGATGTCAGGTAGCAAGTATCGAATTCTGCTGGTAGACGACGACGAGGCACTGCTGCGCCTGTTATCCATGCGCATGTCTGCGGCAGGTTATGACGTCACGGCTGTCAGTAGTGGCTGAAGAGGCGCTTGCGACGTTGCCCTTGATACGACCACACCTGATTGTGACGGACCTGCAGATGGACGGCATGGACGGGATGACCTTGTTCAACCAGGTGCACAGTCGTAACCCGACCTTGCCGGTGTTGATTCTCACCGCGCATGGCTCGATCCCCGATGCGGTCGATGCGACCAGCCGTGGTGTGTTCAGTTACCTGACCAAGCCATTCAACAGCAAGGTGCTCGAGGAGCATATTGCACGGGCGCTGAAATTGACCGCAGAGGGCGGCGCGGATGAAGACGCCGGCGCCTCTGACGAATGGCGCAAGGCAATCGTGACACGCAGCCCGCTCATGGAAAACCTGCTGACACAGGCGCGTCTCATTGCAGACAGCGATACCAGTGTACTTATCCAGGGGCAGAGCGGAACCGGCAAGGAAGTGCTGGCGCAGGCCATCCACAATGCCAGCCCGCGCGCGCAACGTCCTTTTGTTGCACTGAATTGCAGTGCCATACCGGAAACCCTGTTTGAATCCGAACTGTTCGGTCACAAGAAAGGTGCATTCACAGGCGCAACACGCGACCACCCGGGCATGTTCCGGGCGGCCGATGGTGGCACGCTGTTTCTCGATGAGATCGGCGATATGCCGTTAAGTTTCCAGGTCAAGCTGCTGCGCGCATTGCAGGAACGGGAAATACGACCGGTCGGTGCGACCGAGTCCGTGCCCGTCGATGTGCGGATCATTTCCGCGACCCACCAGGACCTGGATAAGGCGTTGGCGGAAAACACCTTCAGAGAGGATCTCTACTACCGCCTGAATGTGGTTAACCTGGAGCTACCCTCGCTCGCGGAACGCCGTGAAGACATTACCTTGCTGGCAAACCATTTCCTGCGGCAATTCCCGGATGCCGCCAAGCGGGGTGTCACCGGCTTCTCGTCCGAGGCGCAGGAAGCCATGTTGTATGCCGCCTGGCCAGGCAATGTGCGACAGCTGGTCAACGTTGTTGAGCAGTCGGTTGCGCTGTCGACCACGCCCTTGATTCCGGCGAGCCTGGTGCAGCGCGCCTTGCGTAACGAATTAGGTGATATCCCGTCGTTTGTGGAGGCGCGCGGTCAGTTCGAGCGTGACTACCTGACCCAGCTGCTGCAGATCACCAATGGTAACGTCGCGCAGGCGGCGCGTATCGCCAAGCGTAACCGCACCGAGTTCTACAAGCTGCTGCACAAGCACCAGCTCAGCCCCCCGCAATTCAAGGCCCTGCGGACTGATCGGCTCAACGGATAAAACCCGCCGAAAGTTATTGTTTTTAGGCTATTTGTCGCCGTTTGCGGACGCGTAATTGCCGACCCCAACTAAGTTGCTGAAATGCATGTTGTTTTCCCTTGTAGTGAATTGGCGACAATTTCGCGGTTCGTGTCAACCTGTGTTTTAAGGCGAAAAACCGTACTTGTTTGACACCGCCGCCTTCCAGCTACCTTATTGTTTCGTAATCTCTTATTAGAATTTTCCTGTACTTCAGCCAGCCAGGTTCCGCCTGCTGAACATGCCTGGCTTGCCGGGTGCAGGGCAGCCCGCGCTGTGTTGAATGACATTCTTAGTTACTATTAATCAATAAGTTATGTGGTTGGCACTGTCCTTGCATTAGGTGGGGCATGCGAAACTCTTACACACTCCAGACATATTCATTATCCCCGGGACGCCTGCTGCGCGTGGTCCTTGCCGGTTTCTTCACACTGATGCTGGCGGCCTGTGGTGGCGGTGGCGGCGGCTCTATCGATGTTGGTTCGACGGCGGTCGAGTACGTCTTCCGGCGTAGTCGTGTTCGGCGGCAGTATCGGCGATGGCCCGGTGACCGGTGCCAATGTCACGGTGCTGAGTGCCCAGGGTGAAACGCTGGGCACGATCACCAGCGACCGCAATGCGGCCTACCAGGCACGCATCACGCCTGAAGCCGGCGACTACCCGATTCAGCTGGTGGTCAGCGGCGGTACTGACCTGGTAACCGGTCGGCAGCCTGATTTCCAGATGGAATCTTTCAAGGCCTATCCGCAGGACACGATCGTCAACGTCAACCCGTTTTCGACGCTGGTCTCACAGGTTGCCAGGCGACTGCCGGGTGGACTGAACTAATTACAAATATAAATACGGCCAAGTCGCTGGTCATGGGCCGGTTGACGTTCGGCCTGGACCGATCGTCCTTGCCGGACCCGATTACCTCGCCGCTGACCACGGGTAACGTGGCAAAGCTGGTGAAGGCGAGCGAGGCGCTGGGTGAGGCGATCCGCCGTACCCGCGACCGCATGAATGCAAGCGGTGCGCAGATCAACGGGAATAGCGTTGTTCGTGCCATTGCCGCCGACATGGTTGACGGCCACCCGGACGGACTTGGCGCCAGTGGCACCAATGCAAAACTTACTGCTGTGTTCAATGTAGTCACCGCGCAGGTGCTGGTCGAGACGCTGAGTAATAACTTGCGGGTTAACGGTGTCATTGCCACCAACATTATCGATCAGTCAATCCTGAGTACCTATCCGGGTATATCCAGCAGCCAGTTAACCGGTAGTGTACGGGTGACAAACGATGCGCTGTCCGAACTCCGTACTGCCATTGCTGCAGTACAGGCCATGGATAATAGTGCTGCTGTCGCAAATATTTCCACGGTCGTGAGCGGTCTGTATGCAGGCGCCACACCAGGTGCCGTATCAAATGTGCTGCCATCGAGTAGTACCAACGGCCTGACGAACGCTGTTAATGCGATACCGTTTGCCTCATCGGCCCAGGTCAGTTCGGTAAACCAGACGGTTTATGCGCAGGGCGATAGCGGTTCAGGCAGCAGTGGCTCAACAGGTGGCAGTACCGGCGGCGGTGGTTCAACTACCACGACCGGTAGTCTCAGTCTGCGCTGGACCGCGCCATCGGCACGCTCTGATGGCAGTCGCACTGTCGTTGTCGGAAATCGGTGGTTACAGGATTTACTACGGTACCAGTCGCGGCAACTATTCAGGGTCGTACGATCAGACTAACGGTGCAGCGACGTCAGTGACAGTCAGTAACCTGCCATCCGGCACGTATTACCTGGCGATGAGTACTTACGATACGTCCGGTCGTGAGGGGTCACGGTCACCGGAAGTGACCAAGAGTGTTCAATAAGCACGAGGTGACTCATGCCGCATAAGCCGGTAGTAATGCTGGTCGATGATGATCGTGACTTGTTGCGGTTGTTGTCGATTCGCCTGACTGCTGCCGGCTACGATGTCAGGGCGATGACGAGCGGCGAAGAAGCGCTTGCGCAACTTGAGCAAAACAATCCCGATGTTATCGTGACGGACCTGCAGATGGGCGGCATGGACGGGATGACATTGTTTGACCGGGTGCATGCATCACGCCCGACATTGCCGGTGCTGGTGCTGACTGCGCACGGTACCATTCCCGATGCATTTAACGCTGCCAATCGCGGTGTTTTCAGTTACTTGACCAAGCCGTTTAACAGCCGCGTGCTGTTATCCCACCTGGAGCGCGCGGTCGACAGCGGTGTTACTGCAGACACGTGCGCCGCTCAGGAATCCTCCCAGGCGAGTAATACCTTTCCGTCCCAGTAACGGCTTTGTGCCGGGACCGTGCGTTTTACCAGGCGCGTCTCCACCATCGAACTGTTTTCCAGTGAAGTGAACAGCACATCCAGTGGCTTGATGTAATCATCGGCTGCACGCAAATAACTGATTAACCGCAACTGGTCTTCGACGTACAGCGTGGCGACCTTGCCTGCCCAGATCCGGGCGCCGCTGTCTTCAAGCTGTCGGTCGGATGGCCAGAGTCTGAGCACAGTGAGGTTGTTTTCCGCGGCATCACGTGGCGCAATCATCAGCAGCACCTGGTGCCGACCATCATTGACCTCCGGCAATACCGGTAACGCTGAAATTGCCGGTTCCGGCGCCAGCCAGTTCATCGCACTGACCGGATTGATGGCCGGTGCAGGCGACCAGCCCTGTGACGCCAGTACCTGTTGCAGCGCAGACAGTGAACCACCCCATTGAAAGTTTATCGGTTGGTCGTGTTTTCCCTCGATATCAATACGGTGGACGGGCAGCGATTGCCAGTCGCTGTTTATCCAGTCGTCCTGGCTGACGACTTGCGTCTGGATGCGTGGCGCGTACAGCGCCAGTTCTGCAGAATAATGAAGACGTGTTTGCCAGCTGACTGCAACCAGCAGCAGGGTAGTGGCAACCAGCAACAGCCGTCTGACCGGCAGGCGGGGTGCCGGGTGCCGGTCGTAGGCGATACCAATAAGGGTGACCCAGATAACGCCCAGGCTGACGCCCGCCAGCACATCGGAGAACCACTGTGCGCCGAGGTAAACACGTGACAATGCAATCGGTGCCACCAGCAGGCCGGCCGTCATGTAGGGCAACCAGCGCCTTGTTACGGGTAACTCACGTGCGATTAGCAGGGCGAGAAAGCCGTACACGACCAGGCTCATCGTGGTGTGTGCACCGGGGAAAGAATAGCTGTCGATAAAATCGAGTGGCGGATCGATGCGCGCCGTGAATTTCAGTATCCAGGTCAACAGGCCTGCGCACAGATAGGCGGCCAGCCAGTGCAGGGCTGCCTGTATCCGGCCCTGCCAGAACAGCCAGAGACAGCCGCCAGTGAGTACGATGGCGAGTAATTTCTGGTTGCCAAGTCCATTGAAAAAGACCATCGCACTATCAACCCAGGGCGTGCGTAACTGTTCGAGGGTATGAAAGAGGTAGGTATCAATGCCGCCCAGCAGCTGGCCGTTCAATACCTGGGTCGATATCAGCAGCAGGAGCCAGAGCGTGATAAAAAACAGCGCAGACAGGGTGGCAAGGCCGCGCGCTTCCGGGTGGTCGGGGTCAAGCAGGGAGCCGGCGAGCGGCTGGATGCGCGGGTGGTCGCGGGACCAGTTCAGAATGCGATCAAGCGCATTGACGGCATGGGGGCGTAACAACCTGATCAGGCTGCCTGCCAGCCAGAAACCCAGCCAGACACAGGCGGTGATTGTAACCAGCAAAACTACGAGTCTGCCGGCGACCTCGGCCGCCAGGCCCAGTGAGGCGCCGAAGACGATGCCGGGCAGGATGTATGCAGGCGCCCACAGGATGCAGGCGAAGACATCGATCAGCAGAAAGCGGCCCGGCGTCATGTTCATCATGCCGGCAATGGCCGGCACTATCGGTCGCAGCGGACCGATGAAACGCGCCATGAATATACTCTTGCCGCCATGACGTACAAAGAAATCGACACCTCTGTTGACCAGTTCCGGGTAGCGCCGGAAAGGCCACATGACGCGCAGTCGCTGGTGGTAATGATGGCCAAGGAAGTAGCTCAGGAAGTCGCCGGTAATGGCGCCGGCGATGGTCCAGAACAGGACGGGGTACAGCGGCAATGCCCCGGTAGCGACCAGCGCGCCGGCACCAAACAGCATGGCGGCGCCGGGTATCAGCAAGCCCAGCACGACCAGTGACTCCATCAGGGAAATGCAAAACACCGCCGCGTTGAATGCATAGGGATGCAGTGCAATCCAGTCGAGCAGTGTCTGTAGCAGTTCATTCATCGGGCTGGTGTCAGATTATTCTTTTTACCATGAGGTCACGCGCTAGTCCGGGCTGTGTTGATAAATATAATTTAGCCACGGAATCCACGGAAGGACACGGAAAAAAATCAATACTATTTCTGATAAATCGTACTCGTTACACGGGCAATACCGTTCGGGAGGCTGCTTCGCCTCGCTCGCAATGACGAGTGGGTTCCGGCGAAGCCGGGCTGATTTTTTCCGTGTCCTTCCGTGGATTCCGTGGCCATTTTTTACCCTCTGTAAGGTCGCGAGTTATCGCGGCAGGTAATGCTTGTCAATCAAGCGTTGCGAATACCCGCGCTGCGCATTCGATGGTCTCGTCTATAACCGCGTCGCTGTGTGCCATGGAGACAAAGCCGGCTTCATAGGCGGATGGCGCCAGGTACACGCCGGCCTCGAGCATGCCATGGTAAAAATGCTGGAACCGTTCAATGTCGCATGCGGTTACCTGGTCGAAGCGGCTGATTGTTTTTTCCTTGCTGAAGAAGCAGCCGAACATGCCGCCGACCTGGTTGGTGGTAAAGGGAATACCGGCCTGGTCGGCCGCCGCTTGCAGGCCGTTGGTGAGCCGACTGGCCGCTTTATCCAGCTGGTCGTGTACACCGTCGGCTGTTGCCAGTCTGAGGGTGGTGAGTCCGGCGGCCAGTGACAGCGGATTGCCGGACAGGGTGCCGGCCTGGTAGACGGGACCGAGCGGTGCGATCTTTTCCATGATGTCGCGCCGTCCGCCAAAGGCGCCCACCGGCAAGCCGCCACCGATCACCTTGCCCAGCGTGGTCAGGTCCGGGCGGACACCGTAATGCCCCTGCGCGCCACCGCGTGCGACGCGGAAACCGGTCATGACTTCGTCGAAAATCAACACGCAACCATACTGGTCGCAGACACTGCGCAGGGTCTCCAGGAAGCCGGGTTCGGGTGGAATGCAGTTCATGTTGCCCGCGACAGGTTCAACAATGATCGCGGCAGTTTCGCTACCAATCGACTCAAAAGCCGTCTTTATACCGTCAGAATCATTATAGGTCAGCGTCGTGGTATGGGCCGCAACAGCGACCGGCACACCCGCAGAGGTCGGCACACCCAGGGTGAGCGTACCGGAGCCGGCCTTGACCAGCAGGGCATCGGAATGGCCATGGTAACAACCTTCGAATTTGACGATCCGGTCCCGGCCGGTGAAGCCGCGGGCGAGACGAATGGCACTCATGGTGGCCTCGGTACCGGAATTGACCATCCGGACCATGTCCATGGACGGCACCTGTTCGCACAGGAAATCCGCCATCTCGGTTTCGATCTCGGTCGGTGCGCCAAACCCAAGCCCGTTGCCGGCCATGTCCTGTACCGCCTTGATTACGTCCGGATGCGCATGGCCGGCAATCATCGGTCCCCAGGAGCCGACGTAGTCGATATAGCGTTTCCCGTCGGCGTCATACAGCCAGGGCCCCTCGGCACGGCTGAAAAAAACCGGGTCGCCACCGACGCCCTTGAAGGCGCGGACAGGTGAATTGACGCCGCCGGGAATGTGCTGGCAGGCGGACTGGAACAGGTCATGTGAGCGGGTCATCTATACAGCCTCTGGCATTGAAAATATCTATTATCACCGCGTAATTCCCGCGAGCACACGGAAAATACGCTACCCTGTCTATCGTACACGTCATTGCGGGTCGCGACAGCGGTGTGGCAATCCCACTGCGCAGAAAAATTCCGTTCAGACGATTTTTCGCTGCGCTCGCAATGACGAAGATAATTTGAATTAATCAGAGTGTCCTTAATTATTCACCGGGCGTGCACGTTGAACAATTCGGCATAACGCCGCGCCGCCGCCTCGATATCCGCCTGGCCGAACACGCCGTCGATGGCCGCCAGCAGGTCAGCGCCGGCGGCCAGCAGTTGGCTGCCATTGTCGGGCGTGATGCCGCCGATGGCGACCAGCGGGATTGTCAGCGCGTCACGCGCGCGTGTCAGCACGCCGGGTTCAGCGTGACTGGCATCCGGCTTGCTGCCCGAAGGGAAAAACCGTCCGAATGCCACGTAGTCGGCACCCGCTGCGGCCGCATCCAGGGCGCGTTCTACACTGTTATAGCAGGACACCCCGATGATGGCGTCCGGCCCCAGTTGCGCGCGCGCCTGTGCGAGCGGTCGGTCGGTCTTGCCGAGATGAACGCCGGCGGCGTTGCTGCGCATCGCCAGCTCGATATCGTCGTTGATAATCAGCGGAACGCCGCAGCGCTTGCACAGGTCTGCCAGTTTGCCGGCAGTATCATCCAGCGCCTGTCCGTGCAGGTGTTTCTCGCGGTACTGGATGATGCGCGCGCCACCCCGAATGGCCTGCGCGACGGCGTCTTCCATGCGCGTGTCCGCCAGTCGCGTGCTGTCGGTAATCGCGTACAGGCCGGCAGCGGGTACGGCCAGTTTCACTGGCTATCCTGTCGTGTCCAGAACAGGCGGTCCGGCAGGTGTTGTCCCTTGCCGGGACGGTAGCCGTGCGAGAGTGCATTCCAGGTGTAGTCCTGTGCCTCATGGCAGGCCTGGAACGGATCAAGACCGTGCGCCAGCATGGCAGCAATGGTAGACGCCAGTGTGCAGCCGGAACCGTGATAGCTGTGCGGCAGGCGTTCCCAGGTAAACGATTCCAGCTGGCTTTGACCCTGGTACAGGGTGTTGACCACGTGTGTCGTCTGTTCGTGTGTCCCGGTCAGCAGCACAAACTCGGCGCCCTGCTCGAGCAGGGCAATGGCGCAGTCGTCCAGGTTATCAGCGGTCGGCGCGAGTTGGCGTGCTTCCAGGCTGTTGGGTGTCAGTACGGTTGTCAGCGGTAACAGGCGCTCGCAAATCGCCCGTGGTAAATTATCCTCGGCCAATTGTGTGCCGGCACCGGAGGCGAGTACCGGGTCCAGCACCAGCGGGATGTCAGGATAGTCGGTCAGGATCGAATGCACTGCCTCGGTAATCTCGATGCTACCGAGCATGCCGATCTTGAAGGCGGCAACCGGCATATCCTCCAGCACGGCCCGGGCCTGGGCGATGACATGGCTGGCCGGGACGGGCGAGAAGTCCAGGACATTGCGCGTGTCCTGCACAGTCAGTGCGGTTATTACCGGGGTGGCGTGGCAGCCCTGGCTGGCAAGTGCCTCGATATCGGCCTGCAGGCCGGCGCCACCGGACGGGTCGTGTCCGCCAAAGGTCATGACAACAGGAATTTTATTCATGGATGCGATAATAACGGAAATGCTGCCGAACCGAGGTGCGCGGGGGCAGAGCCGGTTGAAATGCCTGGTGTTCTGAACGAAATTGGCGGTATGCAACAAATCCATCGACGCTGACCCCCATCATCCGTCAAAATTACCCGATCAGCCGATCCCGGCAAGCTATCCAGGTGGTTAGAAAATGAGTGATTTAAGGGAATACCTGTGTGCGGTATGTGGATTTGTCTACCGAGAGGCCGATGGGCTGCCGGAAGACGGGTTTGCGCCGGGCACCCGCTGGGCTGACATTCCGGCCGACTGGGTCTGCCCGGAATGCGGTGCCGGCAAGGAAGATTTTGAAATGATTGAGATCTGATGCTGCAGGCGGGGACAAATTGTCTACACTGGTAGTGTGACGCCGGGGCGGGGCAGGTGCCGTGCCTGCATGCCGGAATAATTGACCAGGGAGGCCGGGATTACTGAATGACGCATAAATCATTAACCGAGGCACTATCCGAAATGGTCGAAGTGGCGGAAAATTTCTGCCGGCTGATTGACCGGACACTACAGGTGTCAGATGGCTCGCTGGAGCCGTTGTTTGACATGATGCCGCGTTTGCACGCGGCCGTGACCGCATTAAACGCATTCGATGCCGGGGATATCCCGCCGCACGAGGTCGATCTCGATGAGCGCTTCGAGTTGTACAGTCACCTGCGGCGGGTGCTTGGTGAGCGCGACAGTTACTGGCTGGAATTCGACGCTGCCCCGGAAGAAATGCACATGTCAGGCAGTCTTGCGGATGACCTGACGGATATCTATTTCGACCTGAGCTACGGGCTGGAACTGCTCGATGAGGTCTGGCCGCAGCGGGCGGCGGAGGCCTGGCAGTCCACCTACCGGATTCACTGGGGTCAGCACCTCGTGGATGCCGAGCGCCATCTCTATGCGCTCAAGGTGCGCGACCGCCTCGCACTGGGTTGAGGTTGCGCTTGTCGATTGAGCAGGCAGGGAATTTTGCGTACCAGTCCCTGTTTCCCTGAACCAAAACACATTAGAATGAGTCACACGGTTACCGGCGACTTGGCCGGTAACAATCCTGTAGTCGGCAAGGACCCGTTTATGATGCATGCAAAAAAGCTGTCAGGTTTTACCCTGATCGAAGTGATGGTTGTGGTTGTGATCCTCGGCATACTCGCCGCAGTACTGGTACCGAAAGTTATGGATCGCCCGGAACAGGCGCGCAAGACCAAGGCGCGACAGGATATTCGTTCGCTCGAAGCGGCGCTCAACCTGTATAAACTGGACAACTTTAACTACCCGACGACTGACCAGGGCCTGGAAGCGCTGGTGACCAAGCCATCCTCGCCGGAACCGGCAAACTGGAAGGACGGCGGATACCTTGATCGCATGCCACTCGATCCCTGGAAACAACCTTACCTGTACCTGAGTCCGGGCACACACGGTTCAATTGACGTGTTCTCGCTGGGGCCGGATCAGCAGCCCAGTGACGACGACATCGGCAACTGGAACATGCAGTAAACATCCCGGGGTCCGCTGTTTCTAATCCCTGCCAATGTGGTGAGCGACGTGATGCGGCAGTCACGGTCAGCGCAGGGTTAAGCCAGGGACCGCCGCACTTATGCTTACCATGACGTGTAATTACCCGACTCACAGTCATCTCCGTATGCGCACTACGGCTGCCGGTGCAGGGTTCACCCTGCTGGAACTGATGGTGGTGCTGGTCCTGATCAGTATCATCTTTACCTTTGCCATGCTGTCGTTCGGCGGTGACGATGTCGCCGAACTGATGGAACGGGAAGTTCACCGTCTGGAGACACTGGTCGCGCTGGCAGCCGACGAGGCGATTATTCGCGGCGACGAGCTGGGCATCCGGTTTACCGAGGATGGTTACGAATTTATGTTGCTGCAACAGGACGGCTGGCAGATTCCGCAGAATGATCGCCTGTTGCATGCGTACACTTTGCCGGACGTGCTTGCGCTACGCCTGCAACTTGAGGGAGATGCGCCCGTGTTTCCCGGCCAGCCAACCGACGATGATGCAATTACACCGCATGTATTCATACTTTCCAGTGGCGAGGTGACGCCTTTTACAGTGGTGTTCGAGTCCACCGAAAGTACTGCGCAGTACCATATGAATGTGTCCATTATGGGTAACATTGTCACGGAGCGCGGGCAGACGCTGTGATGCGTAACAGTCGCGGATTTACGTTACTGGAAATTCTCGTCGCACTGGCCGTGCTGGCGTTTGCCATGGGTGCAATCATCAAGGCAAGCAGCGACTTTACCGGCAGCCACGCACACCTGCATGCGCGTTCGATGGCAAACTGGGTTGCGCGCAATGTTGTGGTCGAATTCCAGGTCGGCAACGAATGGCCGCGCGTTGGCGAACGCAAGGGTACGCAGGAAATGGGTGGCAAGGAGTGGCGCTGGCTTGCACGGATTTCACAAACTGACGAGGCGCGACTGCGTCGTATCGACGTGGAAGTCATGCTGTCCGATACGGACGAAAATACGCCGCTGACCACGTTGAGCGGATTCCTCCGCCAGCCCGATTCATCATGATTCACGTCAACAGGAAAATACGCGGTTTTACCCTGCTCGAGCTGCTGATCGCGCTGGCGATTTTCGGCCTGCTGTCCGTCATGTCCTACAGCGGTTTACGCAGCGTGCTTGACCAGCATGCGCGCACGGGCGAGGTGGCGGACCGGCTGGCCGAGTTGCAGAAGCTGTACCTGGTCATGCAGCGAGATGTCGAACAGATCGTGCCACGACCGATACGCAGCGAATATGGCGATGAATCGCCGGCACTGGCGGGGAGCGAGGCCCTGGAGTTTACCCGCGGTGGCTGGAGTAACCCGCTGGGCCGGCCGCGCAGCAGTCTGCAGCGTGTCGGTTATGCATTTGAAGACGATGCACTGGTGCGTTATAGCTGGCAGGTGCTGGATCGCGCACAGGACAGCCTGCCATTACAACAGCCATTGACGGAAGCGGTCAGTAACATGTCGGTGCGTTACCTGTCGCCCGGCGGGGAATGGCACAGTAGCTGGCCGGCAGCGGACGCCGGTACAACCGGGCAGGACAGCCTCGATAATCCACTGGCTGCGAGGAAGGTCGAATTGCCGAAGGCGCTGGAAATTACCCTCGAGCATGATCATTTCGGCGAGCTGGTGTGGTTGTTCCGGTTGCCACAATGAGTGCGCAAAACAGTCAACGAAATATCCATGAACAGCGGCCAGCAAGGTGTCGCACTGGTCACGGCCTTGCTGGTTGTGGCACTGGCCACGGTCGCGGCGGTTGCGATGGCGACGCGCCTGCATGTCGATATGCGCCGTGCCGGCAATCTGCTGCATGGCGAACAGGCCTATACCTACGCACTGGCGGCGGAAAGCTGGGCGCAGGTCATTCTGCGACGTGATGGCGAAGACAATGAGACCGATTCATACCAGGATGACTGGGCGACGTCACTGCCGCCGATTGCTGTCGAGGGCGGACTGGTCGACGGGCGCATCGATGACCTGCAGGGCCGCTTCAATGTCAACAACCTGGTGAGTGATGACCGGTGCGGTTGAAGCGCGCAGAACCTGAAATACTTTCGAGCAACTGCTGGAGCGTCTGCAGCTGGATCCGTCACTGGCCACGGCGCTGGTCGACTGGATCGACAGCGATCGTGATGTGACATTCCCGGGGGGCGTGGAGGACGAAACCTACCTGCTGCTGGACCCGCCCTACCGGGCGGCGAATCGCCGGCTGGTTGATATTTCCGAACTCCGCCTGGTACAGGGATTTACACCGGAGATAATGGAAATACTTGCGCCCCATGTCACGGCACTGCCGACTGCGACCCTGATCAACGTCAATACCGCCACGCCCGAGGTGTTACTGGCCCTGCATGTTGACCTTGACCAGGCGGATGTAGATGCGCTGATCGCCACGCGTGATGAGGAGGCCTTTAAAACGCCGGATGAATTCCTGGCCGCAGACCCGCTGGCGGGGTTAACGTTAGCGGTCTCGGTTGGCGTCGACAGCAACTGGTTTCGCGTGTTGACGGACGTGGTCGTTGGTGGCGGGCGGGCCCGCTTGAACAGCCTGCTCAATCGAGAGGACGCGGTACTGCAGGTGTTTATGCGTACGCGTGCGCGTCATTTCCTGCTACCGCCGGAGAATAGCGGTTAGTATCATGAATTTGCGGCACATGCCGACAACAGCAGCGGCGATTTCTGCTAGGATAGCCGCCACCAAGGAGAATGAAGCCAGGATATGCGTAACACGCTGTTATTAAGGGCGGATTCTGTCGCAACCGAGACATGGCGGTGGCTGCGTCTCGGGCCTGAAGGGACGCCGCAGGGCAGTATCCATGCCGGCACCCTGCAGAATGCTGCAGAAGAGGCGGCCGGGTTGCGCGTGGTGGTGCTGGTTGCAGGTACCGACTGCCTGCTGACCGAGGTCACGATTCCCGGCAAGAACCGCCAGAAACTGCTGCGCGCCGTTCCCTATACGCTTGAAGACCAGTTGTCTGACGAAGTGGAAAATCTGCACTTTGCGCTGGGTGAATCTTCAGCAGATGATCGCTGGCCGGTTGTCGTGATCAACCGCAGCTTCTTTCGAATCATTGCTGGCAAGGCTGGCCGAGGCCGGGCTGGACGTTCAGGCAGTGATCCCCGAAATTCTTGCCATACCCTACAACGCAGGTGAAACCAGCGTGCTGGTCAGCCAGGATATCGCCTCGGTAAGGACCGGTGCCGCGAGCGGATTTGCTGTCGACAGTGACAATCTCGGCATGCTGCTGGCATCGCAATCATCCGGCGAAGATCAGCCGTTGCCGCTGGTACACATGTACGTCAACCAGGACAGTCAGACGCCGGATACCACCGGTTACGGTGGTCAGGTGAATGTCGAGGAATTTGCAGCGGACCCGCTCGGTATTTTTGCGCAGGGTCTCGGGACAAAACAGATCAACCTGTTGCAGGGCAGTTTCAGCCGGTCCGGTGAGTGGCGGCGCGTACTGAAACCCTGGCGCCCGACGGCCATCCTGTTACTGGCTGCGGTCCTGGTCAGTTTTTTTGCGACCGGATTCGACAGCTACCGGCTCGGCAAGGAAAGCGAAAAGTTACAGGCCGATATCGAGGCGACATTCCGCAAGGCCATGCCGGGAACCAGGCGACTGGTTAACCCGCGTGTGCAGATGCAGCAGGCGCTTGACCGTCTGCAGGGCGGGCAGGGAGGCAGCAGTTTCCTGGTGCTGCTTGGCAAGACCGGTGCTGTCCTGAAGGACGTGCAGGGTATCGAGATCGGCGGGATAACGTTCCGCGGTGGCCGGCTGGATCTCGACATCAAGGTGCCTGATCTGCAGGTTCTCGATACGATCAAGCAGTCACTGGCAGGGAAAGGCGAACTCGAGGTGGAGATTCAGTCAGCGACAACCGGCAAGGACCAGCGGGTACAGTCGCGCCTGCGCATCCAGGGGGCGGACTCATGAAGGCATGGTTCGAAAGCCTCGGCGGGCGTGAACAGCTGATGGTGGTTGCCGCTGCAGTCGTGTTCGCATTGTTCCTGGTCTATGCGCTGATCTGGTCGCCCTTGCAGACCAGTCATGAAACCGTGCAAACCCGTGTTAAAGCACAGCGCGAGACAGCGGCGTGGATGACGCAGAGTGCCGGGCAGTTGCAGCAGCTGCAACGTGCACGCGGACCCGCTGCACGTGGCCTGGGTGGCAAGTCACTGCTGGCAATGGCGGACAGCACGGCCCGTGCAAACGGACTGGGACCGTCACTCAAGCGCGTCGAGCCGGAGGGCAGTAATAACGTGCGTGTGTGGCTCGAGGATGCGTCGTTCGACCAGGTTGTTAAATGGCTGGGCATAATAAGCAGTACGTACGGTATTGGAATTGACAGCGCATCGATGGAGCGGGTAGACGGCTCGGTCGGCAAGATCAACGCACGCCTGACGCTGCAGGCCCCCGATTCGTGAAACGTGCCTGGCGTTACCTGGCTGTCGGCGCGGCAGTCTACTTGCTGATACTGGTTGTAAATTTCCCGGCAGGTTTTATTCGCGACCAGTTGCAGGCGGCACTGCCCGGGCTGGAGCTCGGTACAGTCAGCGGTTCGGTTTTTTCCGGTCGCTCGTTTCCCGCGAACTTCAAGGGGTTCCCGCTCGGTACGGTCGCGTGGAAATTCCGGCCACAGGCGCTGTTATTGCTGCGCATTGAGTACGGGCTGTCTTTCACCCATCCTGACAATACCGGCCGACTCAATATTGGCATCGGGCCGGGTGGGAATGTCCACGGACGCGCGCTCGAGATGCAGCTTGCACCGGCACCGCTGGTCAACCGGTTCTCCCCGATGGAGCTGGAAACCAGCGGTATGCTGAACGTTTCACTGGCGTCATTCGATATTGAAAATGCACAGTTGCAGACATTAACCGGGACGGCGGACTGGCAAGATGCCGCGATCGAATCGCCGCTGGTATTGCCGCTGGGTGAGATCGGACTGAGCCTGGAAAATAATGCTGACACGATCATCGGCACGGTGGTCAAGGGGGGTGAACTCGGTTTATCGGGCGATATCGCGCTTGCGCCGGGCGGCCGCTACGATGTGGATCTTGTGCTGCGGCCTGCCGACAGTGTGGACGCTGCGACCCGTAACCTGCTTGCCAGCATGATGCAGCCGGATGCTTCAGGTGGTTATGTTCTGAAGACGACCGGCAGTTTCTGAAACACGCCAGGTACGAATAGCCCATGGATGTGCTGACGTTATCAATTCCAACACAACACGACTACTCTGACCCGACGGTAGAGCTCAATCCTGCACGACTGCAATCGTGGGTGGCGGATCTGCCGCAGATGAACGCCCTGGCAACAGTTCGCCTGGTCAGTGGTGCACTGTCGGCACTGAACGAACAGCGCATTGACACGTCGCTGCGTTATCAGTGTCTTGAGGTCTATCACCCGGTCGTACTGCGGTTGTTCGAAACGGTGGGGCCGCTGCAAATCCGGCAGCACTCGATGTCTACAGGGCAACGCCACGAAACTATTGCCGCTGCGGCGGACCTGTTTGATAACTTCGCCAACGGCTACAAGCTGACTGTCATGGAGCAGCAGGGCGCGGGACAAATTTCCGGCGAAGCACTTAACCGGGCTATTGGCGCACTGTGTTTCGTGTTGCAGGACTGTTTTCGCTACTATCGCAGTGTGCCACCCCGGGTTTATTACGACCTGCACCAGTTATACCACCATGCGCGTCGGGCAGGTCTGCTGGACGTGAAGTCAACCGCCGGGGCGGGTCAGCAGGGTCCTGGCACGGCCGGGCTGTACAAGCTCGGTATGTTGCTGTCGCTGACAGACACGGAGCGCCTGGCAGAAGGTGAACTCGGCCTGCTGGCAGACGTGCTGCGGGAACATGTTGACGCGTGTCGTGTTGTCCAGGGCGGTAGCTGGGCGGGTAACGGGAGTGGCCTGTTTCTGCTTGATGTCGATAGCGATACCTGCCCGGTTGCCTGCACGACGCTTAAGTCGCCTGCGGAAATCGCCACTCCCTACCTGCTGGATGCCACGGATATGCTGCGCCTGTTGCGCGCACGGCTCGACGACATTCCCGAGCGGGTTCGCCAGCGCAGCCCGGAGGCGATGGTTTTGCAGCGTCTGCAACCGGCCGAACAGGGCGCCAGTCTGCGGCGCGAGCAGCGCCATCGCGATGGACGCTGGGTGGGCCTGGTGGTGGGGCTTGGGGAAATACATGCACAACTCATGCGTGTCTCCGCTGGAAACGCGCCGGACTCTTCCACAAGTGATAGCTCGCCACTGGCCTGTCGTGTACTTGATAGCAGCGAGAACGGTATGAAGCTGTTTGTCGAGGCGGGTGGCGCCGGTGATGCGCGTGTCGGTGACCTGCTGGGTGTGATCGAGGGTGAGCCGGGCCAGGAAATGCTGCGACTGGCCTGTATTCGCTCGTTACGGGTGTTGCCGGGTAGCGGTATGGAGTCGGGTGTGCAGTTGATTGCCGGCGGTGTCGGGCCGGTTTATTGCAGCCTGCCGGATAAGCCGGACGCCGATGCTGTACCGGCGTTATTCCTGCCTGCTGAGGAAGACCAGGACATTGCGGCGACGCTGGTGGCATCCGCGGGTTTATTTGCTGCGGGTTGCGCCATGACGATCGATGTCGGCGGGCGTGAGATTCATGTGCGTACCGGGCGGCTGGTGTCTGACAGCCCGGTATTCGATCGTTTCGAGTTTTCTGCCGAGTAGGCCGTTGCACTAACGGGGCAGGACAATCCGCGATTATGGTGCTATCGTTGCTTCCGCAACACATTTAACAAACACGGGTCGGGCAAGTATGAAAGTCGTCAAGAATATTCCGGTCGGCGTAAAAATCACGACGGAAAACAAGTGCGGATTCTGTACCAACTCCAAGTGCTGTACCTACATTACCGAGAAGATGGTTACGCCACGCTCGATGCATGATTTCGACCACATGCTGTGGCAGATCTCGCATCGCGATGTGCAGGTTTACAAGGATGAAGACGGTTGGTACCTGCTGATAAACAATCCCTGTAACCACCTGGCAAAAGACGGGCGCTGTGGTATCTACGATGACCGGCCGACCATCTGTCGCGAATATACCAATGACTTTTGCGAATTCGACCAGCCGTCTGAAGAAGGTTTCGACCTGTATTTTCAGGACTATGCCGCGCTGCTGAAATACGTCAAGCGTCGTTTCAGAACCTGGGGCCGCTACGCGGCAGATCGCGACAGGAACCTGGCACAGGCATAGGGGATCCCTGATTTATTCGTCATTGCGAGGAATACAAGGAGGAGGTTCCCTGTCACACCACCTCCATGTACATCGCGCTCGCAATGACGGCGCTTTGATAATTAATCAGAGGTCCCCTGGATGACACCAGTGTCATTGCTCTGCGGCATGATTTCATTGAATCCTTCGATCGTCCTGAATTCATCAATCTGACGCACCGGCATGCGGCTGTCAGGTTTGCTGACGGCAAGAATGTGTTGTATGCCGTAATCGTGTGCCGCACGCAGCACCGGCAGGCTGTCGTCAATGAACAGGGTCGACTCCCTGTTGAACGGTTCCTTGCCGGTCAGTGCATCCCAGAAACGCCGGTCTTCTTTCGGGAAACCGAGTTCATGTGAACAGATCAGTACGTCGAATGCATGGTCGATCCCGGTAATTTGCATCTTCAGGTCAACTGTCCGGGTATGGGCGTTGGTCAGCAGCACCACTCGTTTGCCCGAAGCCCGCAACCATTCGAGGAAATCCGCCACGTGATCATGCACGGCGATCAGGTGATTGATCTCGTGCTTGAGCGCAATAATGTCGAGTTTGAGCTCACGGCTCCAGTATTCCACGCAATACCAGTCGAGTGTGCCTTCCTTCTCCCGAAAACGGGGTACCAGTTCAGCGCGCGCGGCCTCTATACTCATATTATGATGCTCGGCATAGCGCAGCGGCACATGTTCCTGCCAGAAGTGGTTGTCGAAATACAGGTCCAGCAGGGTGCCGTCCATGTCGAGGAAAACGCTGTCGATATCGTGCCAGGGAATCATGGGCAACATGTCCGTAATGTCATGAGTGGCAATGGTAGCAAACTCGTTGGGGAAAATTGCCGATGAAAACCTGCCCTTTTGCGATGAAATTAGCCTGCTCGGCGTTGCTTGCTGTAACCATGACCAGCGCCGGTGCGGATGAGCCGGATCCGTTCCTGCTCGATGCCGATACAGACAGCGTTAATGAAGGCGTGCTCGTGTTGTTGCCGGTGCCGCCCGGCGGGCCGGTGCACGCGCACACCACGCGTATTACCTTGCTGCCGACGAGTCTCCGCGATGGTTGGGCACAGCTCGACCAGTGCCATACCCAGCTGGATGAAATCACACGCGCGCAGGTCGTCTACCGGCGTGGCCGTGTTCGCAACCTGGCGGTGGTGAGCACGCACGGTATCGGTCAGGCGCGGGTGGAGGGTGCAAGTGTGCAGCTGGAGGATGTCTCGAGTGCTGCCAGCCTGTGTGTGCGGGCGGAATCACGCGTGGTGCACCGGCTTGCGCCGGACCGGTTCGTGGTACGCAATGGCCCCTTCATGCGCAGGTTTCTTGATGGCTTCTATCCCATGCATGTTACATTGGATATTCGGTTGCCACCGGGCGACTGGCAGCTGGTGGAGAGTGTACCGGCTGCGCAGCCGGGTTTTACCATTAGGCAAGACGATCATGGTCTCGTGGCGGAGGCATGGTTTGAAGGCAAGCTTGAGACAGAATTTTATTTTATGCCTGCCGGTAACAAATAACTTTTACTGCTGCCCATAAACCCCCTCCCCCTCAGGGGGAGGGTGGGGGAGAGGGGATCTAATTAACTGTTTGATAAAATATCCCCTCTCCCTGGCCCTCTCCCGGAGCACCCAAAGAACGGGCATAAAGGAGAGGGGATGCTCTTTTCAATTTGTGGCGATTGGGATTCATGTTTAATCTATGAATTAAGTTTGTACACATGTATCCATTCATCTTTTTTGCCGCTTAATCAATTTGGTTTTTGTGGCAGTGGTGTAACTATTTTATTTTTATCAAGGGAAGAACCAGGACTATGACGGATAAAACCCCCGAGCTTGCGACGCTGATCGAACCTCTCGTTGACCTTGCGTGTGATGCCGGCCGCAAAATCCTGGCTGTCTATGACAGTGAAGATGTTGCCGTCGAAGAGAAGGATGACAAGTCACCCCTGACAGCGGCGGACCTGGCGTCACATCACGCCATTGTTGACGGACTGGCGTCGTTGACGCCAGATATCCCGGTGCTGTCGGAAGAATCCGCCAGTCTGCCGTACAGCGAACGTGCGAGCTGGTCTACCTACTGGCTGGTCGATCCACTTGACGGCACGCGTGAGTTTATCAAGCGTAACGGCGAGTTCACGGTCAACATTGCACTGATCGAGGACGGGGTTGCGGTGCTGGGTGTGGTGCATGTGCCGGTGACGGACACCACGTATCTGGGTTGCAGCGGTGAGGGTGCCTTCAAGCAAGTGAGCGACGAGAGCCGGCAGCCGATTCATGTCCGCCGTCTTGGCGATGGCCCGGTCATGGTCGTCGGCAGCCGTTCGCATCGCGGCGAATCGCTGAATAAATTCCTCGATCGGCTTGGTGAGCACGAAATGGTCGGCATGGGCAGCTCGCTAAAGTTGTGCCTGGTTGCCGAAGGGGTCGCAGATATCTACCCACGACTGGGTCTGACCTCTGAATGGGACACCGCAGCCGCACAGTGTGTTGTGGAGCAGGCCGGTGGCTATGTGACGGATACCGGCATGCAGCCGCTGCGTTACAACACCAAGGATTCGATGCTCAACCCGTTCTTTCTCGTATTCGGCGACGATAGCCGGGACTGGTCGCAGTACCTGGATGAATAAATAGGCTGCGTGGGAGTTCATTCGCGGACAGCGTCCGCTCCTACAGTTTGAAGCTGCACCGTAGGAGCGCAGGCATGCGCGAATATTGATACTGGTTTGTTCGCGGACAGCGTCCGCTCCTACAGTTTGAAGCTGCACTGTAGGAGCGCACCGCGTGCGCGAACCATTCGCGGATCCGCTCCGCTCCTACAATGATTGCATTCGCTACGTGTCATCGGCATGGCTTCGCCGTGCAAGCCGCTGCGCCAGCAGGTAAACAAGCAGCGCACCCAGTGGGCTGCGTGGGAATTCATTCGCGGACAGCGTCCGCTCCTACAATTTGAAGCTGGCATGGTAGGGCGCAGGCCTGCGCGAATATCCATACTGGTCTGTTCTCAACCGTCATTCCCGCGCAGGCGGGAATCCAGCCCATCAGCCATGCACAGTCAGAGTAACTTCAGTGTTTTCTCCAATGGTGTATATCGCAGGCAATCATCGTTAACTCACCGCTGGATTCCCGCCTGCGCGGGAATGACGGTGATTGGATGGTTCGCGCACGCGGTGCGCTCCTACAATGATTGTATTTACGGCGGGTATGAATTATTCGCTACCGGCCATCGGCATGTTCCGACGGGCAAGCCGCCGCGCCAGCAGGTAAACAAACAGCGCACCCAGGAACCCGCCGGTCAGGTCGGCAATGACATCGCCCAGGGAAGAAAACCGGCCCGGTATAAAGCTCTGGTGATACTCATCAAGCAGCCCATACACACCGGTTAGTGCGGTGACTACCCAAAGCTGGGCAGGACGATAGCCCGTGGTCGATTTCGGCAAAACACCCATACTGAAGATGCCAAGCAGGGCATAGGCAACGACATGCATGACCTTGTCCTGATGGCTGAACAATGGCGTGATGGCCATGCCGGGTTGATCCGACAGGTAATAGAGTGTGCCGGCCCAGAGCAGGGCGCAGGCCAGGCTTAGGTAGCGCATCCGCCGATATCCCGTATCAGCCGGCTTCCTGCTGGTGCCAATCCCAGGCAGAGCGAATGATGTCGCCAACATCTTCGTAGGCTGGCTGCCAGCCGAGTTCCTGGCGAATCTTGCCGGAATCGGCAATCAACACAGCCGGATCGCCCGCGCGCCGTGCAACCGTTTCGGCAGGAATGGCATGGCCGGTAATTTCGCGCGCCGTGTCGATGATTTGCCGGACCGAGTAGCCGGTGCTGTTGCCGAGATTGTAGGTTGTATTGGCACCACCCGCGAGCAGGTGTTCAAGCGCCAGCAGGTGGGCCCGGGTGAGGTCGGATACATGCACGTAGTCCCGCAGGCAGGTGCCGTCGGGGGTCGGGTAATCGTCGCCGAATATCATGATCGATTCGCGTTCACCGGTTGCGACCTGCAGCACCAGCGGTATCAGGTGTGTCTCCGGCTGGTGCCGTTCACCAATCTTGCCGGACCGGTCAGCGCCGGCGGCATTAAAGTAACGCAGAATGCTCGATGTCATGCCACTGGCATGGCTGACGTCGGCGAGCAGGCGTTCGACTGCCAGCTTGGTTGCCCCATAGGGATTGGTCGGTGCGCAGGGATGATCTTCCGTGATCGGGGTCCTGACCGGTTCCCCGTAGACAGCGGCGGTTGATGAAAATATAAAATGACGAATATTCGCCCGCTCCATTTCTTCGAGCAGGGTGATCGTATTGGCAACGTTATTGCGATAGTACGCCAGCGGCTGTTCAACGGATTCGCCGACCAGTGAATGTGCAGCGAAATGCATGACAGCTTTTATCGGGTGTTCAGCAAATATTTTTCGCAGGTCTTCCGGTTTACCCATGTCACCGTTTACGAAGTCGCCGCCGGGGAGCAGTTCGCGATGGCCGCGTGACAGGTTATCCAGGATGACAGTCGGGTAACCGGCGCGCAGCAGGTCCATGACCATGTGGGAGCCGATGTAACCGGCACCACCAATAACGAGAATGGCAGGTTCACTCATAATTGATTGCCTTGCTATTTTACTGCGGCGATATTGACGCCGGCGGCCGTGAACAGCGACTGGATCCGTTCAGACAATTGCAGACCGAAATCCGGATTGCCGTCCCGCAGGCTGTGGGCAGTGACGCTCGAATCGTTGTACAGCACAGGTTTGTCGGAGACGGCGATAATGCCGGCTGCGTCCTGCGGTAGCGGGTGCGATGTGTCGCGGTCGATCAGCAATACATCGTGCGTAGACGGGTCAAGCCGGGATAATTGTGCAGCCTCGATCGGGATCGACGCGGCTATATCAAACCCATAACCTTCTAACAGTCTTGATAAATACCGACGCAAGTCTTCCTCCGCCGAACAGACTACGACGAGAATTTTTTTTTTATCGCCATGCAGCCAGCGGTACTCGTCTTCCGCACTCAAAGCCGGTTGTGCCTGTGGAGGGTTGCGATCAGCGAACGTGTCTTTCAGGACGACTGTGCTGCTGTCGTGTGATGCATAGTCGGTAATGCCAGGTATTGCTGCTGCGCGTGGTGGCTCGGGGGTCTCGGCTGGCAGCGGGGCCAATTCGATGGAGACGGGTCCTTGTTTGGGTGCTGTGTTCTGCTGCGTCGCATCAGATGTCGTCCGGCCCGGTATTTTCTTCCATGCGCGTGGTAACGGGTGCCGTGTTTTCAGCATCGCTAACGGTTTCGTCGGCGTGCAGCGTCTCATCGTCGCCTGGCTCGTGCCGGGCAACGGCATAGATGGGGAAGATTCCGCCCTGCTGTTTTTCACGCGCAACATCGGTGACCAGGGCTGCGCTGATGTACGCGCTTTGCTCTGCATAGCCATAGACCAGTGCGGTATCACACAACAGGTTGATCAGGCGCGGGACGCCATTACTGTAACGATGCACGGCTGCACAGGCGGCGGGTGAGAATGTGTTCGGATCACCACCGGCGGTTTGCATGCGGTGTCGGATATAACCGGTGGTTTCATCCACGGACAGTGGCTCAAGGTGATAGTCGACGGTAATCCGCTGCGCGAACTGGATAAGATCCGGGCGTTTCAGTGTTTCACGCAGTTCGCGCTGGCCCACCAGGATGACCTGCAGGGCCTGGTCCTTGTCGGCGTTGATGTTGGACAGCATGCGCAGTTCTTCCAGGGTTTCCGCGTCCATGTTCTGCGCTTCATCGACGATGAGAACCGTGCGACGGTTTTGTGCGTACTCGTCAATGATGAAGTTGGTGAAGCGTTCGTACATCTCAACCTTGCTCATATCCTTGTGCTCAAGATTGAAGGCGAGCAGGATCCACTGCAGCAGTTCGCCAAACGAGCGGTGCGTGTTGGAGATGAGTCCGACGGTGTATTCATGCTCCATGTTGTTGAGCATGTATCGAATCAGCGTGGTTTTCCCGGCGCCGATCTCGCCACTGATCACGGTAAAGCCGGCATGGTCGTTGAGCCCGTATTCGAGCAACGACAGCGCCATCTGGTGTTTCTTGCTGAGGAACAGGAAGCCGGGGTCCGGCAGCAGCGTGAACGGCTTTTCTTTCAGCTTGTAGAAGGACTCGTACATACAGTCAGGCCGGACTTGCTAGCTTTCAGCCTTGTTCAGTACGGTGCCGATGATGTTGGTTACGCCGAGCAATTCGACAGCCTGTTCAAGTTCCTGT
>CAWKAE010000016.1:0-37500 GCA_963847565.1 uncultured Halobacteria archaeon
TCTACCACCTGTTGAAACTGGCCGTCACGCGCCGCTGGCTGACCCTGTTTCTCGGCCCGGTATTTGTGGGTCACTTCGGCGCATTCATGGCGGTACATTTCCTGTTTATTTACGGCATTTTCATTGAAGGATTCGCGGGTGACGGGCCCGGCGACAGCCTGGCCGAGGTCGGGCAGGTCTTTGTGACACTGTGGCCTGCCCTGCTGGCACTGGTACTGAGCCACGGCATCTCGTTCTTCGCTAATTTTCCCGGTCACGATGCGCACCGCGCCGGGAACCTCCAGGATGAAATGTCCGGCCCTTACCGGCGTATTGCCATCATGCATGTAACCATCATCATCGGCGGTGGCCTGAGCCTGGCATTGGGGAGCCCGCTTTTTGCTCTTATATTGTTGATAATATTGAAGATAGTCGTTGACCTGAAGGCGCACCGCAAACAGCACAACCACGTCCGCACTGCTTAAAATCCTGCGCTTTCCGGCCGTTACAGACTGGAACGATCACAGGAGTTTTCACATGCATATCGTACTGGGTGCATTGTCTGCCGTTGCCGGTCTCATCTGGGCACTGGTTGCGCTGCAACGTTCCGGCTTTAGCCCGGCCTCGTTGAACCCGTTCCTGTGGTACCGGCGTTCGCAGTGGCGCAAGAAGTACGGCACACACCCGCTGTACAACCTCGACGACCCGATGGATGTCGCTGCCGTGCTCATGCTCGGTACTGCGAAGTGCGAGGGTGAGATCAGTACCGGACAGAAACGTACCGTGCTTGAAATGTTCGAGCAGGAATTCAAACTCGACAATGACGCGGCAGCGGATCTGCTACTGGCCAGTGCACACCTGATACGCGACGATGTTTATTTGCTGGACCGGCTGGACAAGATTCTTGCAACGAGTTGCAGGCAGTTCAGTCAGCCGCAGGCCGCATCGACACTGGCGATGATGACCCGGATTGGCACACTGGAGTCACCGCTTAATGAAGAGCAACGCAAATTGATCGCGGCTACCGAGAAGTTCTTTGAGAATGCCTTTCGGCGGCAGCCGCAGTGGGAACCGGAGATCCAGGCGGTAGGTTTCTGATTTAAATACGCCTGGCGCGTGGCTGTTATTGTTGGTTTTATTACGGGGATACTTGCCAGATTTCTTCGCGCCTGCAAGGCGCTCCTACAGTTGTCGATTCGGGGTTCTGGATACTTGGCTGATATCTTCGCGCCTGTAAGGCGCTCCTACAACTGTCGTTTCAGGCCTTTAGATACTTGCCGGATATCTTCGCGCCTGTAAGGCGCTCCTACAGTTGTCGTTTCTGGCTCTTGCTAGCGCGATGGCTGTCGTTTACGTTTTCTATAATGCAGCACCCGAGAGGGCATCACCGCGACTGTTGACGCGGTACACGGCGCGGGCGCCTTCGCTGACTTCCACTTTCAGGCGTACATCCACACCGGACGGGTGCGTCGCCTCACTCTCGTAGCGGAACAGCACACACAGTGACTTGCCATGCATGGCCGCCTTTTGCAGGCGCTTGTCCATCAGTTCGGTATCGCAACCCGGCCAGGCGAGTACGGCGGCACAGTCGCCACTGCGCAGCATGGATTCCACCGTCCACAGGCCGCTGCGACCCGGGTGCGAATTTACCTGCAGCACGTGGTTGGCGTTGATCTCCCGGTCGGTAAACACGCTTGCACGTGACGGCAATGGTGGCGTCACCAGTGCAATCCAGCGCCCCTGCATGCTCAGCCGTCGTAATGCCGGCATCACCAGGTCGATGGCCTCGGCATGGTCATCGGGCACGACCAGCTCGACCACCCCGCCCTTCGGCCAGCCACCACCGGGCAGCATGTCATCGAGCACCGGGCAACCGCTCGCGGTGACCAGGGATGAGCCGCAGGCCGACTTCCTGTCTGTGGCGTCGAGGTGATGCAGTTGTTTGGCTGTATTCATTACTCAATCTCCTTGCGCAGGATGCCGACACCCAGGCCCTCGATAGCCAGGTCCTGCTCGCGCAGGTCGACACGGATGGGTTCGTAATCAGGATTTTCCGGCATCAGGCGTACGATCGAGCCACGCTGCCGGAAACGTTTTACAGTCACTTCATCATCGATCCGTGCCACCACGATCTGGCCGTTCTCGGCCTTGCGCGTGCGGTGCACGGCCAGCAGGTCGCCGTCATGGATGCCGATATCGATCATACTGTCACCGGTGACGCGCAGCAGGTAATGCGCACGCGGGTGAAAGGTATTGGGTGCTACCTCGCAGTAGTCCTCGATATGCTCCTCGGCGAGCACTGGCTCGCCAGCGGCGACACGCCCAACCACCGGCAGGCCGGCATCCTCATCAAGGAGACGTATACCTCGCGATGTGCCGGAGACCAGCTCGATCCAGCCCTTGCGTTCCAGCGCGCGGAGATGGTCTTCCGCGGCATTGGGGGAACGGAACCCAAGGGTATCGGCAATCTCGGCGCGCGTGGGCGGGCAACCCTCTTCTGCAACGTAGTCACGAATCAGTTCGAGGATTTCGGCCTGTCGGGCGGTCAGGGTGTCATCTGTCATAGTTAAGTACTGGTTATCCATACAGTGTGCTGTGATTATATCCAGTACCCGGTTGGATGCAAGGGTTTTGTAATTGTCTGTTTTATATAGATAAGCACATATAGCGCCGTGCGTTACCTGAAAATGTAGCGGAATTATAAAGGCTGGATTGCGGAATACATCCATGTATCCCGCCCTTCGGGCCGACCTTCGGTCGTCCAAATCCGTTCCAGACGGATTTGTCCCGCCTCGGTAAGTTGCTCCTTGAATTACTCTCGACCCTGGCATGGACCCAGACAGCTTCTCGTACACGGGCTATGCCCGTAGTAACAACCTCACCTCCTCCCTGCAGTCGTCCCGAAGAGAGGTGATCATTAGTAATCTCTGTGCACTCTGTGACGCTCTGCAATGAATGCTGACATGCTCCTTTCAAAGCACCTTCGCGGGAATAACGACGCGACAAGATAATTTACGCGGAAATTTGAGGTTTAAATAGAACCCGGACACCCGGAAACAGCCAAATTGACCGGGTACTGAAAAACAATTTCGATTATCATTGCTACCTGCTTTTAACCGGTGATAACCATGCCTGCATCCGAGCACTCGACCCCCGCCCGCCATACCGTTGCCGTCAAGGTCGGCCATATCACGATTGGCGGTGACGCGCCCGTGGTTATCCAGTCCATGACCAATACGGATACGGCCGATGTCGAGGCGACCGTGGCACAGGTGCGCGAACTGGCACAGGCCGGCTCGGAGCTGGTGCGCATTACCGTGAACTCGGAAGATGCCGCGCGCGCCGTACCGGATATCGTGCGTCGACTCGAGCTGGCCGGTGAGAATATTCCGCTGGTCGGCGATTTTCATTTCAACGGCCACAAGCTGCTGAAGAACCACCCCGACTGCGCGCGACTGCTTGCCAAGTACCGCATCAATCCCGGTAACGTCGGCCGCGGCAAAAAGAAAGATGAACAATTCGCCGACATGATCGGCATCGCTATCGAACACGACAAACCGGTGCGCATCGGCGTCAACTGGGGCAGCCTCGACCAGGCGCTGGTCGCCCGGCTGATGGATGAAAATGCACAACGCATCGACCCGCTTGACTCTGTCAACATCATGCACGAGATCATGGTGACCTCGGCACTGGAAAGCGCCGCGCAGGCCGAGGCACTCGGCATGCCGCGCAATCACATCACCCTGTCGGCGAAGATGAGTGGCGTGCAGGACCTGATCAGTACGTACCGCATGTTGTCCAAACGCTGTGACTATGCCCTGCACCTGGGCCTGACCGAGGCCGGCATGGGCACCCGCGGCGTGGTCGCATCGACCGCGGCACTCGCCGTCCTGTTGCAGGAGGGTATCGGTGACACCATCCGCATTTCACTGACGCCCGAACCCGGCGGCGACCGCACCCGCGAAGTGCTGGTGGCGCAGGAACTGCTGCAGTCCATGGGCCTGCGGCATTTCACACCGGCGGTGATTGCCTGCCCCGGTTGCGGGCGTACGACCAGCGATTATTTCCAGCAGCTCGCGCAGGATATCCAGTCATACCTGCGCGTGCAGATGCCGGTATGGCGCCACGATTACCCGGGCGTTGAAGAGATGAAAGTGGCCGTGATGGGCTGCGTGGTCAATGGCCCCGGCGAGAGCAAACACGCGGACATCGGTATCAGCCTGCCCGGTACCGGCGAGAAACCGGTTGCGCCGGTTTATGTCGACGGCGAAAAAACCGTCACGCTGAAGGGCGACGATATCGCCGGCGATTTCCAGAAGATCGTGGATGAATACGTGCAGTCGCGATTCGGTAGTGGTTAACAGCAAACCCGCATCCTCGCATTGTAGGAGCGCCTTACAGGCGCGATTTTTAATGGAATCGCGCCTGTAAGGCGCTCCTACAATGGTTGTTTTAACCTTGGAATAATTTCAGACCAGCAAGGTCCACAATGGTTGTATTAACCCTGGAACAATGTCAGACCAGCAAGGCCACAATGGCTGTATTAACCCTGGAACAATGTCAGATCAGCAAGTCCACACGTGCCTGTGAATCGGCCGCCGTTTCCAGCGCTGGCTGACAGGCCACCAGCCGCGACGCAGACACACCGTGCGATGTCACCAGGAAATCCATGACCGCGGCCGCATGCCCGGACACGGGAAAGGCAGCGTTCAGAAATTACTGTGGACTTCAGTACTACGAGGGAGGCTATTGCTTGTTTTTCATGCCGGCCGGATCGACCAGGTGGGATTGCACAAGGCTTTGCGCGCGGAACTGCGGATCACGTTCGACGGAGGCGGAACCGGTGACCGTCGTCAACACCATGGCGATCAGTATCAGCACACTGATAACACCGAGCGAGTTGAATAATTTTAGACACTTTCCGAGAGTTCGCATTGATCCTGTTCCGCTGCCGGCACTGCTGCCGGTTAATCAATCTGACTACCTCTCATATCGGCGCAAACGCCCGTTTTTGCAGCTGTATTTCCCGGGGCGTGATCTGCCTCACAAAAGGCCAACAGCACCATCCCGGTGCAGATATAACCGGCCATGCCATGGCCCGATACCCCGATTACGTGTTTTATAATTGATTCATATAGTTTTTTTACCCTCAAGACGCATTCCGGCACGGCCGTTAACCTTAATGAACAGCTGCAACGGCAGCCCATGGGGCATGTATCCAATGAGGAACCGGAAAGACCGGCGCAAGCCTGCGGACACACCCGCCATCCCGTTCGAGGATCTACATGCGGGCGCAACTGATCGGCGCAAGCAGCCGGACCGACGCCTCGAAAATCTGAACGCGGAAGAACGCCAGTTACTGCTCTCGGAAATGCCCGGCCACATGACAACCAGTAACAAGGACTAGCCCCGCAACACCCCCTTCCACGCAAGACAATCACCCATCGTTTGTTGTAGTATCGCCAGTGTGGATGACTACAGGACAGGACAAAGCTGACCCGTAACCATCCATTACATTCTCAGTTGCACGTTACAGGTTATACCGAAAGTCATACTGCACCTTCTGTACTTGCCTTTCACGATTTGCGATTGAATTACGTTAACAAAGAAATACGAGGTGAGTTACATGGCCACAGGAACAGTTAAATGGTTCAACGAATCCAAGGGCTTTGGTTTTATCGCGCCGGCTGATGGCGGCGATGATGTTTTCGTTCATTTCTCGGCAATTTCCGGGGATGGCTTCAAAACACTGGCAGAAGGACAAAATGTGACATTCGATGTCGAGCAGGGCCCGAAGGGACTGCAGGCAACCAACGTCGTACCAGGCTGAACACATAAACAATGAACCCCGCCACAGGCGGGGTTCTTTTTATCTGCATGACTGTGCCGGGATCCGCCCGGCGCTGACATGTTAGTGCGGCTCAGGCGGCACTCACCGACTCGACAATCCAGTCGCAGTTCTTCAAAAACAGGAAGAATTCTTCCATTGGCAGCGGCCGACTGACCAGGTATCCCTGCACCATATCGCAACCCATCTCACTCAGCACGGCCAGCACCTCTTCCGTTTCCACGCCCTCGGCCACCGTTTTCAAGCCCAGGTTATGCGCAAGGTCAATGGTTGAACGAACAATGACGGCATCGTCGCGGTTCATAATCATGTCACTGACAAATGATCGATCGATTTTCAGCTGTTGCACCGGCATCCGCTTCAGGTAACCCAGCGAGGAATAACCGGTACCGAAATCATCGATCGACAACTCGATACCCATGTCCGACAGCTCGCCAAGTACCTCGATACTTTTCATATAGTCATCCATCACCGCACTCTCGGTGATTTCAAGCGTAAGGCGGGAGCTGTCAAGGTCATGCTCGGCCAGGATATCCTCCACCTGGTCCGGCAGGGTTTCATCGCGTAGATTGTGCACCGACAGGTTGACCGCCACGCTGATTTCATAACCTGCCCGCTCGCACTGTTTGCAATAACGCACGGCCTTCTCAAGCACCTGCAGGGTAAACTCCGTATCAACCCGGTTTGTTCCAGGATCGGCACGAACTTCGCCGGCGGCACTTCACCCTGCACCGGGTGCCGCCAGCGCGCAAGCGCCTCGGCACCGACCAATATACCGCTACGCATGTCGACTTTAGGCTGGAAATACAGGTCAATATCATTGCGCTTGATGGCAGTACGGAGATCGCGCGTCAGTTCGAGATGACCCTGGTCATAGGGATTGTTTTGCGAATTGTAGACGGACACAGCCTGCTTGTTGCGCTTGGCGACATACATGGCAACATCGGCGCACTTCATCAGGTCGGACGGCCGGGTGCCGTGATCCGGGTAAATTGAAACACCCATACTCGCATCCAGCGTAATAATACGATCACCGATATCGATCGGTTGCTGCAACAGATCCTGCAATGTCGCAGAGACCGCCAGTGCCCGGTCAACATCGGCGTTCGGCAATACCACGGCGAACTCGTCACCACCCAGCCGGCCGAGTGTGAAATCATCCTCGACCAGGCCCATGAAGCGCTCACCCAGTGATACCAGCAACTGGTCGCCGGCAGCATGGCCCAGCGTGTCATTCACGTCCTTGAAATTGTTCAGGTCGACCATGACCAGCGCAAGCTGCTGATCATCACGTTGTGTCGTCAGTATCCCCTGCTCAAGGCGGTCAACGATCAGCGCACGATTGGGCAAGCCGGTTAGCGGGTCGTGCACCGCGAGGAACTGGAGCTCGCCGTTTGCCTCCAGCAGTTTGCCGTTCAGTTTCTCCAGGCGAATCCGATAAGCCTCTGCGGTATTTCTTGCCGTGCGCAAATCATCGAATGCCATGGCATTCTCGATTGCAATGCTGACATGACTGGCGAACATGGTCAGCAGATCAAGATCCTCTTCGTCGAATCCTTCACCATCGATCTTGTTGATACAGGCTATGCCGCCCAGGAAACGCTGCTTGCCGATCAGCGGCACGAGGATGATAGTGCCGGCATCCTTCTCCCACTTGTTGCGCTCGCTATCATCCAGCAGGTCCAGCGCACCGCGCCACCACGGACGCTGGTTTTGCATTACCCATCCGCACAAGCCGACCGACATCGGCAATTCCGAATCGATCAGTTCGTCCGCATTCTTGCCGGAGGCAGCACGATAAACGTAGTTCGCCTGGTCATCAGAAACGATCGGCATGGTTGCTGTTTCGCACTCAAGTAACTTGCGCGCGCTTTCGGTGACAAAACTGAAGACTTCCTTGATGGACTTGCCGCTGCTGATAACCCGCGTGATTTCCTTCAACATGTCGAGCTCACACTCGCGCCGGCGTAGCTGTTCTTCGACAGTTCTGTGCTGCTCTGGCATACCCTGCATCCTGATCTCTATGTGGCCCGGGCATCCTTACCCACGGTACGCCTGACCAAACTGGCCGTTGGCGCAACAAGCTCCCTAGAGGTCTTCGGCAGGCAACCGATTATCTTTAACTTTAAGTCACTGTTTTAGTTAAGATATAATGCGACACGGCACACGAAAACGTGCCGCGCTCAAGCAGGAAAAGTAATACGGGAATACAGCAGGAAAAATGGAGCCGGCGAGAGGAGTCGAACCCCCGACATCTTCATTACAAGTGAAGCGCTCTACCAACTGAGCTACGCCGGCATAATGCCCTTGATCGGCACGGACGCCATTCTAGTGAAACATCCGCGCCACTGCAATTTACCGGCAGGACAGCGTGTGGGCCTCCAGCCCGGGGTACTCGTCACCCAGCATGCTTAAAACCTCGCTGGACGCCTGGCTGGCCGGCATTTCCAGCCAGAAGGCTTGCCGGGTTTTGAAACGTTGCTCGAGCACCGCCTCGAAACCCATTTTTTGCAGTTCGTCCATCCGCACCTGGGCGCGCTCAATACCGTCAAACGTCCCCAGCGCGACGACATGGTCCTTACCCACGAAGTATTCCTTGTCACCCTTCGCTTTCAGCTGACTGACGATGTCACGCGCGGCATCCCGGCCTTTTCCCGGCATGTAGATCCAGTAGCCGTTATCCACCTGGCTGTCCACCGCGTGGAGAACCGGGTCAAGCCCCATACCGGCCAGTCGCTCTGCAAGCGGCTGCACGTCCGCCTTGGCAGCAAACGGTCCGAATGCCTTGCAGGCGGCAACACCCAGCGACGATGGCGGCTCGGCCTGCGTGAGCACCTCGATCCTGTCCACTTCAGCGTTGGACGTGTTGCCGGCATGCTCCTGCAGTGTCACCAGTCGATGTACACCGTCGGGCAGTGGCGGCAATACGGCAACCGTGTCGTCCACTGACTGATTCTGAAACAGGTTCCAGCCAAGGTAGAGTATGTTCCCGACCAGCAGCAGATAGGCAATGTGTCGCATTAATCGCTTTCCTCCGAGAACAGCGTTAACCCTTCAAGTATCAGACCCGGCTCAAGCTCTACCGCAGTGTTCATGATTTCAGCCAGTTTAGTTGCATTACCGCCGGTCATGATAACGCCGACAGGGCCCGGCATGTCTGTTTGTATATCAGCCACCAGCCGGTCAACGGCCGCTGCCGCCAGGTAGGCTGCACCACCGGCGACACAGGCCTGCGTACCATCCCCCAGCAGACCGCCCGGCATGACGACATCTAACGCCCCGATGTCTTTCGTGTTCGTCTGCAAGGCGTCATACAGCATGGCAAGCCCCGGCAGAATCAGCCCGCCCCGGTGCTGACCGGTGGCATCAACCACGTCCAGTGTTATCGCCGTGCCGCAATCCACCACGCAGACGGCCGTCTTCTGCCGGTTATACGCGGCAATCATCGCCACCCAGCGGTCGACACCCAGGTCAGCCGAATGCCGGTACCCGTTAGTCACACCGAAGGCATGCGTGGACACCTGTATGTAGCGCGGCGTTCGCTGCCAGCGGCCGGCAACATAGTCGTCAATCATGGTGGCAATGCGGTCGCCGGCCACGTTGACTGCAATGACGGTCGCTATCGAATCCAGTGCCGACCACGCAGACCCGACCAGGTCATCAATCGCCTGTTCACCGTGACCATGATCAAACCAGCCGACAGGCCCTATGCCCGCGTCCGTGGCCACCGTCCAGGTCACGGTAGTATTACCGATATCGAGCAGCAATTTCATGAGGCGGCCCGCAGGCTGGCCTCGCCGGCGGCAAACCGCTGGCGGCCGGCTGCCGTGTCCACCAGCAGGGCACCGCCGGCATCAATTCCGCAGGCGCGGCCGCTGACGGTGCGGTCCGCTAACAACAGGTCAATCGCCTGTCCGTGTAACACGTCGTATTCACGCCACTCGTCCATGAACGCGACCAAGGCCGCCGGACTCAAAGTCATCCAGCGCCGGGAATAACGCATCCAGCAGTACGGCCGCCAGGCGGTTGCGTGACAGCGCATCGGTACCGGCCAGCGAACACAGGTCGGTCCAGCGCTGGTCGATGTCACGTGCCGATGCCGGTGGCATATCGACATTGACACCTATCCCGAGGACGACGGTGGCCTCACCGCCGACCTCGCCCGTGACATCGATGAGGATACCGGCGAGTTTCGCGCCATCGACCAGTACATCATTGGGCCACTTGAGGCCCGCCTGGTGAATGCCAATTTCACGCAAGGCACGCAACAAACCAATACCGGCCACCAGGCTCAGACCACCGAGCGACTCCGGGCCGGCTTCGGTGCGCCACAACATGGACAGGTAAAGATTGGCCGCAAACGGTGACACCCAGGGACGTCCGTGCCGGCCGCGCCCCCCGTGCTGCATCTCGGCCAGGCAGACCGAACCGGACGGTGCACCGGCACGCGCACGTTCACGCAACCAGTTACTGGTCGAATCGAGTTCGTGAAACACATCAACCGGCCCGAGTCCCGCACGTGTCGTTGCATTGACAGACTTTTCGATTACATCTGCATCAAGCAGCTCACGCGGGTGTGACAGGCGGTAGCCCTTACCACGCACAATGTCGAACTCAAGACCGGCTTCACGCAAGCCGCGCAGGTGTTTCCACACGGCCATACGCGAAATACCCAGAGTCGCGCCCAGCACTTCACCGGAGTGAAACTGTCCGTCCGACAAACACTGCAACAGGCGATTACGAATAGGCATGCGTACCGTAACGAATGATGGAAAAGAATAATTGTTGGTATTTTACAGTCATTTCTTTATGCAACCCGGCTAAACGGCGAGCCGCAGAACGGGCGGCAAGCGGTGTCAGGCAGCAGCAAGTCAGAGATTATCACACGCATCGATCTTCAATAAACGCCGGCACTAGCGTGATAGCCCGTAGATTACGTTTCCGGCCACTGTACTGACCCGTTCAGCCAGCGCCGCCGGGTCGCTCACATCCACGTCCAGCCGGTTCGCGGTTATCAGCATGGCAAGGCCATGCATGGTCGACCATGCGACCTGCGCCAGCTCCCCTGCAGCACGCGCCCGGAATACACCGGCAGCGATACCGGATTCGATTATGGCCAGCAATACCGTGCAGGCATCCTCCTCTGTCCCATCCCGTTCCGGCGCAATGTGACCGCCAAACATCAACTGCGTGATTTCGGCATGACTGACCGCGAAACTGACATAGGCCACACCCGCCGCGATGAGCTGTTGCTCCGGCCCGTGCGGGACGGACGCTGCGGCCGCTGACATGGCGGCATGCAGGCGCTCAAAACCACGTTGCGCAAGCGCCTGTAACAGGGCTGACTTGTTGCTGAAATGCCGGTAAGGCGCCGTGTGGCTGACACCGGCGACCCGGGCCACTTCGCGCAGACTCAGGCCGTCGGACCCGTGCGATTGCAGCAATGTTTCGGCGGCGGCCAGCAGGGCATTTTTCAGGTCACCATGGTGGTAGGTGTCGCTGGCAGCGTTTAACGGCTTATCCGGCATAGCGGCAGCATACGGGCCAATGTTTACACCGTCAACATCGACAGTCAGGGCGGCCCGCCACAAACTGAGAAATATTATATATTATTGATAATAATGATAATTACTGGAAGATAAGCCGCATGAAATTAAAACAGCATCCCCTCTCCCTCAGGGAGAGGGCCAGGGAGATGGGATATTCTATCAATCAGTTACTTGATCGACCCCCTCTCCCCAACCCTTCACCCGGAGGGGGAGGGAGTTTACGGGCACCAGTAAAACGTCAGAGACACGCTGATTAATTCGTCATAGCGACGACTACAAGGAGTAAGTGAGCTCGCATAGCGAGCGAGAGGCTGGCATGGGCCATGCAGGAGGTACGAGACCATGGAGGAGGTAATTTGAATGCTTCAGAGACCCCGTAGTCTTGCAATGACGTAGCTATCTGAATGATTCAGAGACTCCCTGGTACGGATGTACTAGTCCATGCGTTCTAATGTAAACGGCACGACTCCGCCCTACACTAGTAGTGTCTGACGTGCTGCAGACTTCAGGCTTACCAACCCCACTTCTCGTGGTGGCCCCTCCCGGCCACCTTTTTTTATTCTGTAAAACCGCACGACACCCCGGTGCCGCCCAGGCCGCAATAACCACGCGGGTTTTTCGCCAGGTATTGCTGATGGTAATCCTCGGCGTAATAAAACGCCGGCGCATCGATCACTTCCGTCGTGACAGGACCATAGCCATTCGCAGACAGGGCTTGCTGGTAATCCGCCAGTGACGCGGCTGCGGCTGCACGCTGAGACTCGTCAAACACATAAACACCTGAACGGTACTGTGTACCCCGGTCATTGCCCTGCTGCATGCCCTGGGTCGGGTTATGCGATTCCCAGAAAACGGTCAGTAACTTTGCGTAGCTGATAACCGATGGATCAAACACGACCAGCACCACTTCGTTGTGGCCGGTCATGCCGCTACAGACTTCCTCGTATGTCGGGTTGGGCGTCAGCCCCGCCGCGTAACCGACTGCGGTGGTATACACGCCGTCCAGTTCCCAGAACTTGCGCTCGGCTCCCCAGAAGCAGCCCATACCAAACATGGCCTGCATCATGGTCTCCGGGAATGGCGGCCTGAGAGTATGTCCATTGACGAAGTGTCGCTCCGGCACTGGCATCAGCTCGTCACGACCCGGCAATGCTTCGTGTGGCCCGGGCATTGTGTTCATTCCAGCCATGCTGATCTCCCGAAATATTCAAATGTATTTGATAATCCTGCAGATCGGGCTTAATACCCGAATCTTCCTGCATAATACCGCACGGAAGCCGTATCGGCCCGCCAGCACACCAGGCCAGCCGATAAAACAGACACGATGAAGACTATCGTTACAGGGTAATGTGACACCGAATCTGGTAAATTATCAGGTACTCGAACAACAAAGACACTGACATGCGATCGAACAAAGCACCCTATGTGGGTATCGACAAGGATACGGACGGCGGGATGACCGTGGCAGGCCGCATCATTCGTGATGCCTGGGCCTTCGGCATCATTCCGGAAACCGAGACCTGCGCCGGCTGGAACACACAGGGACTGCAAGACCTGTGGAACAAGACCCATGACGAGTGGGAAAAATACGGCCGCCAGGTCAACCAGCTGCCGGAAGATATCCGGGAACGCTATCTGCGTATCCAGCGCAAAGCCTTCGACCGCGCTAAAGAAGCCGGCTGGGATGCCAGCCTTGATGACGACGACTATTAAAGACTGTGTGGGCTGCATTACAACGGCACAGCTAACAACTCCGGATCAATGAACACACCGCCTGAATTGCACGTCGCCGTTGGCGTGATTCAGCACAGTGACGGCCGCGTTTTGATGGCAAAACGACCCGGCAGCAAGGCGATGGCGGGTTATTGGGAATTCCCTGGTGGCAAGATTGAACCCGGCGAGTCACCGCATGACGCACTGGCACGAGAGCTCAATGAAGAACTTTCTATCGAGACCATTCATGCCACACCCTGGATTACCCGCACCTTCAGCTATCCGCACGCCAACACCCGACTGAAACTGTTCCTGGTCCACGAATGGCGCGGCGAACCACACGGACGCGAGCAACAGCAGCTATCCTGGCAGGACCCGCATGACGTCACCGTGAAACCACTGCTACCGGCAAACCATGACATCATGAATGCACTGCGACTGCCGACGATTTATGCCATTTCACAAGCCGGCAAACTTGGCATCGATGTTTTCATGCAACGACTGCGAATTGCACTGGACAACGGGGTACGCCTGGTACAAATACGCGAGAAAGAAATGAGCCCCGCCGACCTGGAGAAATTCGCCCGGAACGTTGTCGAACTCTGCCATGCGCGCGGCGCGCGGGTTTTGATTAACAGCGACATCAGTCTCGCCAGAAAAACCGGCGCCGACGGGGTTCACCTGCAAACCGCGCAGTTCATGGGCCTGCAAACCGCACCCGTCACCGACATGCTGTGGGCGGCTTCCTGCCATGACCGTGAAGAACTGCTGCACGCGGCACGGCTTGGCGCCGATTTCGCGGTACTTTCACCGGTACTTCCGACCCAATCACACCCGGGAGCGCCGGTATTGGGCTGGGAGGGCTTCAGAATGGCGGCTCGTGACCTGCCGATGCCGGTCTATGCGCTCGGTGGTATGCAGGCCGGGCTGCTCGATTCGGCCAGGAAATACAATGCTCATGGCATCGCCATGCTCAGCGGGGTCTGGTGAAAGATTACCGTCAGCGTGACGGACTGTAATTATCCGTTCGAATCGGGATCGGCACCTTCTGCCTGCTGATCGTCGGCCTTGCCGGAATCCTCTGTTGATTCCTCTTCGATCTTCGCCTCTTTCCATTTACCAAACACTGCCAGCTGCAATGCATCTACACGCGATTCGATAAAATTATCTTCCGGCAGATATTTCAACAGACCCATGTTCTGCATGCGACGATACGCCTGGTCATGCACCCCCGCGATGAACACCGCGCGACCGGCCTTGACCATGTCGAGGATGGCCTCCTCAAGTGACAAGGCGGACGACACACCCAGGTGTCGCACGTCCGTCATGTCGATAACCATCGATTCCAGGCCTTCGACCTGCGAATTACTCCGGCTGATTGCGCGCGATGCGCCAAAGATGATTGAACCACGCATGTACATCAGCAATACCTTCTTGTCGGCGGCACGCAGAATGTCCTGTTCACGCGAAGTTAATTCGAAGTCAGCATCTTCCGGATCGGTGATTGCCTCCACATCCGTTGCCTGCAACTCGGAGAGACGCACAACCGTCATTACATTGGCCACGAACAGGCCGATCCCAACTGCGACGATCAGATCGACGAACACGGTAAGCAGAATCACCCCGTAGGTAATGACGCTACCCTTGGGTGAGATGAGATGGGCGCGTTTCAGGAACCCCCAGTCGATGATATTGATGCCCACCTTAATGGCGATTCCGGCCAGCACGGCCATCGGGATCACCGCTGTCAGACCGGCAGCCCAGAGCACGATAATCACCAGGATCGCAACCCTGACCAGTCCGGCCAGGGCGGTTCGTGCACCGGCATGGATACTGACCACCGTACCCATGGTGGCACCGGCACCGGGCAGACCGCCAAACAGGCCGGACATCACGTTGGCGATACCCTGGCCGACCAGTTCCTTGTTGGAATTGTGTTCCTGCCGGGTCAGGCTGTCAGCAACCACGGAAGTCAGCAAGGCATCGATACAACCGAGCAAGCCCAGCACAATCGCATCAACCAGGATAATCTGCCATTGATCAATATCGAACACAGGCATTCTGAATTCCGGCAAACCGGACGGTATTTCGCCTATCCTGCGAATCTCACCGACATCAAGCAGTACCAGCGATGCCACGCTAACAATCACCAGTGCGACGAGCTGTGCAGGGATATATCGCGTTAACCGCAGCGGCATCAGGAACAGGATCGCGAGGGTCGCCAGGGCCAGTATGGCTTCCTTCGGTTGAATGGCCGCAATCAGCTCCGGCAGTCCCTGCAATACACCGACCACCCCGCCCGGCAGGGCCGCCACACCCATTGCTGGCGCGAGCTGAAGAATAATAAGTATGATGCCAATACCGGACATAAAGCCCGACACAACAGTGTACGGCATGAGCGTCACGTACTTGCCAAGCCGCAACACGCCCATCAGGATCTGGAACAGGCCAGCAAGGATTACAACTGTAAATGCCATTGCCATGCCATTGACAGGGTCTGCGGCGATCAACTTTGTAATCACAGCCGTGAATACCACTGTCATAGGGCCGGTCGGCTCCGACATCAGGCAGGGTGACCCACCAAACAGCGCGGCAAACAGACCAACCAGAATTGCGCCGTACAGGCCGGCCTCCGCGCCTGCGCCGGATGCAACGCCGAATGCAAGCGCCATTGGCAATGCCACTACTGCGGCGGTGATGCCGCCGAACACATCGCCACGAATATTGCGCAGATTTATTTCGTTGAATATTTGCATTTTGCTCTTACTGGATAGTTTCAGGCCATGACTGGCAGCGCATTAACGCTTCTTCTTTCTGCCTGCTTTCTTTTTCTTCGCCACTTTATTCGTTCCGGTCCGGACGTTCTTTTTCGGCTTACTCAGGTACTGCTTCATTCCGGGCCACAAAGATACCATCCGGTCATGAATCATGTCCTCACTGGCGATTGCAAAATCCAGGAATGTGCGTGCCACCAATGACAGCTCCTTCCCCCTGGGATGGACGATGTACCATTGGCGGATAATTGGAAAATCTTTTACGTCGAGTATAGCAACAGCGCCATCAGTACCCTCCAGCGTCAGGGTATGCAGTGATAGCACTGACAGTCCGAGACCACCCACAACGGCAAACTTGATTGCCTCGTTACTGCCAAGCTCCATTCGAACCTGCGGCCGATAACCATGCGTATTGAACAGACGCAGAACGGCATCACGTGTTCCGGAGCCAGGCTCACGCATGATAAATGGCTCCTGGCTGATTTCTTTCAGCGAGACGTTTTTCTTGCCAACCAGCGGGTGCTCGCGCGGCGCAATGACAACCAGTGGATTTGGCGCAAATGGAAATGCCTCAACGTCAAGATCAGCGTCCGGCATGCCCATGATATAAAGGTCATCCTCATTATCGAGGTAGCGCTCGTTAATGCGCTCGCGGTTAGTCACCTTCAGCGAAAATTCGATACCCGGGTACTGGCGGCTGAAATGTCCCAGCATTTCCGGGGTCAGGTACTTCGCCGTGGTGATTACACCCATACGCAAATGACCTCGTTTAAGCCCCTTGAGGTCATCAATCTTCATCTCGAGATTGGCCAGCGCCTGAAATATCTGCCTGCAGGCTGAATACAACTCATTGCCCGCTTCAGTCGGCGTGATGCTGCGGCCCACATGCTCAAACAGTTCCATGCCGAGCACATCGGAAAGTTTCCGGGTTTGCATGGATACCGTCGGCTGAGTGAGAAACAACTCTTCGGCTGCCCGCGTAAAACTGCCGAGCCGAACGATTGCCTCAAATACCTGTAACTGTCGCATGGTGGCATGCCGGATAAGGTAATCCGGCATATTCAATGGAGGTTTATAACTGGAATCATCCGAAGAAGACATGGGCATACCCAATTGTCGGGTTGATGATTACCCCGGCATGGTTTTCTCCAGCCGGTTTCCGGGTATCAGTCCAACCAGCGGCGCACACACACTTGCCGCGCCATAGATCGGGTCGGACGAACAAGCTTTACCATATATGATTATATATGCTTTATCAGGAATATATAGATATTTATGTATACTTTGCGATCAGTCCGGCCACACCCGTCCCGAACTCTGGTAAGCATCCGTACTCACCTGCCGGGTCTCGGCATCCATTGTGGCAACTGCCAGCGCAGCCTTCTCGTTGCCGGATGCAGGCTTCGCTGCCTGTCGACGTGTCGTGGTCTTTTTTGTTGCTGGTGACGTGGACGCCGTTGCCGGCTTGCTGCCTGCGCCAGTTTTGCTTTTACGCATTGATGCGAGCAGTTTATCCCGCGTCTTGTCTGTCGTGGCCATTAGGCGGTGACCTCCTGGATCAGTTGTTCAAGTTCTTCAGCTGCCGCAGCGCCTCGTGCGCCCATGTCAAATACGGTCTTGCCTTCCAGCGCACTGTTTCGATAAACGGCACGCCGACGCAAGGCGGTTTTGGCAACCGGCAATGAAATTTCTGTCAGCGCTTCCCGCACCACACGTGACAATGTTGTTCGTGTTTCCAGCTGGTTAATGACCAGCAGGGATCGCAGTTCTGGATTAACGACGCAAGCATCACCGATAGCCTGCTCGATATGAACTGTCGCCCAAAGATCAACCGGCGACGGCTGCACCGGGATCAGCGCCAGGTCGGCAGCTTTAAGGACTTCGATCGTCTGCGGGGCCCGCACCGAAGGCGGACAATCAACAATCAGGTAATCAAACGACCCGGTTAGTTCGCGTACCAGCGTCGGGAGTGCTGCCGTGGCGGCAAAAACGGAAATTGTATCGCTCATCTCGGCGACTTCGTTCCACTGCAATGATGAGCCCTGCGGGTCAGCATCAATAATAGCGACACGACCCTGCCTGGCCAGACCTGCAGCCAGATTGACGCTGAGCGTGGTCTTTCCAGCGCCACCCTTGTTGCCGACAACGGCAATTATGGGCATATCTATCGGCGCTCAGTGAGCTGTAACATTAGCAAGCTGATCGAGTTCCTGTGCAAACCGGTATTGCTCATCACCCAGTGCCTCGACACCATCATCCACATGAATTGTGAAATTCACGTAGTCACGGCCAAACCCCATGTCGGGATATAGCCCTTCACGTTCTGACAATTCCGCAGCACGATCCAGAAAATCCCTCAACGCGCTGTAGTCCTGGAACTCATACCGCCGCTCAAGACGAACGGGGCGGGTGCGTTCCTGCCACTCGTGGTTCATCACCAGTCTCCGCAATTGCTGACTGTGCTATTCAACACTGATTGAGAGCCTATTGCAATTGCTGCAACCACTCTTTCAGGGTTTTGGCATGCGCCTGCTCTTCAGACAGTAACGCCTCGAAAAACAGCCGGTTATCCTGATCGCCAATACGCGCACAGTGACTGGTTGCATCCGAATAGAGCGACACAAGCTCCTTCTCGAAGACATAGTCATACTCCAGCAATGCCCGCAAATCAGCACCCAGTTTCACTGGACGCAATTGCGACGCATTTGGCGCAAACCCCAGAGCGAGCATCCGACTGATAATTCGTTCGGCATGCCCGAGCTCTTCACTCGCCTCAGCGCTCAGCTTCCCGGCTATCTCGGTCAGCCCCCAGTTCTCCACAAGCTTCGCCTGTGTGCTGTAGAGCTGTACCGCGGAGAGTTCAAGACTCAAACCACGTCCGAGATAGCCAAGAACACGCTGATCAGTATTGGCAATTGACATTACGACAGATCAGTCAGTCGAAATAGACCGGATACTAGCTGCGAATCGGACGATTGCCGCCTGACCCGCTCAGTATCGGCTCTACTTCGCTATGCGGGCGAGCAATGATATGCGCAGCAACCAGACCGTCGCCGACGCGTTCACAAGCATCAGCACCCGCGCGTACAGCCGCATTCACGGCACCCGTTTCTCCACGCACCAAGACAGTGACGTAACCACCTCCGACGAAGTCACGCCCGATCAGGGTAACCTCGGCAGCTTTGGTCATGGCATCTGCCGCTTCAATAGCAGGTACCAGTCCACGTGTCTCAATCATGCCCAGGGCAATGCCAGTTTTTTCGTTGGCCATGGTCGATTTCTCCTGTTTAACTTAAGTAGGTAAAAAAAATTGCTGCTATCAGGCAGCTGCCTTACCCGCGTTATCACCTGTCGGCAAAACCGGCTCGACTTCTTTGTGTGGACGAGCAATGATGTGTGCGGCTACCAGGCCGTCACCGACGCGTTCGCAGGCATCAGCGCCGGCACGAACTGCCGCGTTAACAGCACCGGTTTCGCCACGCACCAGAACGGTTACATAACCACCACCGACAAATTCGCGACCGATCAGGCGAACTTCCGCTGCCTTGGTCATGGCATCTGCTGCTTCAATCGCAGGAACCAGACCGCGGGTCTCGATCATTCCCAGTGCAATGCCGTAATTGTCACTTGCCATTTTACTATCTCCTAGTTGTTTACTGAATTAACTTATTCGCAATGTACTTACAACGACTAAGCCGTTGCTACTGTTTTACCGGTTGACTGATCATCTTCAGCCTCCCAGAAATCGATAATGCCGCCGATGGTCAGATCGGTCAGAACTTCGAAATTTCCTGTGGCATACCTGGCGGCAGAGCCGCTCGCGGTAAATACCCAATTACCTTTCCGTGCACCGACAGGGTCAACGGCCACCTGCAACTTGCCGTACCTGTCACGCAGTATGCGCAAGCTGGTTTGCTCCAGTCCGCCTACACGACTCGTGCAAACCAGCGGATCTTCAACCTGCATAATTTCCATTACTGCTCCGCTTCTTCCGGGTGCCAGTCATCGATTATCCCGACGATAGTGAAATCACTCGGGTAACCCTTGCTACCGGCAGCCTCGCGCGCGGCGGAACTGCCCACGCAAATCACCCAGTCACCCGGTTTCGAACCGACCACATCGACCGCAACCATCTGGGCACTACCATCACGCACCACCTTCATTTGCTTGTGCTCCAGTCCGGGGATGCGGTTGGTAGCCACTAAAGGTTTTTCTACCTGGCATATCTTCATTAATGCGCTCCCGCAGCTGTTGCCGTCTTTACGGAACAATCCAGTATTTCTATCTGGCCTGCCGCACTGATGTCCCGTACCACCTGCAGGGTATGCAGCAGGCCGCGCTCGCTCAGTTCCCGGTAGCGCGAGTGCAGCGCATCCGCAACACGCCCGCAATGCTGCTCTGCGCGCTCCCGCGCTCCCGGCACCTTGCCGTGATAGTCAAAGCGCACCACGATCGGCACCGGTAAACCGTGTGAGACGTTCAATCCGGTAAAAATCTTGATGCCGACATCAAGGTCCGTCGCCGCTTCCTCCACCGTATTCATGTAGGCGAAGAACGTCAGGTTACGCAGCTGCACTTCCTCGAAACCGATTCCCGCGCCGATAAAACGTTCTGCGTGGCCGATATCGCTGTAGTGACCGCCGTAGTAATTACGCACATACTCAACCTGCGACAGGTTATTGGTCAGCAGGTAAGCAATGAACCGTGCCATCCCCTTACCCAGGTTTGCGCCACCACGCTCACGGACATGCTCAATAATCCACTGCCCGGCACTGCCGGCTTTCATGTGTGCTGTCTTGTCATAAACGACCTGGCTGTCAATATAATTATCCAGGTCAATTTCACCTTCGGTTGCCGGCATATGGATCCGAATGGCATCGGTATCGGTATCCATACCGATCAGCAAACAGTCAATCGACGCGCCACAGCAGTGCATATTCTCAACTGCCTGCCGGAAACCTTTCAAACGTTCGAGACCGCCCTGCGCCGCTTTTTGTGTATCGGAGCCGTGCGCGGCACAGCCTTCATGTTCCGGATCCACAGAGCTGTGGTGGTAGACAACCGCTTTCAGGTAGCGCGTCGGCTCATCCGCCGTATTTGGCCGGCCTTCACGAAAGCGCACCAGTTCCGTCTCGACCCATTTGTCGAGGCTGTCATCGATATCAAACATGGCGCCCGCATATGAACGACGACGCACCGCCCTGTACGGCAGGCGCAGGACATAGCGTATGACGTGCGCCAGTCGACCATCCGCACAGGGCGATACATCCAGCAGATGGAAACCGCAGTCCTGCAACAGCGCCTGGAACTGCGCTTCGCACTTGTCTGCCAGCGGATCACTGCTGAACACCTCGTCACAGAAGCGGTGATAGGTTTCGAACACACACCAGGCGAACAAACTGCGCATGTCCAGCTGATCGACCCAGGCATCCTGAAGCAGTGTTGCCGGCAATTCAAAGCCAAGGTGCTGGCCCGCAATTCTCTGTGCCTGCGATTCGAAATCAGATTCATGCTGCAGCGCGGAAATCTTTTTCAGCGTCGGCACGATCGAATCAAACGCTTCCTTGATACTGCGCTCATAGTTATAAAGGTGCGCATTCTCGTCACCCCGCGTCAGCGCATGTCGTGCTGACACACCCGCACCCGCCGCCGGTACAACGCCCACACCAGCAGGCGATACCGCCCGATCACCGGGACGACGACGCGGTGCCGCTGCCCGAACCGCGAACAGGTTGCGTTTGTTTTTGTGACGTGTGCTTAACATCAGAATCTACTTCACGCGTTAGCCGCGAGCACCTCCTGAATAAGTGATCAGCGAACCCTTGTCCGTGTTACCACTGCCGCCGGTCACTTTACTGTTCGGTTTCGGCAATTCCTCGTTGCGCTTCTGATGGGTGACAGCCATCGCATGTGAAGGACCCATGCGGTGCGTCGGGTTGCGGCCCGTCGCAGAAACACCTTCCGTGCCGGTCGTCCTGTCACCAAGTTCCCAGTCATCGCCGGTAATCTTGAGCCCCGCATCCTGACCCTCGCCACTGATGCGCGACTTGATGCGACCTTCCACTTCCTCCGCCACAACAGCCGGCCTGAAGTCACCGGCCTGGACTTTATCCAGGCCAAAGCGTGCTTCTTCAGTGCCCGTCACCTTGCCAGTCGCCTTTCCAAACGGGCCGGTGATATGGCCTTTTTCATACTCGTTGCCGGTTACGCCGGTTGAACCCAGTGCTTGCTGCGCGCCACCGGACGGTGACTGCACGCTGAACTGTTGCCATGGAGCAGCGCCCATCGCTTGCGGGAAATCAGGGCTGGCTGTATCCGCCGGGGTTGACGGGCAGGCGTCGCCGAACTGATCGGCACCGACGTATGGCGTTCCCGACACAGTCTCGCAGGCACCCTTGCGGTCACCGGTCATCTTGCCGCCGACACCCGGCTGCTGGCCGGTCATGGACGGTCCCGGCGTACTGCGCAGTGGACGCGTACGTGCCGCAGCGATGCCGGCATCATCCGTAGAGCAAAATCCACCAAACTGGTCCGCACCGGCATACGGCGTACCGGTCACGGCCTTGCAGCTGCCCGGCTCATCGCCGGTCACACTGCTGGAGCGGCCGGTCATGGTACCGGTCACGGCCATGCCCTTGAGCGTGCTGGAGACGCCGACCTTCTGGTCCTGCGGCTGCGGCGCACTCTTGCAGAAGCCGCCATACTGTTCCTGGCCCACGTAGTCATCGCCGGTCACGTTCTTGCAGCTGCCCGGTTCGTCGCCGGTCATGTTTTCGCGACGCCCGACCGTGGTGCCGGTAACACTACCGCCGCGCAGCGTAGTACTGACACCGACCTTGCGCGGTGCCGTCCCGATGTCTTCCGGCTGTTTGTACTGGGTACCGGTCAGCGAACGTTTCATGCCGTATTCGTCACCGGTTACTATCTCGGAGCGGCTGACACTGGTGCCGGTCATGGTCATGCCCTTGGCAGTCCCGCCCTGCATAACCTTGCGCGGGCTCTTGCCCATGAATTCGCCGCAGTAACCCTGCGACTCTTCGGCGCTGACATATTCATTACCGGTCACGCGTTTGCATGTGCCGGGCTCGTTACCGGTCACGTTGGTACCGCGACCCATGCGATTACCACTGACGCTGTTACCATGCGACGTCTGCGTGACATTGACCTTGCCCGGCGTGCCGGACGGATCGCTCTGGCAAAAATTACGGAAGATGTCCGCACCGAGATACTCGGTACCGGTAACCGAACGGCAGGTGCTCGGTTCGTCGCCGGTCACGCTGTTGCTTCGGCCGACCATGGTGCCGGTGACTGTCTGCCCTTCGGTCGTTTCACTCGCGCCGACTTTCCAGGGCTGATCTGCAGCAGCACCGGTATCGTCACCGGCTTTTTTGCGTACATGACCGCAGGGCCGGGAATTGCACTTGCCCGTCTTGCCAGTTTTACTGCGATCCTCCCGCAGGGTTTTCGCCAGTTCACGACTGGAGAGACCCGGATTGGAAGCGCGTGCCGTTTGCGCGGCAGTCATACCGTTCTTGCTGACGCCGGCCTTGCCACGCGATGACATGGCCTGGCGGCGCGCCAGTGATGCCGCACGTCCAGCAGTGTGTTTGACGTTGACCCTCGGCGGGTTACCGATGACCGGCTTTATCACCGGCGCAGGCGCCGGTGTTGCAGTCGCTGCCGGAGCCGCAGACGTTGTCGTCGCCGCCTGCTGCGCAGCCGGTGGCTGCTTGCCGCCGGCAGGTACCGTACGAATACGATCGGCGCCCTGTACTGCTGCCTTACCACCCGTGGACATCGCCTTGCGGCGTGCCAGTGATGCCTCACGCGCACTCGAACCCGATGCTGTCGATGCGGCAGCCCGTACCGGTGCAGACTGCGTCCTTACCGACGCAGATTGCGTACGTGCCGGTGCAGACCGCGTGCGCTCAGGCGCGGCTGCAGAAGACGCCGCTCCCAGTGCAGCCTTACCACCGCTGCTCAAGGCCTGACGCCTGGCCAATACCAGTTCACGCGTGCTCTGTGCTGTTTGTGCCATTGTTAACCCCGTTGAATCAACGTTTCATCCTGGTATCCGCGCCTGTATTCCACAGGCATGGATAGTGGCGTGGATCAGCCACGTCCCTCGTATACGACAAAGGCCGAACCCTGGCTCTGGGTGTAGTTGTCGTACCCGGTCAGGCGTACATGGTGATCCGGGAAGGCACGGTGGCAGGCTTCCAGTTCAGCCATCACGGTACCAATGTCACGTTCACCGAAAAACGGCAGCTTCCACATGGTCCAGTAGTGATCGAAGGAACGACTCGGGTGCTCGTGCTCGATTGCCGGCGACCAGTTATTGGAGATTATGTAGGCAACCTGCGCCTGTATCTCGCCCTGGTCCATCTTGGGCAGGAACCCGAATGTCTCGAGTGTTTGGCTGGTTTCAAAATTAGCGGTGTCAGAATTCTGCATTATCTTATCCTCTTAAAAATTCAGTGCGATACGCTGCATGCGGAACGTGGTTTATCCCACGTCCAGTTTGTCAACGGTCTCGAATTCGAAGACGATCTCCTTCCAGGTCTCCATGGCGATGGCCAGCTCGGGGCTGGTACGTGCCGCCTCGGTGAGAATGTCACGTGACTCCTTCTCGATGATTCGGCCTTCGTTACGCGCCTTGACGGAGGCTTCCAGTGCAACACGGTTGGCGGCGGCGCCGGCAGCGTTGCCCCACGGATGACCCTGGGTACCACCACCGAACTGCAGCATGGAGTCATCACCGAAGATGGTGACCAGCGCCGGCATGTGCCAGACGTGGATACCACCGGATGCGACAGCGAACACGCCCGGCAGGGAACCCCAGTCCTGGTCGAAGAACACACCACGAGAGCGATCTTCAGGTATAAAGGATTCACGCAGCTGGTCCACGAAACCGAGGGTGGAGTTGCGGTCGCCTTCCAGCTTGCCGACCACGGTACCGGTATGCAGGTGGTCACCACCGGAGAGACGCAGGCACTTGGCCAGTACGCGGAAGTGAATACCGTGTTTCGGATGGCGGTCGATCACAGCGTGCATGGCACGGTGAATGTGCAGCAGCATGCCGTTTTCACGACACCAGTTGGCCAGGCCGGTATTGGCAGTGAAACCACCGGTCAGGAAGTCGTGCATCAGGATGGGCGAACCCACTTCCTTGGCGAACTCGGCGCGCTTGTACATCTCTTCCGGCGTGGCAGCGGTTACGTTCAGGTAGTGGCCCTTGCGCTCACCGGTTTCCTGCTCGGCTTTCTGAAGGGCTTCGCCAACGAACTCGAAACGGTCACGCCAGCGCATGAACGGCTGCGAGTTGACGTTCTCGTCGTCCTTGGTCATGTCCAGGCCGCCGCGCAGGCATTCGTAAACGGCACGGCCGTAGTTCTTCGCGGACAGGCCCAGCTTCGGCTTGATGGTCGCGCCCAGCATCGGACGGCCGTACTTGTTCAGGCGGTCGCGCTCAACCTGGATGCCGGCAGGAGGACCACCGCAGGTCTTGATGTAGGCGATCGGGAAACGAATGTCCTCGAGACGCAGATGCTTGAGAGCCTTGAAGCCGAACACGTTACCGACCAGCGAGGTCAGCACGTTGACGACGGAACCTTCTTCAAACAGGTCGATCGGGTATGCGACGAACGCATAGAAAGACTCGCTGTCGCCCGGCACATCCTCGATGCGATAGGCACGACCCTTGTAGAATTCAAGGTCGGTCAGCAGCTCGGACCACACCGTGGACCACGTACCCGTGGAACTCTCGGCGGCCACAGCGGCGGCAACCTCTTCGCGCGGCACTTCAGGCTGACCGGTGACCTTAAAGCAGGCCAGCAGGTCGGTATCGAGCGGCACATAGTCCGGCGTCCAGTATTTTTCGCGGTATTCCTTCACGCCCGCCTTATAGGATGATTCTGACATATTCGTCTCTCCTGTTTCGTCTCTCGTGTTTCGTAACTGGCTAATTAATCGTCTAGGGTTCAAAGAACAGACTGGAGCACAGACCGCTGCATCCAGGCCGCTCGAATTCTTTACGTTATACGTATCGCGTTATGCGCACTCGCCGGATATTGATCCGGGATTATTGACGAGAATAGAGCATAGGTCGATACCACCGATTTGTTCCAATCAATATTTTATTGAAAATACATAGATATTTATCTATACATTGATTTCCTGCATATCATTTCTGGTCACATGCACTGCACTACCTTCTTTTTTCACAACACACCCTGTGCGCGACGTTCCGCCCAGAATGCTTTCCAATCAACAGGCTGGCCATGTTTCAACGCCGTGCGCAGCCGGCGCGTTTTTTCCACCATCCGCCAGGTGGAGCGATTATTGTTGTAGACGGATGCCTCGCGCAGGTTGACCCACAGGACCTCATGCGCTTCGTCACTGCCCGGCACCGGCAGCCGGTTGTCGATCTGTACCAGAAACCGGATATCTATATGCTCATGCCAGGTATCATTTCCAATGGCAGGAATTGCATGTATATCAACATCAAAGACTTCGTTCGAAAGCAAATTGACATGCGCCGGCTCAAGCCCCGTCTCCTCGGCAGTCTCGCGCAGCGCGACGCGAATGATATCAGCATCGCCATCTGCATGACCACCCGGTTGAAACCACTGATCCTGTTTAACATGATGCAGTATCAGTACCTGTGAAAAGTCCGGACTGACCACCCAGGCCGAGCCTGTCACATGCATGGGACGATGCTCTCGATTGAAGACGTCCGTGTTCGACTCGACGAAGTCGCGGGCACGTCGCGCATAGCCCGCCTCATCCATAAATCGGGTGACATGTCGATCAAGCAGTTGTAGCAGTTCCTGTCGGTGCATGGCTCAGGTGCCCGACGGATTATTGACTGCATTGATGGCCGCTGCAGCGGCCTCCTCCACATCCGCCTCACGACCGGAGATCGTCAGTCGACCGTAGGCACCGACAGCACGGACATCAACGAGCGTGATACTTGCAGCCTTTTCTGCCTGGTTGGCGGCATAGATGATATAGCCAGCCGGCTCGGTTTCCAGGATGAACATACTCTCACCGGGAATGATCATGGAGCCACCACGGTGCTGACGGTTGATCAACACGCAATGATCGGCCGTCATGCCACGAATTATCTCCTGCCAGGCGATGCGACACTCCTGCCGGTCAGAAAGGGTCGCGCCAAGATTATCCAGCATGATACGGCCCACTTCGCGGACATCGCTCTGGTCACGGTGATGAATCACCATGGAACCGAACGCGCGCTCCACCACTTGCTGGGTCAGGTTGACCCGCGTGGCCTTTAGCGCGATATCGGTAAACATATGGATAGCCATGCCCGGCGAGACTTCCATCCACAGGCAGGCATCGCCGGGTACCGGCGGAAAACCCTGCGAGACCGAGGCCATATACTCTGCCAGTTGCGGCTGCATCGAGTCGATGTAGACGTAGGTTCTGAGTTTGACCTGACTATTCACAGTATGATTTTGGCCTTGGCTGAGTGCGATATCCCTGGCGCGCCGGTCATCCCCGACCAACAGGCACAAGCAGACCCTGTCGATACTTGGATCGAGCCAGGCTCCGCCGGAACAAGCTTAGGTAATTGAATACTTCGATACAAATAAATAAAACAATAAGCACTTATAGATTTTAGTCTATGTAAATATGGGGCCAATCGGGCCTGGCAGATCGCGATGGCCGGCCCTGCCACGGAAACACAGGCCGGACTGCAAAGGATTATCAACATCGCAGCGGTATGATCTCGGCAATCCCGTGGTCGACGCTCTCGTATTTATCAAGTGTCTGTAATGCAGGAAGAAATTCACTCATCAGGCGAGCATGCAGATCAGCGCTGCTGTTATGGAGGTGGACGATTTCAAGCGGGACCGGCGCATCGATTGAATCACGCTGACCACTGTGCGACAGGTCCCAGGCAAGCATGATCATGCGCCCGCCCTTGCCTTCGTGTACCGCGTAATCCAGGTTATCGACGAACACGATTTCTGCGTGTGTGATCACTGCCAGCAACTGCATGCTGCGAACCGGCACAAAGGCACTCTCCGTAATACTGCGCGTCAGCGTCTTGCGGCAAAGACTGTACAGATCAGCACGAATGCTGCTGACTTCACGCCTGATTTCTTCAGGCCGGAAAAACACTACTGTATCTATTTTCAATGGACAGGCACGCCCGCAACCAATCAGAATCAGTCTCACTTACCGGCTTTCACCGGCCTTCGAAAACCATTCTACCGCAGTCTCTCTATTCAGGCATTGTCCTGCAACCGAAACAATAACGGCTGAACTCACCCGGAGAATGTATTGTCCGGCACGGCGTGAATCTGCGACCCTGAACACCTCCAGCACAGTTTAAACAGCCATTGACCTGCGCGAACCAAACTTGGTCTACTCATTGGTACTATAAATAGTTGAAAACAGAGCCTTCAATGCCCGATAAACGTCACACTCCCGACGCGTTGCTATTAATGGGGCGACAATGCCCCTACTGCCCGACCGTACTGAAGGCCCTGCAGTCACTGGAACAGAAAGGTCATAATTTCAAAACTCAACGTGGTTGAGCTCGAAGAACACCCCGAGATCGCAGCACAATACGGTGTACGCTCGGTGCCATGGGTGCGCATCGGTCCCTTTGAACTGGGCGGGCTGCGTTCTGAAGAGGAATTGCACGAATGGGCCAGCAAGGCCGGTTCGCCCGCAGGCATGTCGATGTATCTTTCCGAGCTGATATCAAACGGCAACATCGACAAATGCCTGGATTTGATTCGCACTGACAGCCATCAGCTGACCGCACTGTTGATGCTGTTTATGGACGAAGACACCGAACTCAATATCCGGATTGGTATCAGCGCCATTATCGAATCACTGCAGGGCAGGCCGGAACTGGCCGGAATTGCTGACGACCTGCGTACGTTGTTGACGCATGCTGCGCCCAGCGTGCGTGGCGATGCCTGCTACTACCTTTCACTGACGGGACATGAGGATGCCGCAGAATGGATCCGGCCGTTGCTTAGCGACAACGATGAAGCCGTTCGGCAAATTGCACAAGACTGTCTTGACGAACTGGCGCAAGGGAACTAGCCCGGCTGCACAACACTCACCAGCCGGTTTACTTGCTATATACATACTCTGGTTGATCCCGGCAATCCGGCCATAGACCGGACAGAAATAATCAAATGCGGGTATAGCTCACTCGGTATTCCGGGCCACACGTCCTGATCCGGATTGTTTTATGCCACATTAAGGGATTTTGCCTGTTTGTACCGACGTTCGAGTACCTGCAATGCAACGTGCTTGGTCGAAAAAATGTTTTGTTGCCCGATCACTTCGTCCAGCTTTGACCGCTCAATCGCCTCTCGCACCGGTTTTTTCAGGCCTGCGAACATGAGCGTCACACCTGCCGCCTTGAGATCCTGCGCCAGGGCTCGCAGTTTTTCCTCGCCAGTGGCATCGATACGGTTGATTCCATTACCCACCACCAGTAATGCTGACGCCGTTGGAAACTCACTCAGCGCCTTTAACACAGCCTGCTCGAAGTAGGCGGCATTGATGAAGACCAGCGACGAATCAAAGCGTAACACGACAAAGTCTTCGCTGACCGGAGCAAGGTCATGACTGATTGCACCGGCCAGGGAACCATCTGACATACGCCCCAGAATCTCGCTACGCGGCTTCATGCTACCCAGCAGATAGACCAGCACTGTCAGGGCGACACCAACCATCACACCATCGGCAAGCTTTGGCGCCATCACAAGTGTGGCGATAAAAGTGACCAGCCCGACAACGCCATCCGCGCGGCGCACATGCCAGGCATGCAACATGGACTTGATGTCAATCAGGCTGAACACTGCGCTCATCACGATGGCAGCCAGTATTGCCTTGGGCAGGTGATACAGGTATTCGGTCAGGAACAGCATCACCAGCAGCACACCCAGTGCACTGATGATGGCAAACATGCCGGTTTCCGCACCGGCTTTCGCGGCCACCGCGGAACGGGAAAATGAACCGCTAACGACGTATGACTGGAAGAAACTGCCGACAATGTTCGCCAGGCCCTGGCCTATGAGTTCCTGGTTCGAGTCCAGCTTTTCACGTGTTTTTGCCGCCAGCGCACGTGAAATCGAAGTCGCCTCCATAAAGCCGATCATCGCCATAATAAACGCCGTGGTGAACAATCCGGAGATAACACCGAAATCCATCATCGGTACGGCAAAAGACGGCAGCCCTGCCGGAATACTTCCGACCACGGAGCCACCGCTCGACAGCTTGAACTGTTGATTCTCGACGCCCGCCCAGCGCCAGGCAGATGTAAACAGGCCGCGATTGTCGGAGGTGTCGTACAGTACCGGCCCGCCATTCTGCTGCACAGGCACCAGCGCATACTTGTGCGCCTCGATTTTCAATCCGTACAGGTTGCGCTTCAAACTTTTCTCTTCACCCTGCAGGCGTAACAGGTCCGCCTGCAAGGCGTAATAACGCCTTCCCTCAACTGTGTCATCAGCCAGCTCATCGCTGATCGCCTGCTGCGACTGCTTCACTTTAGTAAGTGCTGTAGTGCCGGCAACAAGGTCATTGAACGCCACACGCGCCTCACTATTGACCACCTGTTCCGGTTTCACCAGGCGGGTATTCTCAAATCCCGACAAGGCGCTGATGACCACACCTAAAATGACCACGACCAGCACGCCCGGCAATTTCGGGAATTTTTTTCTCAACAGGTGCAGCACAACCAGCGTCACGACACCGAACAGCAGGGTCGGGATATGCGCGGTCGGTATTTGACTGAATACCTGCCACAAATCTGCCAGGAAGCTGTCTGAACGTGGCATCGGGACGTTAAGGAAACCGTTCACCAGTGACAGCCCGATTATCAAAGCAGCCGCATTGGTAAATCCCAGAATAACGGGGTGTGAAGCCAGGTTTATCAGCACGCCCATTCGAAGCAGGCCAAGCAGCAATCGCATAACGCCGACCATCAACGCCAGCAGCAATGATAACTGGATGAACTCCTCGCTACCGCGTGATGCCAGCGGCTCAATGGCCGCAGCCGACATCAGGGACAGCATCGCGACCGGGCCGGTGTGCAGGAAGCGTGACGCACCCCATAACGAAGCGACAATGACCGGCAGGAACGAGGCATACAGCCCGTATACAACGGGAAGCCCTGCCAGCGATGCATAGGCCATGCTCTGGGGTACCAGGATCATGGCGACGGTGATACCGGCTATAAGATCCGCACGCAGTTTATCTTTCTGCGGCGGGAACCAGCGAAGAAAGGGAAAAAATTTCGTTAACATGAGCACATCATACCAACTGTTGCATTAGTAGTGTGACGGCTCAGGCTAACTCACGGCAAATTCAGGCAATCCTTTTGTCTGCCTCGACCACATCAGCACCGGCTTCCGGAATTTGTACGCCGTCCTTGTTAGCAACAATCACTACGACCGGAATTGGCATTTCGTTCTTCCGCTGATTACCTGCCAGGTAGCTGCGACCAAGATAACCCGATTCCTTGCAAGCCAGGAAAGCGATCTCCGGGTGGCTGTCCAGATAACGCGCAAGTTGCGACATTGTGTTGCCGCCAAGCGGCACCAGCTTTACATCAATCCCGGCTGCGGCCAGTTCACCCTGGTAGGGCTGCAGCATGGCCTCCCCTGTACTCTCGGTTTCAAACGTCAGCACCGTCAGATCATGCTGCGTCCGAACGCAGGTCTCCGTCATATATTCCATTACATCCTCAGGGAGTTCCCTGCCGGTAAACAGGGCGACACGGCGTCGGCCAACGGGGGCCGGTTGCTGCACGACTGGCGCGACACGCTGGACCGGGCTGGTGTCCGCACCCTGGCTCAAAACCGCGGTCTTCTGGCATGGGGTCAGGTATTCACCTGCATCTTCATGAGCGAGCGCATTCAGCATGGTTTTCAGGGCTTCGGTTAGTGCTTTCATGGGACTACTCCTAAGTAAGTATCATTAGCTTACCTGAATATTAGCAACAACCATGCCAGTCTTGTATTTCATATAAAACAACCAGTTACAACACCACCCAATAACACGCTCGTTTCACAACGCAACAGAAACACCTGATTCATTGTGCAATACCTGTAACGCTGTTGTAATATGTAACACCCTGTTTGGTCGCCATCCCGAAAATTTTAATGACCAGCCTGCGCGCCAAGATCCTCGCCTCGTTCGGTCTGTCCAAGATCGCCCTGCTGGTATTTGCCGCCATCCTGATAGCCGACCTGCTATATCTTAAAAACCGCATTCTCGAAGGCGTGACCGTCAATGACTTCTACGTGGCCAGCCAGGAGATCCGTCGCGACGAGAAGAACCTGTTCCTGTACAACAATCCATCGGACTACCAGCAAGTCATCGATCAGCTGGACATCATCGAAGCGGCCATCTCTGACAGTCGCACGATCTTCACTGAAATCGCTCACCCGGAAGAACTCACCGAGATCGACCAACTACTGCTGACTTACCGGATGCAGCTTGAAGAATATTCGGCCAGTGATGCGACTGAACTGGAGGCCCTGCAGGATACTATTCGCAAGTCCGGACAGGACTTGCTGGCCTGGGCCAGGGAACTCGGCAAGCGGGAACGTACCAGCCTCGCACATGCCGCCAGGGTTGCGGTCTGGACATTGCTGGCTGCCTTGTTGACCGTGATTTTTCTCGGCCTGATAAGCGCCCTGGTCGTTGTTCGGCAGGTAGTCAGACCGCTGGACGATCTGGGAAACCAGCTCGATGATGTGGCGGACGGGAATATCCTGACCCTGACACTGCCGTCACAAGACAGGGAGATCCAGTCCGTTGTCCACCATTTCAATGACATGCTTGAGCGGCTGCGCGGTCAGCAGGTTCGCCTTAGAAAACATGAAAAGGCGGCGGCACTCGGCGTGCTTGCATCCGGTGTTGCGCATGAACTTAACAATCCGCTATCCAACATTTCCACGTCCGTACAACTGCTGCTGGAGAGCAAGCTATCAACCGACGAAAAGCTGCGTAACCTGTGGATGACGCACATAGACGATGAAACGGAACGCGCAAAACGTATTGTCAAACGCCTGCTCGACAGTGTGCGCCACCCACAGTTGCATTTACGCGCACACAACCTGACTGACCTGATCGAATCATCCATTGATCTGGTATCACGGCAATTACCGGAGACGATCAATGTGCACGTAACCGAAATACCAGAGTGCAAGCTGTACCTGGATCGTGATCGAATGCAACAGGTATTTATCAACCTGATCAAGAACGCAGCGGACGCCGGCGCGCAAAACATCTGGATTGATGCTGTTGAATCAACATGGGAGGAAACACGGGCCGCCGACATCAACAACGTGTTCGGTGAAACTGACCAGGTCAGCCATTCATCCGCCGTGATACGCATCCAGATCACCGATGATGGGCCCGGCATCGCAGATGAGCACATGGACAAGATCTTCAACCCGTTCTTCACAACAAAAGCGGCGCACGACGGCACCGGCCTGGGACTTTACCTGGTGAAGGAAATCATCAGTGAACACAACGGCTGTATCGCCGCCAGTAACCGGGATGAAGGCGGCACCCGTTTCAGCATCTGGCTGCCGTTCAGCAGCCCTCAGGAGGCAGCATGAATGACGCAACTCCGCATATTCTCATTATCGACGATGAAAAAATTGCCCTGATAAACCTGACACATGTGCTGGAAGGGGAAGGGTACAGTGTTACCGCCTGCAGCGACGGCCAGTCGGGTCTTGCCGCCATGCAAAAAAACGCCTTCGACCTGGTACTGTCCGACGTGCGCATGCCGGGCATTAACGGCATGGAAGTATTGCAACACATCAAGTCAACAACACCGGACGTACCGGTCATCATGATTACCGGCCATGCGACGCTCGACTCCGCAGTCGATGCCATGAAGGCCGGTGCATATCACTATATATCCAAACCATTCCGGCTTGCCGAGGCACGCGAAGTCGTACGCGGTGCACTCGAACTACGGCGTATCCGCCATGAAAACAGTGAACTGAAACAGCGTATCGAGGACATATCCAGCCAGACGACAATTATTACCCAGGACGTGGGCATGCATCGACTGCTGGAAACAGCACGGCAGATCGCCGAAACCGATTGCAGCGTGGTCATTCACGGCGAGTCGGGGACCGGCAAAGAGCTACTGGCTCGCTATATTCACCAGAAAAGTCAGCGCTCGGAAAAAAACTTTGTCGCCTTCAACTGTGGTGCACTGCATGAGGAAATTGCCGCGAGCGAATTGTTCGGCCATGAGAAGGGCGCCTTCACCGGCGCATTAAGCAAGAAAATCGGTCTATTCGAGGCCGCGGACGGCGGCACCCTCTTTCTGGACGAGGTTGCGGAACTGCCATTGCTGATGCAGGTAAAGCTGCTGCGGGTGCTGCAGGAGCGCGAACTCATGCGGGTCGGCTCGGTAGAGCCCGTCGATATCGATGTCCGTATCATCGCAGCCAGCAACCGCGACCTGAAGGCGGCCGTCAAGGATGGCAAGATGCGCGACGACCTGTATTTCAGGCTAAATGTCGTCACACTTACACTGCCGCCGCTGCGTGAACGCCGCGAGGATATCCCGTTACTTGCCTATTACCTGTTACGTAAATCCTCCGTCATGATGGGGCGAGACGTTCAGGAAATTTCTCCCGAGGCAATGGAGCGACTGGTGGAATACGACTACCCGGGCAATGTGCGTGAATTGTCCAATTTCATCGAGCGCGGTGTTGCACTGACCCAGGACAACACTCTGAATATACAGGCCCTGCCTCAAAGTCTCGGCGCACTGACTGTACGCGTGTTCACACCTGAAAAGCCCGCCACGCCCACGACCCTGCAGGAGCAGGAAGCCGAACACATACTGTCCGTCCTTAAAATGGCTAATGGCAACCGCACACAGGCTGCCCGCATACTGGGGATAGACCGTGTATCGCTGTGGCGAAAACTTAAAAAGCTGGGAATTGATTCCATGTAGTTACATGCCGGCGATAAGGATTGCACCGACACGATCTCATAGTCAGATTTACGCATACGCTCTTTGGCAACGCTGATTTAACGTAAATTTATCGCACCAGCTAGGCGCTCCTACAGCAACCCGCAACAACCCGGCAATAAAAAACCCCTGCAACCAATCGGCTACAGGGGTCTGAATAAAAGCCTGGCAGTTGATGTACAGGGACGTACGAATGCCGCGGAGGCCATGGAGAAGGTGAGACCACGTAGTGGTCGAGAAGCTGGCCTGGGCCATGGCCGGGAGCGGCGACCTACTTTCTAAATAGCGGTCACTGCCACTCACCACGAACTACTGCGAATAAAAAAACCTCCAACGTCAATCGACGCTGGAGGTTTGAATTAAAAGCCTGGCAGTGACCTACTTTCACATGGGAACTCCCACACTATCATCGGCGCTAAGCAGTTTCACTTCCGAGTTCGGGATGGGATCGGGTGGTTCCCACTTGCTAATGCCGCCAGGCAAACTTTTCGGTTCAATGCATAAAAGCACTGAACCATATCTGGAAAGTCGTAATAGAGGTATGTTGCCTGTAACCAGTTACAACACCAATACTGCTTTAGTGTTATATGGTCAAGCCTCACGGGCAATTAGTACTGGTTAGCTTCATCCATTACTGAACTTCCACACCCAGCCTATCAACGTCGTAGTCTTCGACGGCCCTTCAGGGGACTCAAGGTCCCAGTGAGATCTCATCTTGAGGGGGGCTTCCCGCTTAGATGCTTTCAGCGGTTATCCCGTCCGATCATAGCTACCCGGCAGTGCCACTGGCGTGACAACCGGAACACCAGAGGATCGTCCACTCCGGTCCTCTCGTACTAGGAGCAGCTCCTCTCAAATCTCAGGCGCCCACGGCAGATAGGGACCGAACTGTCTCACGACGTTCTGAACCCAGCTCGCGTACCACTTTAAATGGCGAACAGCCATACCCTTGGGACCGGCTACAGCCCCAGGATGTGATGAGCCGACATCGAGGTGCCAAACTCCTCCGTCGATATGGACTCTTGGGAGGAATCAGCCTGTTATCCCCGGCGTACCTTTTATCCGTTGAGCGATGGCCCTTCCATTCAGAACCACCGGATCACTAAAGCCTGCTTTCGCACCTGCTCGACGTGTCTGTCTCGCAGTCAAGCACCCTTATGCTTTTGCACTCATTGCGCGATGTCCGACCGCGCTGAGGGTACCTTCGCGCTCCTCCGTTACTCTTTGGGAGGAGACCGCCCCAGTCAAACTACCCACCATACACTGTTCCCGACCCGGATTACGGGCCTGGGTTAGAACCTCAAACATACCAGGGTGGTATTTCAAGGTTGGCTCCACGATAACTGGCGTTACCGCTTCAAAGCCTCCCACCTATCCTACACAAATAGGCTCAAAGTTCAGTGCAAAGCTGTAGTAAAGGTGCACGGGGTCTTTCCGTCTAGCCGCGGGTACGCTGCATCTTAACAGCGAGTTCAATTTCACTGAGTCTCTGGTGGAGACAGTGTGGCCGTCGTTACGCCATTCGTGCAGGTCGGAACTTACCCGACAAGGAATTTCGCTACCTTAGGACCGTTATAGTTACGGCCGCCGTTTACCGGGGCTTCGATCAAGAGCTTCGCCGAAGCTAACCCCATCAATTAACCTTCCGGCACCGGGCAGGCGTCACACCATATACTTCCTCTTGCGAGTTTGCATAGTGCTATGTTTTTGATAAACAGTCGCAGCCACCTGGTCACTGCAACCCCCACCAGCTTAGAGAGCAAGTCTCATCACCGACAGGGGCGTACCTTCTCCCGAAGTTACGGTACCATTTTGCCTAGTTCCTTCACCAGAGTTCTCTCAAGCGCCTTAGGATTCTCTCCTCACCCACCTGTGTTGGTTTGGGGTACGGTCAAACGTAACCTGAAGCTTAGAGGCTTTTCCTGGAAGCATGGCATCGACTACTTCACTCCACATGGGAGCTCGTCATCACGTCTCGGAATTGTGTTCCCGGATTTGCCTAAGAACACTCCCTACACGCTTAAACCGGCACGTCCAACAGCCGGATAATCTAGCCTTCTCCGTCCCCTCATCGCAGTTACGTTCGGTACAGGAATATTAACCTGTTTTCCATCGACTACGCCTTTCGGCCTCGCCTTAGGTACCGACTCACCCTGCGCCGATTAACGTTGCGCAGGAAACCTTGGGTTTTCGGCGTGGGGGTTTTTCACCCCCATTATCGTTACTCATGTCAGCATTCGCACTTCTGATACCTCCAGCATTCCTTACAGAACACCTTCACAGGCTTACAGAACGCTCCTCTACCATGCAAGCAAGCTTGCATCCGCAGCTTCGGTACACAACTTAAGCCCCGTTAAATCTTCCGCGCGGGCCGACTCGACCAGTGAGCTATTACGCTTTCTTTAAAGGATGGCTGCTTCTAAGCCAACCTCCTGGCTGTCTGGGCCTTCCCACATCGTTTCCCACTGAGTTGTGATTTTGGGACCTTAGCTGGCGGTCTGGGTTGTTTCCCTTTCCACGACGGACGTTAGCACCCGCCGTGTGTCTCCCGTGATTGCACTTTCTGGTATTCGGAGTTTGCCATGGTTTGGTAAGTCGGGATGACCCCCTAGCCATAACAGTGCTCTA
>CAWKAE010000016.1:42500-104942 GCA_963847565.1 uncultured Halobacteria archaeon
TACCGTATGGCAGGAAATTACCGTCAAGCGCGGCGACACCCTGGCAGGAATATTCTCTCGGCTGGATATATCGCCACAGCAGTTACAGGCACTGCTGGACAAGGGCGGCGCCATCAAGAACCTGAAAAAGATATATCCGGGCCAGGTCCTGCGCATCGCCAGCAGCGCCGAACATGGTCTGGAAAAACTGCACTACCCGATCGACAAGCTCAGCACGCTGGAAATCAGTCGCAGCAGCGAAGGCTTTGATGTCAGCACCTCACACCGCACACCCGAGTCGCGCGAGAAGCATGCGTCAGGCGTCATCAACAGTTCATTATTCCTGGCGGCCGGCAAGGCCGGGCTGTCGGATAACCTGACCATGGAACTGGCCGGCATATTTGGCTGGGACATCGACTTCGCGCTGGATATTCGCAAGGGCGACCAGTTCACCGTGCTGTACGAGGACCAGTACATCGACGGCGAGTTTATCGGCCACGGCAAAATCCTGGCCGCCGAGTTCATTAACAATGGTGAACGCTACCAGGCCGTGCGCTACACCGATTCCGGTGGCAAAACAGATTACTATTCACTCGACGGCAAGAGCATGCGCAAGGCATTCCTGCGCACACCGGTCGAGTTCAGTCGTATCAGTTCGCGTTTCAGCACCGGTCGCAAGCACCCCATCCTGAACAAGATCCGCGCCCACAAGGGCGTTGACTATGCCGCCGCGCGCGGCACGCCGATCAGGGCAACCGGCAACGGCAAAATCGTGCACCGCGGCAAAAAAGGCGGCTACGGCAAAACCGTCGTCATTCAACACGGCACCAAATACAACACCCTGTACGCGCACATGTCCAACTACCGCAAGGGCCAGAAAGTCGGTAGCCGCATCAAGCAGGGAGAGATTATCGGCTATATCGGCAGCTCCGGCCTGGCAACCGGCCCGCACCTGCACTACGAATTCCGCGTTAACGGCACACACCGTGACCCGTTGCGTGTGAAGCTGCCGGGCGCGGAACCGCTGAAGGAAAAGTATCACGATGACTTCAACCACAAGGCAGAAGCATTACTGGCACAGCTTGACCTGGTGCGCAGCGTTCAGCTGGCAAGCAACGAATCACGCTAACCACACCGTCATGCAGGCTGTCGCAACGAAGCACAACCGGCCAACCACCTGCACGTACATGCCATCAACTTCATGATGGCAGCACTTCACCACTCAATATGACCGGGGCTTATTATATAGGCCTCATGTCCGGCACCAGCATGGACGGCATCGACGCGGCCCTGGTCGAGCTGTCTAACGGAGAAGCCCGCCTGCTTGCCAGTCACTGCAGGAAATACCCGCCGGAAGTGGTCGATCAACTCGAGCGCGCACTCAAATTACTGGAACCGCGCACGGCCGACCTTGACGAGCTCGACAGACTTGTCGGCGAAAATTTTGCCGGGGCGGCAATTGAGCTACTGGCAAAAGCCGGCATCGCCGCCGACCGGATCACCGCCATCGGCAGCCACGGCCAGACCATCCGCCACGCGCCCGATGCCGACGCGCCCTACTCATTGCAAATCGGTAGCGGCGCCATTATCAGCGCACTTACCGGCATTGAAACCGTTACCGATTTTCGCACTGCCGACATTAATGCCGGCGGCCAGGGCGCGCCCCTGGTACCCGCCTTTCACGCCGCTGTTCTCAGCAGCGATACAGAAAACCGGGTTATCGTAAACATCGGCGGCATAGCAAATATCACCGTCCTCCCGGCCAATACGTCTGCGGCTGTCACCGGCTTCGATACCGGACCCGGCAACACGCTGATGGACGCCTGGATACGCCGACACCAGGGAGAACAATTCGACCACGATGGCGCCTGGGCAAGTAGCGGCAAACATGATGCGCGCCTGCTTGCTGCCATGTTGCGCGATGCCTATTTTCGGCTACCGCCACCCAAAAGTACCGGGCGTGAACACTTCAACCTGTCCTGGCTGTCCGCTTTCGTGCAGGGTATCTCAATCCCGACCAACGACATTCAGGCAACACTGTGCGAACTGACCGCTATAACGATTGCAGACGCGGTTGAAATGCATGCGCCGGACACCCGGCGGATACTGGTTTGCGGTGGCGGTGCGCACAATATTCACCTCATGCGGCGACTGAACGAAAACCTGCCGGACATACCGGTCGAAACGACACAGTCAATTGGCGTTGACCCGGACTGGGTCGAGGCTTGTGCGTTTGCCTGGCTTGCGAAACAACACCTGGAGGGCAAGCCGGGAAATATTCCGACAGTTACCGGCGCCGGGAAACCGGTCGTGCTGGGTCGCTTATTCAAGGCCGACGCCGCGCAGAACCGCTAGAGTTACCTGGAAGACACGGTATAACCGGCATACCAGCCGCGCGGGAATAACGACTTTCTCGCATCAGGTCACACCGGCAAAGCAGATTCACAAAACCGTCAGGGCCGCACGATTACCTGTCGTCAATCTGCACATAATCGCGCGGATCTGAGCCCGCGTAAACCTGCGTCGGCCTGAAGATACGGTTCTCGGATACCTGCTCACGCCAGTGCGCCAGCCAGCCGGCGGTACGCGCAATGGCGAATATAGGCGTGAACTGGTCAGTCGGTATGCCCATTTCGCGATACAGAATGCCCGAGTAATAATCGATATTCGGGAACACACCCTTCGGCGCCAGGCGCTTCTCACACGCCTCTTCAAGCGCAAGCGCCGTCTCGAACATCGGACTGAGCGAACCGCGGGATTCTGCCAGCTCGTACATCATTTTTTGCAGCAGCACGGCGCGCGGATCTTTCACCTTGTACTCGCGGTGCCCCATACCCCAGATCACTTCCTTCGCCGCCAGCTTGTTATCCAGCCACTCAGCGGCCTTCTCCGGCCGACCAATGTCTTCGAGCATCTGGATCACACGTTCGTTGGCACCACCGTGCAGGGGACCTGCCAGCGTACCGATAGCCGCCGCAATGACATACGAGGGTGTTGCCAGTGTCGAACCGGTCACCATGGCCGAAAAGGTCGACGCATTGATGGTGTGCTCGGCATGCAACACAAAACTGGTATCCATGATCCGCGCAAACAGGGGGTCGGGCTCAACACCATTGAAAAACATGTACAGGAAGTTGGCGGCATAACTCAGATCGGTGCGCGCCCGCACCGGGTCGTTACCCAGGCGCATTTGCTGCCACATCGCCACCAGTGTCGCCATCCGCGCCAGGATCCTGAGTGACTGTCCATGCACGTAGCGCTCACTCTCGTCACCGGGCGTCCTGATTTGCACCGGTACGTTGTTGGGATAAAACATACCCAGGCTGGCAACCGCCGTCTGCAACATCTCCATCGGGTGCCCGGTCACTGGCAGCAGCTTCATGATGTCGCGCACGTTGTACTTCACAACACGGTGCGCGCGCAGCAGCGCGTCAAATTCCGCCAGTTCCTCTGCCGTTGGTAATTCACCATCGAGCAGCAGGTAGGCCGTTTCCTCGAACGAGCTGTTCTCGGCCAGGTCGACCAGCCGGTAACCCCGATAGGTCAGAATGCCCTGCTTGCCGTCAAGGTAGGAGATCCCCGATTTCGTTGCAGGTACGCCCTCAAGACCCGGTTGATAGTCGCTCACAAAACATCCTCATTAATTTGTACAGGCCGGTTTGGCAGTTTACAGGCATTATAAAACAGCAAGGGGGCGATAACGCCCCCTTGTCAGAAAACTCAAACAGGAATCAGACCGAAAAAGACGAACCGCAACCGCAGGTAGTGGAGGCATTCGGGTTGCGCACTACGAACTGCGCTCCCTCCAGTCCCTCGGTGTAATCAACTTCTGCACCGATAAGGTACTGATAGCTCATCGGGTCGATAACAAGCACCACGCCATCGTTTTCGACGGTGTAATCGCCTTCGCCAATGTTCTCATCGAAAGAAAATCCGTACTGGAAACCGGAGCATCCACCACCGGAAATGTAGATGCGCAATTTCAGGTCATCATTGTTTTCTTCTTTAATCAGGTGCTTGACCTTGTTAGCGGCGGCATCTGAGAACGTCAGGTCGATGTTCATTGCTGTTGCTGTCTCACTCATCTGCTTACTGCCTCATACAAAGATAATTATCAGCATATAAGTATGTCATTACCTGAGTAAAATGGTCAAGTATTACCCTGTCAATCCTGGCTGTTTTCGACATTTTCCCTTTCAAAACTGACAACTGCAGAAGGCGTATCAACCTGGTGCACCAGGCTGCCGTTGACGGCGGCACCCATCGCCATTTCAATCAGGTTGTAATACACATCACCGTTGACCTCGGCCTTGGTGGACAATTCGATACGGTCGCCCGATCGAACATCGCCTGTCACCGTACCATTCAGTATCACCGTCGGTACGCGTACGTCACCCTCGATACTGCCGTGTTCACTGACGGTCAGCACCGACTCGGAACCTGCCTCAGCAATGATACTGCCTTTTATATGGCCGTCTATATGCAGCCCGCCGGTAAAATGGACATCACCCTCGATACGCGTTTGCTGCCCGATAATGGTGTCTACCTTGGAGCCGGTTCCTTTCGGTTTCTTGCTTGATCCCAACATAATCATTCTCCTAATCTGTCATGAGCTCATCGCGACCCAGTCAAACGACTGGACCACGGGTTCAGTCTTGGCCTTCCCTTTGCCTGACGGCCTGATCGTCAGCACAACCTGCTCGGCCTTGAAACCCTCCGGCAGCGTGATCGTTCCGGTCAGTTCCTGGAAATAGCGGAAACGGAACTTCAATTCTTTAACGGCAGGTTCGGTCACCCGGTCAAGCCCGATTTCCGTCCGGTAATCAGGCATCTCACCGGTAATTTGCCAGACCACCGCCCCACTGACTATCTTGTCGTTGCGTTTCAGCTGCGTCAGCACCAGCTCGTAGTGAAATTCGTTCTCTGCCGAGCCTTCTTCCAGCGCAAACCGGTGAATTCGCAACCCGGGCTTCACATCACCCGGCGAAACAATGCCGCGGTAAAATTCGACCTCTTCGCGTGCCGCCTGCAGACCTTCTTCCAGCTCGCCAAGTTCCGACTTCACGCTCTCTGCCGCCTGGCGATCAATCTGGCTGGAGCGCTCAAGTATCGCTACCTGCTCACGCAAACCGGCCGCATCCTCGGTCAGCTTGTCATTGTGCTGCTGAAGCAGGGTGTTCTCTATCCGCACCGACTCGAGTTCCGTCACACCGTGCAGTTTGCCAAGATCGTAAATCCACCATGCCACCAGTAACAACGCCGCAACTGCGGCAACAATGCCACCCCGCCTGAGCATGTCATTCATGGCAAACATACCCGGCTATCCGCCCGACCACAGTATCCCGCCAACACCGGACTAATACCGGTAGCCGGTCACAATCCTGCATCAAGCCAGGCCGCTTCACGGCAGCAGCGCCACGCCGTCAAGGCCCGTTGTTTCCGGCAAGCCGAACATTACATTCATGTTCTGCAGCGCCTGACCGGCCGCGCCTTTTACCAGGTTATCGATCACTGACAGGACAACAACCGTATTCGCCTGTTGTGGTTTGTGTACAGCAATACGACAGTGGTTTGCACCACGCACACTACGCGTTTCGGGATGCGAGCCGGCCGGTAACACATCGACAAAGGTTTCATCGCGGTAACGCGCTTCAAACAACGATTGCAAATCCACATCGGAGTCAGCAACTGTCGCATACAGCGTGGCATGGATGCCGCGAATCATCGGCGTCAGGTGCGGCACGAATGTCAAACCCACCGGTTTACCGGTCGCCCGTTCAAGACCCTGGCGTATTTCCGGCAGGTGACGGTGGCCGTCGACACCGTAGGCCTTGAAATTCTCGCTTGCCTCGCACAGCAGTGTGCCGGTGGCTGCCTTGCGACCGGCACCACTGACGCCCGACTTGGCATCGGCAATGATGTTATCCGTAGCGACCACGCCTGCCTCAAGTAACGGTAACAATCCCAGCTGAACAGCCGTTGGATAGCAACCGGGATTTGCAACCAGCCGGGCACCGGCAACTGCATCGCGGTTCACTTCGGTCAAACCGTAAACCGCCTCCGCCAGAAACTCCGGGCAGGCATGCGGCATGCCGTACCATTGCTCCCAGACAGCCGCATCAGCAAGCCTGAAATCGGCCGCGAGATCGATTACCCGCACGCCGGCTTCCAGCAGGCGCGGCACCATGGTCATGGCAGTACCGTTAGGTGTGGCGAAAAATACCAGGTCACACTGCTCAAGCTGGCCGGCGTCAGGTACTGAAAACTCGATATCGGTAAAACCACGCAGGTTCGGAAACAGGTCGGCTACCTTGCGCCCGGATTCCGACCGGGACGTAATAACACGAAGTTCAACGTTCGGGTGATTCACCAGCAGTCTTAACAGTTCGACGCCGGTATATCCCGTACCGCCAACAACACCCACCTTGATCATTTTCAGTCACCTGGCAATTTCATGTGTTTTCAAGATGGCAAATAGTACACCATCCGGAGGGGTATCATTCTACAATGGCGGCTCTGCAGGTGGCTCCGGCAACGGCGAGCCGCCCCGCAACGGACTGCATCACTGACAGGAGACTGACTTGCTGAAACAGCGCTGGCATAACTGGCTGGACCGAATCGGACTCGGCGTTTCCGCTCTTGATGCCCTGCCCCTGCTCGCCATGCTGGCCATCCCCGTCGGCCTGCTGTCAGGGGGCGTTATTATTCTGCTGCGCCTGCTGGTCGAGTCCGGCGCAGGGTTGTACATGCCCGGCGGCAGCGGCGAGAACTTCGAGGCACTGTCTGTCGCCCTGCGGCTATTGTTACCGGCCGCGGGCGGCCTGGTGATCGGATTGATATGGCAGTACCTGGATAAAGAAACACGGGAAGTCGGTCTGGTGCATGTCATGGAACGGCTGGCCTATCACCAGGGAGACCTGCCTGCCCGCAACAGCATCGCACAGTTTATCGGTGTAACCATCTGCCTCCTCAGCGGTCATTCGGTTGGCCGGGAAGGCCCCGGCGCGCACCTCGGTGCAGCCAGCGGCAGCCAGTTGAGCCGCTGGCTGCATTTGCCGAACAACAGCCGCCGCACCCTGGCTGCCTGCGGCATTGCCGCGGCCATCGCCGCTTCCTTCAACACACCGCTGGCGGGTGTCATATTCTCGATGGAAGTCGTGATGATGGAATACACCATGCTGAGTTTCGCACCCGTGATCCTCGCTGCGGTTATAGCAACAACCATGACACAGGTGGTTTTCGGTGATTCACCGGTCTTTTCCATCCCGGCCATGCAACTGGGTAGCCTGCTGGAATTACCGCTCATCCTGGGTACCGGCGTCCTGCTCGGTTGTATTGCAGCCCTGTTTATTCACCTGCTGGAACGTTCGACATCCCTGTCCATGGAACGGCCGATCTGGCTACGCTGCACGCTCGGCGGCGCCTTTGTCGGGATTATTGCCGCCGCCGTGCCGGAAGTCATGGGGATCGGTTATGACACGGTCAACCAGGCACTGATCGGCAATCTCGGTTTGCTTGCACTGGTTACGATCGCGGCCGCCAAGATAGTTGCGACCGCCGTCGGGCTTGGCTTCGGGTTGCCAGGCGGGCTGATCGGGCCAACCCTGGTAATCGGCGCGGTTGCCGGGGGCGCCGTCGGCATTGCTGCCAACACCTGGCTACCGGGAGAAATTGCCAACCCGGCCTTTTATGCCCTGATCGGCATGGGCACTGTCATGGGCGCCACCCTGCAGGCACCGCTGGCGGCACTGACCGCCATGCTGGAACTGACGGCAAACCCGCATATCATTCTTCCCGGCATGCTGGCGCTGATTGCCGCGGTACTCGTCTGTCGGGAAGTGTTCGGCAAGGACCCGGTCTTCGTCGCGCTCATGAAAGTACGCGGCCTTGATTATCGGGACAATCCAGTCACACAAACATTACGCCGGGTTGGTGTTGCCAGCGTCATGGAGCGCAGCCTGGAGACACTGCCGGAACTTGCGGAGCATGAAAGCATTAAAAAGGCACTGGAGAAAGAACCCCGCTGGATCCTGCTGACCGCAGAACAGGTACCGGTCAGCCTGATGCCGGCGGCGGATCTTGCGCGCCACATGCAGACGAAAGAGACCGAAGAGCCGGTCAATCTGAACGGGATACCCGCCGAGCGGCAGGATGTGGCTGCAGTCGACTTCCAGGCAACGCTGCAGGAAGCCCTGGAAATGCTGAATAGTTCTGACACGGAGGCGCTGTATGTTACCCGCAGGACGATACCCGGAATAAGCCGCATTTACGGCATCATTACGCGCACCGACATCGACCGGTACTACACGGTTCAATAACCGCCGCCCAGAACCTTCCCGTCATTGCCTGGTAACATCCTCAATGACGGGACAGCCCGGGCCCTGACTACTGCAGCATCAGTCTTTCAGGACGAAAGTGACCTTCATATTGACCCGGTACTCAACAATATCGTTATCCTTGACAACGACACTCTGCTCCTGCACCCACGCCCCCTTTACGTTTTCGAGGGTTTTGCTGGAACGCTTGATACCCTTGCGTATGGCATCTTCAAAAGACTTGTTTGATGAAGCGGTAATTTCCGTAACTCTTGCAACTGACATATCAACTCTCCTTTACGTTTAACACAAGCCGGTGTCGGCGATCACGAACGCGAAAGTCTCAGGAACTCGGAACGGGTGCGGTCATCCTTGCGGAACGAACCGAGCATCATCGATGTAGTCATCGATGAGTTCTGCTTTTCCACGCCGCGCATCATCATGCACAGGTGTTTTGCCTCAATGATCACGCCAACGCCGGACGGCTGGATGATATCCATCAGGCTGTCAGCGATCTGCTTGGTCAGGTTTTCCTGTATCTGCAGGCGTCGCGCGAACATGTCGACGATGCGTGCAATCTTGGACAGCCCGATTACCTTGCCGGTAGGCAGGTAGGCGACATGACACTTGCCGATAAACGGCAGCAGGTGATGCTCGCACAGGGAATACACCTCGATATTCTTGACCAGTATCATTTCGTCATTATCGGACTCGAAAATTGCATTGTTGACGACTTCATCGAGTGACTGGCCGTAACCGCGTGTCAGGTACTCCATGGCGCGGGCAGCCCGGCCGGGCGTGTTCAACAGGCCATCACGGTCCGGGTCTTCGCCGATATTCTTGATGATCTTTTTGTAATGTGAATCGAGCTCGCTACTCATTCAATTCTCCCTTATTCGCAGGCATTCAGACCAGAAAACCTTACGGACATTCCCGGGCATCATCAAGGGCGGAACCATCCTCGCCTGCACCCGTTACTGCGTCAACATGACTGCGCCACTGGAAATCGAAGCGTCTACATCGCTTTTTTCCGGCAGCATTTTGCGCAACACTGCGACTGATGTTCTTGCCGCTAACAGCCGATCCAGTATAGCATCGCCCCGGTAGCGGCCTGTGGCTACATACTATTTGTACAATTCGCCATTCCGCCGTATCCAGCCGCCTGCTTGCGAGCCGTCCGGGTCATGGTGCGTCCAGTGAATAACCCCGCCACGGTCATTCCACTCAAAGCGGCCGCGCAGGTCGACGGTATCGCCCTGGCTTAGCGGCACTCGGTTAGCGAGGTCGATATTGTGCGCAACCAGCACCGTGTGGCCACCGCCTACTTCGAGAATAAAACGCTGGTGTCTCGAGCCTTCATTATCGTCTGACAGAATTCGTGTCACACGCCCCTGTGTTTCCAGCCATACACGCGAACGCTTGGCGTCATAGGCGGTCTTGACGACATTATCCGCATGCCCTGCGGAATCCGGAACGGGTAGTACTGTATCTTGTGGATAAAAATACTGGTATGCGACCAGGCCGATAATTACCAGCAGGGTTAACCAGATATTTCCTGAACGTTTTATTCTCATGTCACCATCACTTCAGCAGCGACCCCAGAATGCCACGTGCAATCTTTCTGCCCAGCGAGCTGCCCACCGACCGTACAACGCTTTTTACCATGGCCTCCATCACGCCCTGGCGATTACTGCGTCGTGGCGCCGCCTTTTTCTCGCGCCCCTTCTCCGCACTTGCCTTTTCTTCAGCATCGGCTGCCTTTTCGGCCCGCTCCTTGAGCATCTCGTAAGCCGAATGCGCATCGACGCTCGTGTCATAGCGCCGGCCCAGCGAACTCGCCTCGATGACCGCGGTACGTTCAGCGCTTGTCGCCGGACCCAGCCGGGATGCCGGCGGGCGGACCAGGGTACGCTCGACGATTCCCGGCGTACCCTTGCCACCCAGTGTTGAAACCAGTGCCTCGCCGACGCCGAGTTCCTTGATTGCATCGACGGCACTGAACGCGGGATTGGCGCGGAATGTACTGGCAGCCGCCCGCACTGCCTTCTGATCACGCGGCGTGAAGGCACGCAGGGCATGCTGCACGCGGTTACCCAGCTGGCCAAGCACCGTGTCGGGAATATCCAGCGGATTCTGCGTTACAAAATATACGCCGACACCCTTTGAACGGATCAGGCGCACCACCTGTTCAATCTTCTCCAGCAGGGCTTTCGGCGCGCCCTTGAACAGCAGGTGCGCTTCATCAAAAAAGAATACCAGTCGTGGCTTGTCGGGATCGCCCACTTCCGGCAGTTCCTCGAATAATTCAGATAACAGCCACAACAGGAATATCGCGTACAGTTTGGGGGTCTGCATCAGCTTGTCGGCGGCGAGAATATTGATATTGCCGTAGCCTTTGTTGCCGGTACGCATGAAATCGAAAATATCCAGCGCAGGCTCGCCAAGAAACTGCTCGGCGCCTTCCTGTTCCAGCACCAGCAAGCGGCGCTGGATAGCGCCGACAGACGCAGCGGAGATATTGCCGTATTCAAGACGCAGTTCCTTTGCATTCTCGCCGGCAAATACCAGCAGCGACCTGAGATCTTTCAGGTCCAGCAACAGCATGCCCTGGTCATCGGCCATCTTGAACACGGCATACATGATGCCTTCCTGCGTGTCATTCAGGTCCAGCATGCGTGACAACAGCAAAGGCCCGAACTCCGACACAGTCGTCCGGACCCGGTGCCCCTGCTCGCCGAACAGGTCCCAGAAGACGACTGGAAAACTTTCGAAGGCATAATCATCCAGACCGATTATTTCTGCCCTTTCTGCAAGCTTCGGATGTTCCTTGCCCGGCTGTGATATGCCAGACAGGTCACCTTTCACATCGGCCATGAACACCGGCACACCCATGCGCGAAAATCCTTCCGCCAGTATCTGCAGTGAAACCGTCTTGCCGGTACCGGTCGCGCCGGCAATCAGGCCATGACGGTTGGCCAGTTTCGGTAACAGGTATACCGGTTTGTCACCCTTGCCAATGAAAATGCCGTTGTCATCACTCATGTCTCAATGGTTCCTTGTATGCATTCAGGCCGTGGCCGGTCCGCCTGGAAGATTCGCCAGCCGGTCGATGATGCGCGCATATTCACTGCCGAGTTGCTTTAATTCTTCGATCTGCATGATTGAAGCCGGATGGCCCGATCGACTGATATCCCGCTGGATCTGTTTCATCCGGGACACAACACGCTCCAGGTCCTGTTCGGCCTCACCCATAATGCGCAGATAATCTTCCATTAAAGCGCTTCCCGAAGTCGGGCCGCGGCGTCTTCCGGACTGACCGTGGTAATAAATAATCCTGACCCCAGCTCAAAACCGCTTGGAATCGATGTGCGCGGGCAAATTTCCATATGCCAGTGATAACTCTCGTCACAGCCACTGGACTCCTCGCAACGCGGCACGCTGTGGAAATAGTAATTGTACTGGGCGCCACCCAGGACTTTGTCGAGACGCTGCATGGTGCGCTTCAGAACCCTGGAGAAGTCGGCGATATCTTCCGGTGTGATTTTTGTGAAATCACTTTGATGCTCAAGCGGCAGGATGTGAACCTCCCACTCGTAGCGACTGGCGAACGGCTTGATGGCAATGAAACGTTCGCCACGCTCAACAACATACTGGCCCACATCGATCTTGCGCCTGACCTCGCCCGACTCGCGGCTGTAGATGGTGGCCTCGAAGGTCAGTGCTTCATCAATGAGACTGCAAAATACGCACTGATGATGTTTACGGTAATACGCCTGGCTGCTGATGACCTCGTTGTAGACATTTTCCGGAACGATCGGCATGGCGATCAACTGACTGTGTGTGTGCTTGATGCTGGCACCGGCGGCTTTGCCGAAATTCTTGAACACGAGCACATATTTCAGCCGCTCATCCGAATTGAACAGTTCTTCCATGCGACTGCGATAAACACTAATGAGCATCTCGAGATGCTCAAGTGACATTTCATACACCTCCATGCCGTGATTGTGATGATCGATTATCACTTCATGGTGGCCATACCCGTCCATGACCTGCTGCATACCAAAACTGATATTTTTCTGGTCGCTCTCGGTACCCAGCACAGGAAACAGATTATGCACAACGCGAACTTCCCAGTTCTCTTCATCCGGCAAGGCGGTAATCGTCGGCGGCGTCTTGTCTTCGTTACCCTTGCAGAACGGGCAGGTCTCGACATGTGCCCGGCTGTCATGCGGAATGCGCTCTTCTTCCTGCTGCGGGCGCAGGCCGCGCTCCGACGCCACCAGTACGGATTCGGAGGGTGTAATCGGGTTTATACGTATTTCCCTTACCATTTTTTCTTCACTCACGCTGATAATTTCCTTTCATATTGCCCATTTCATGCAGTTTCCGACCGATATTCTATAGTAGACCCTGACCAATTAATTCCCCAAATTGTAATAAATTACCAACTCGCACGGCTGGCACTTGAACATCTCGTTTGCGCATTGTTTAATCACCGGGATACCGGGTTTTCACTGCCAGTCGCCAGTACCCGTTACCGGCAACAATACCACCAACGAGGAGCTACAGATGAGCTACAAAATCGAAGAAATAGAAGGTATCGGCCCTGCATTTGCAGAGAAGCTGTCAGCCGCGGGCATCAAGACGACCAATAACCTGCTGAAGCTCTGCTGCGACGCCAAGGGCCGCAAAGCCACTGCTGAAAAAACGGGGGTTAGCGAAGGCCAGCTACTCAAGTGGGCAAACATGGCTGACCTGATGCGCATATCGGGTGTCGGTTCGGAATTCTCGGAATTACTGGAAGCGGCCGGCGTCGACACCGTCAAGGAACTGCGTAACCGTAACGCAGAAAACCTCGCCGCGAAGATGATGGAAGTCAACACGGCAAAGAAACTGACCCGTACTGTACCTTCCGAAAAAACTGTATCCGGCTGGGTTGACCAGGCGAAGTCACTCGACCCGCTTATCACCCACTAGATCACGATCCCGGGCCGGGGCCGAAACAGGTCCCGGCTCGTTCTCTTTCGACACATCCTTCCGCTTGATACTGCCAGGCAATACCAGCTTGCGCATCCTGCGCCGGCCAAGATAATCACTGACGCTACCCGCCAGCATTGCGAACAATGCACCGCCCAGCAATGACAGCACGATGTAGTGCTGCTTCCAGATAAAGATAAATGCAAAATCGGCGTAACCGGCTTTCAGCATGTCGAATGCATACTGGAAATTTCCCAGCAGCTCATCGCTACGCTCCGGGAAACTGAATTGAACCGGGCCCGGCTTGTCCATCATGAACCAGGCCACCCATCCACACACAAATACGAGCAAACGCGCTACGTAACATTGTCAAACTGCCCCGTTAAAAAAGGCGGACCGGCATACGCCGGCCCGCCTCTATACGGCAGAAAATTCAGAACCTTACTGGTCCATCATTTTACCTGCATCATCCATGACGTCTGACGCAGCATCCGTGGCGGCATCTTCTGCATCGTCAGCCGTAGCATCTGCAATTCCCTCTGCAGCGTCATGGACTGCGTCCTTGGCAGCATCAACCACATCGCTGGTGGTATCTTTGACGGCATCCGCCGCACCGGAAGCCATATCGCCGGCACCCTCAACCACATTGCTGGTGGTGTCCTTGACAGCACCCGCAGTATCGCTGGCCATTTCCTTCGTTGAGTCCATTGCCTTGTCCATCATGGACTCTTCACCAGTGGCCGTATCACTCTTGTCGCCACAACCGGCGAGCGCAAGTGCAATGCCGGCAATAAGGATCAGTTTCTTACTCATAAGATTACTCCTGCTTACTTCTATTGGTTAAAAAAACTTGGTTATCAACTAGCCGATTTGCGATGCGCAGAACTTGCAACGCTTGGCTTCGATCGGCACATCCGAGAGACACTCCGGACAGGTCTTGGTGTTCGGCGCTGCCGCCGGCTCTTCCGTCTTCATTTTATTCATGGCCTTGATCACCATGAAGATAGCAAACGCGACGATCAGAAAGTCCAGCACGGTATTGATAAAGAGACCGTAGTTCAGCGTCGCAGCACCTGCCTCCTGGGCCGCGGCCAGTGTTGCGTAGGTACCTTCTCCCAGGTTGACGAACAGGTTACTGAAATCAACACCGCCCATCAGCTTGCCGATCGGTGGCATTAGAACATCTTTGACGAAGGATGAAACGATCTTGCCGAATGCTGCGCCGATGACGATACCAACGGCCATATCCACCACATTGCCACGCATGGCAAATTTCTTGAATTCTTCTAACATGGTGCCTCCCGGCTGATTATTTTAGCTAATTACAAAGCCCGCACATTATATAAACAGGCTGGCGCAAGGTTACATTTATTTAACAACTATTTTCACTTATAATTCATATGGTTATGACGCGTCAAATGAACGCCGCCCGAAAATCAACGCATTTTATTCTGGCCGGGTCTGTCTACAGGTGCGAATTATGTAATTCTCACAGCCAACCGACTGCGATGACGGGAGCCGTTGAATTATGGATCTAACACATAGCATCGCACTGACCATGGGGGTCGCCTGGGCCAGTGGCATCAACCTCTATGCGGCGGTGCTGATGCTCGGCTACATGGGCATGACCGGCAACATTGATCTGCCACCCGGACTGGAAGTCCTGACCGACCCGATGGTGATGGGGGCTGCCGGCGTGATGTACTGCGTGGAATTTTTCACCGACAAAATCCCCGGCGTCGACACCGGCTGGGACGGTATTTCAACATTTATCAGGATACCCGCCGGCGCCATTCTCGCCGCCGGTGCCATCGGCGATGTCAGTCAACCGGCCCAGCTGGCCGCTGCGATTGCCGGCGGAACACTCGCGACCGGCAGCCACGCGACCAAGGCGGGTTCGCGCGTACTCATCAATTCATCACCCGAACCGTTCAGCAACTGGCTGGCTTCAGTTGGTGAAGATGTCGCTGTTATCATGGGGCTGTGGACAGCACTGTATCACCCGGTGCTGTTTATAGTTCTGCTGATACTGTTTATCCTGCTGATGATCTGGTTACTGCCGAAGATCTGGCGCGGCATTAAAAAAGTATTCGGTTTTCTCGCGCGATGGTTTAGCAGCGGTACCCGCGAAGACAGCAACGACCCTCCGCAGGAGCGAGATAACAGCCCATGAGAATCAAGGAAACACTGATCACGCTATGCGCGCTCACCCTGCTGGCGACGCTGGCGTATCTTTGGCTCGCACCCGCCGGTATGAAGCACAGCCCGGACATCAGCCTGACGACCATCAAGGGCGAGAAACTGCAGCTGGCCAGTTACCAGGGACGTCCCGTGCTGGTCACTTTCTGGGCAACGACCTGCCCCGGCTGCATCAAGGAAATGCCGCACCTGATAGAACTGTATGAAGAACTGCATCCGCGGGGATTCGAGATAATCAGTATCACCATGGACTACGACCCGCCCAACCAGGTACTCGCGATGAGCAAGGCACGCGACATTCCCTATCATGTCGCGCTCGACATTCAAGCAGAGGCCGCACGGGCCTTTGGCGATGTTCGCCTGACGCCGACGTCATTCCTGATTGCGCCGGACGGTCGCATTGTCTACCAGAAGATTGGCGAAATGGACATGGCGAGGGTGCGTCAGGATATACTCGAAATGCTGGAGGCCCGGGCCGCCACCGGCTCCGCACACACTGCAGGACAGGGATAGCACATGATCTGGGTAAAGGCACTACACGTTATATTCATGGTGACCTGGTTTGCCGGGCTGTTCTACCTGCCACGACTGTTTGTCTACCACGCCGATGCAACTGACAGTACCAGCCACGAGCGCTTTCTGGTCATGGAGCGCAAACTGTTTGCCATTATGACGATCGGTGCGGTTTTGACCGCCGTGTTCGGCCTGTGGCTGCTCGCTGACTATGCCTGGGCTGCCTGGAAAGACTCTTTCTGGCTGAGCAGTAAACTCGTCCTGGTGGGGGCGCTGATCGTGTTCCACCTCTACTGCCTGAAGATCATGCGGGAATTCCGCGCAGGCACGGCCACTCACAGTCACGTTTTCTACCGCTGGATCAACGAAATTCCGGCCCTGCTGCTGATCGCCATCGTCCTGCTGGCCGTCGTCAAACCCTTCTGATTACCCGGAATACCTGACGCCCGCGATCATTCCGGATACAATTAGATAAATTGAATTTACGAGGTATACCATGAGTCGCATCGTTAACTGTGTCGTTCTCAAGCGGGAGGCCGAAGGCCTCGACACCATTCCGCACCCGGGTTCGCTGGGTGAGCGCATCTATGAAAATGTTTCCGCCGAAGGCTGGAAGCAGTGGCTTGAACGCCTGACGATGATTATCAACGAGAACGGCCTGAACACCGCCGACCCGAGCAGTGTCGAAGTTATTGAGCAACACATGATCGGGTTCCTGTTCAATGAGGGTGACCAGGGCAACGTCCCGCAGGGATTCAGCGCGCCCGGCGCAAAGAAATAACCGCTTACTTCATTGCGAGCGTAACTGTCGCCTACCTGGCATCCTCAATCCTGAACTTCGGTGCAATCACTACGTTCAGTTCCGCATGCGCCTGACGCAGTGCGTCCTCCGCCATGTCAGCGCTTGGGCACTGTGAAAAAATAAAACCCAGGTAACTGCCGCCTTCGGGCAGTTGCACCAGTTCATACCCGTCGCGAATAGTCACCAGGACATCGGTAATTCCCGGAACCGCACGTGCTGCACGCACACCTTCGATCCGGCGCAGAATCCCGTTTCCCGGTATTGGCAACATCAGCACACCCGCAGCACCGCCACCATGCGCCAGGTGCAACGGCTTGCCGATTGCGTGCAGAACAATCAGTTCCTCCAGGCTGTGCCCGGTACCGAATGTCAGCAGGCGGGCACATTCCCCGCCAATAGTGCGTGCCGCAACCTCCATGACAACGGGCCGGCCAGCATGAATTCGCAGCTCGGCATGCACCGGCCCTTCACGCAACCCGATTGCTGCACAGGCATCCTGCGTACACTCGATCAGTCGCTGCTGGTCCGACGCGTCATGGCGCGATGGCGTTATATAGTAAGTCTCCTCGAAGTACGGACCCTGCAAAGGGTCAGGCTTGTCGAAAATCGCCAGCACCGTCAGCCTGCCTTCATGCAGCAATCCCTCGATTGCTACTTCCGGTCCTGATATGAAGGATTCCAGCAACAGGTGGCGGGCGTCGTAATCATCTGCAACAGATTCACCGGCCAGAATATTTTCTATTCGTGAACAGGCACTGATTGCATCCGCCCGCGTGTCGACCCGGATCACTCCGCGGCTGGCGGACAATGACAGCGGCTTGATCACGCATGGCTGGGTAAAATCCGCGAGCTGCGGGGCCAGCGGCAGGTCCAGATCCAGTATGCTGAAATCCGGGATACTGACACGTGCGTTTGCCAGGGCCTGGCGTGAAAGGTGTTTACGGCGTGATATTTGAGCCGCTTGCGGCGGGTTATGCGGCAGATTCAGACGGGCCGCAATGCGGCTGCCCAGTTCCACCGTGGCGTCATCCGTTGCCACGACACCCGCAAACGGTCGCTCCCGGCTAACCGCCAGCAACTGCGAGATAGCGGCAGGATCCTGCAGATCGATATGCAGGCCGGCGGCAATTTCACTGCTGAGCGAGTAACGCCCTTCCGATGCAACCAGCACATCAATGTTATTTTTTCTGGCAGCGGCAATATAAGCCGCCGTCCTGTAACTGTTCGGCGGTGCAATCAGAAGGAGACGGGGTGGTGGTGTCATTCGTACGACACCGGGCAGGCGGGATAATATTGTATGCGAACCGGCCTGCATCAATAATGATGCAAGCCGTATCCGCGCATTTCCAACATATGGACATGACACACTGCCCACGATTGTGCACTGCAGTGTCCCGGCCAGGGAGCTTATACGCTAGGCGCCGCAGCCTCCACCGGAAGAGCCGCAGGCACCGCAGGTACCAGAGCCACCGGTAATGGCAAACGCATTATTGAAGACGAAACTTGCGCCGGTCGGGCGTTCGACGTAGTCGATCTCGACACCGCGCAGAAAATTCAGCGCAACGGCATCCACGACAACATCAAAACCTTCTTCCTTGCGGATGCAGTCATATTCAGACTGTGCGTCGGTAAAGGTCATGCCATAACCCATGCCGCCACAACCACCACCGGATACAAATACGCGGATGGCCTTCAGCTCATCGTCTTCCACCTGGCTGAACAGCTCGAGCATTTTCTCGCGCGCGGTCGCCGTGAGTGCCAGATCGGTTTCTGTTAACTGGGGGCTAAAACCGTTTGCCTGTGCCATGTGCTACTCCCGTGTTAAATCTGCAATCGTTAAAAAAACAAACCAATTAACAGCAATATAACTGTTGCCCGCAGATGAGACCAGTCTCCCGCATGGGAGAGGTAGGCGCAATCGCACGGCAGAGTTCGCCATTAAAACTATTAAATTCAATGTGTTGAAGGGCAATCACACCCGTGCCAACCCATTAATGCCATTCTTAATAAGAATCATTTGCATTTGTATTTAGATTATTTAAAATACAGATCATCGAATTCAACAACACTGCTGGAGTTAATCCCCCGTGAATAATCCAGTCGCACACTCAGTACTGCTGGCTGCCAGCATGACAATGGCAACAGCGACAACCGCCGCACAGCAGCCCACACCCGAACAGATGTGGGAGATCATCCAGTCACAGCAAAAGGAAATCGAGGCCCTGAAAAGGGGTCAGCAGGACAACGCAAAGCAGGCAGCCGATGCCGACGAAAAAGCCGAGGCCGCGGTAGTTGCCGTTGAGGAATCGTCCACCGGCAGCCGTGGTAACTGGGCCGACCGCACCACGATCGGCGGCTATGGCGAGCTGCACTACAACAATATCGATGCCACTGACCCGGCCAATGACAACAAGGAAATAGACTTCCATCGTTTCGTCCTCTTCTTCGGCCATGAATTCACGGACAACATTCGTATGTTCTCGGAATTCGAACTGGAACATGCCCTGAGCAAAGACACCGCTGATGGCAGTAACCCGGGCGAAGTCGAACTGGAACAGGCGTATATCGAGTTTGATCTCAGGGATAATCTGCAGGCAAGGGGTGGTGTGTTTCTGCTGCCCGTCGGCATTCTCAACGAAACCCACGAACCGAATACCTTTTACGGTGTGGAGCGTAATGACGTGGAGAATATTATCGTACCCAGCACCTGGTGGGCCGGTGGTGCCGCACTCAGCGGCCAGCACGACAACGGCATCAGCTGGGATCTTGCCGTTCATGAGGGACTCATGATGCCGACCAGCGACTTCCGCGTGCGCAGCGGCCGGCAGAAAACCGCCGAGGCCAGCGCCGAAGATCTCGCCTACACCGGTCGCCTGCGTTACACGGGAATCCCGGGGCTGACACTGGCCGCCAGTGCGAATTACCAGTCAGATGCGTCACAGGTCAGCGGCGATGGTCTCGACGCGGGACTGCTGCTGGAAACGCACATGGTCTATGAAAAAGGTCCGTTCGGACTACGCGCCCTGTACGCCGAGTGGGACTTCGACGGCGCGGCAGTCACGGCAGCCGGTGTCGACAAACAGAAAGGCTGGTACATCGAACCCAGCTTCAAGCCGCGCAATAATGTTGGCGTGTATGCCCGCTTTGAAGACCTCGATGGCGCACGCACACAAGACCGGTTCGAGCAGTGGGAAGTCGGCGCCAATTTCTGGCCGCACGAGGATGTCGTCATCAAGGCCGACTACCGCAGCCGCGATCATGACCTGGCCGGTGACGCAGGCCGTGACTTTGATGCCTTCGATCTGGGTATTGGCTACCAGTTCTGAGCAGACGGCAGATTCGCGAGCCGGATACCGGCCTGCTATTCTCATCGCCCCCATGACCAGACTATTCACCCTGTTGCTGTTGTTCCTGTCTGCCGGCCCGACGCCGGCAGACAGCACCTATCAGTCGCCTGAAGATTTCCTCAATGAAATCTTTGCCGGTGCGGTCCCCACTGCACAGGTTCTCTGGCTGAAAGACGACGTGCGCGAAACCAGTACCGCTATCATGGGGCATCGTTACCCGGCCATTCGGGTACGTTACTGGCTAAAGGGTGCGCGCAGCGCCTGGATACTGGAAGAAATCGGCAAGGAGCGACCGATCACGACCGGCATCGTCATCAACGATCATCGACATCGAACGCTTGCGTGTACTGATTTTCCGCGAGAGTCGCGGCTGGGAAGTCAAACATCCGTTCTTTACTGACCAGTTCCCGGGGCTGGGAATGACACCGGCGTACCAGCTGGATGGCCCGATCGACGGCGTGTCAGGCGCCACGCTATCCGTGCGTGCACTGAAAAAACTCGCCCGGCTCGCCCTGTACTTCCACAGCCAGGTTGTCACGGACCATGACGCGGCACAATAAACAAAAGCCCACCGGCAAGCGGCTGCGTTCGCTCTACCTGTGGCATCGCTGGATCGGTCTGCTCTCCGCTACCTTTGTCATCCTGCTTGCACTCACCGGCCTGGCGCTCAATCACACGGAAGACATGGCACTGGACAGCACCTATGTACAGTCATCCGCCCTGCTCGACTGGTATGGCATCCATGCACCGACGGAGATAACCGCTTTCAGTGCCGGTGCCGTAACCGTTTCGGCCGTCGGCAGCCGTGTTTATGTGGATGCAGAGCAAGTAGCGAATATCGAACAGCCATTGATCGGGGCAGTGTATTTCAGTGACCTGATTATTCTCGCCACCAGCGACAAACTGTTGCTGTTGACCCGTGATGGTGAGCTGGTTGAAGAGATGGGCGCTGCTGCCGGCATCCCCGCGGGCATCCGGGCCATTGGCGTTACCAGTGACAGGCAACTGGTCATCAGCACAGCAAACGGTTTCCACATCACGGACAGTGAACTGCTCGCCTGGCAGGAAATCGCTCAACCGGATGCACGCTGGTCTGAACCGGTCACGCCTGACCCGCTACTGGTCACGTCCCTGCAAACAAGCTACCGGGGCAACGGCCTGCCGGTTGAACGCGTCATGCTGGACCTGCACAGCGGCCGGATCCTCGGCCCATGGGGTGTCTACCTGATGGATGGCGCGGCAATCGTATTCCTGTTACTTGCCGGCAGCGGCATATGGCTATGGGGTAAACGACGCGCCAGTGCACGCGCGCACCGTCGCCGGGTCAAGGCAAACAATGACAAACTTGTATAATTCAATTTCCTGTTGTGATCATTGAAACATATGGAATAAAACGGAGACCATATTGCCAGTCTGCTGTAGTACCAGCGCGGTTGTTCACGTGATTTATTACATCACGCTCTGCGCTGATTTCGGAATTTGCGCCACAGACCCAAACCGGCGATGCTGCTCAACAGCAGCCACAAGTCACCAACATTCCACCCCGACGCGTCCCGATTACTCAGACTACAGGTGAAACCCCTGCTACCCGTATCCGCGCGCACGATAAAACTCGACAGGATTTCCCGGGTACCCGTGGCGATGTCTATGTCTGTCCACGTAATACGATTACGCCCGGGCGCACTGCGTGCCTGCGGGAAACAGCTGGTCGCCGAACCGGTCGTGGTCAGAACATCTCTGCGCCACCACCGTTCCGGCAAACGTGATGTGCGCATCGGTAATTGAGTAAGGGGTGAGTCCGGCCCCATCATCAGGCAGGTACTCTCGTCGAAATCGATGTAGGTTGCATGAATACGCTTGTCGCTGGTGATGTTCGATGTGACATGCCAATGGAACAGGCCTTCACCATTGGTGATCTGCGTTTCGAACAGCTTCAGTACCGTCTGACTGGCCGGTGATGGATCCAGCCTGGCCAGGAAGATTTCCTCGGCCCCGTCGTTGACGGCATTGGTGAGTGCCTGTTTGAACACCACGTACACCGTGTTGTCGAATGTGTCGACATTCACCGTGGCATTGCCGGCGCGCAGACCGTCATCGTCGGACAGCAGGGTCGTATCGATCAGCACTGCACCGGTCGCACCATCGACCATGGCGTAGTAAATCTCGTTTTCCATCATGCCCGACGCTATATTTCCGAACACGACATGCGCATGCCCGTTGGTATCTACGTCAATGTCAGGCAGGTCATTACCGCTGGCGGTGCTGGCGGCACTGCCAAGCGAAACCGGCAGCCCGATCACAGGAAGAACTCCGGCGCCGGCATCATCGATTTTTACATATTGCACATCCCCGCCACTAGTGCTTTCCCACACCACGTGCAGGTCACCATTGGCATCGATTCGTATCCGTGGATGCGCCGCATTATTACCGATAATTACTTCGCCGATGATTTGATCCTTGATCAAGGCCTGGGTCGTGGGATTACCATCCAGCAGGGCCTGCGAGGGGTCCAGCCGCATAAACCGTACTTGCGAGGCAGTCATATTCTCCCAGACAACGAATACAATGCCCGTCGCATTGACCTCGATCGCAGGCCGGGTATTGGTATTGCCGTTAACAAGGTCGTCGACCTGGGTCCGGTCGATCAACACAGCGCCGGTGGCATCGAACATCTTGTAGTAGATAGCACCGCTATCGACGACACTGGCATCGTGCCAGACCAGGTGCAGGTTACCACCGCTATCTGTACGGTAATCCGCGAAGTCGGCGGTATGCCCATACCATTAGTCAGCACCTCGGGCACCGCCAGCGCGATGACCTGGTATTGCAGCAATAACAGACCAGTAAGATAACCAATAAATTTCCGCATCAGACTTGCTCTCCGGTGAGTCAGTTCTATTTATTTAGCCTGGTGAACTTCGACCCTTCCAGCGTCAGGTTATACATCAGGCCCTTGTTGTTGAACACGAAGCCAACAACCGGGTCCTTGATATCCGCTGTGTTGATATCCTTGCCGACACCCCACTCGATCAACGCCACGGAACCATCGACGCCGGCCTCCCAGCCATCACTCTTGCGGAAATCCGACAGCGCCTCAGCCGTCATAAATACGACCACGACCGTCTTGGCCTGCGCACCCAGCTGAAAACCGATCGAGGCCGACGCAGTGTTGTAGTAGTCAACTGTCTTACCGCCAACACGCAATGCGCCCTCGCCGTATTCACCGCCGATCCCGATGCCTGCCTTGATCACACTTGGAAACACCAGCACACCGTTCGCACGCTGCAAAAACTTGCTGCCACCCGGTACCTCGCGCTTGAATCGTTTGAGCGTTTCCGCCACGCTAATATCGATTTCGGCAGCCGACTTGGCATGCACCTCGTTTACCGGGACCGCAGCGGCCACAACAAACAGCAGGCAAGCTGTAATAAATAGCTGATGAATCCGTCGTTGCTGTTTATGCATTGATAAGTCCTCGGGTAAACCGGCACAGGCCGATATTAAAAAAGCCGCCTATTCAACAATAGTGCGCCCGTGTGTCGGCGGCAACTGCGGCATCGTTTGCTGCGGGAACGGCCCGCTGAGCGCATTCAGAAACGCGACAATATCAGCCGCCTCTGCATCAGTCAGGTCACGGTTCAGCTGCGTCTTCGCCATCACCTTGACCGCCTCGTCGAGCGCCTTCACGGCACCGTTATGGAAATAAGGTGCGGTCAGCGCAATATTACGCAGGGTCGGCACCTTCCAGACATGCTTGTCGGCAACATTTGTTGTGACTGAAAAACGACCGGTATCCGCCATGAGATCGTATTTCTTGACGTAGTCGCTGTCTGCAAAAGTCGGGAACTTCATAAAGAACCCGGTCCCGGGCTCGCTGGATGGTCCGACAAAAGCCGGCCCGGAGTGGCAGGATGTACAGCCGGTACTGGCGAAGGCATTCATGCCGCGCACCTGCTGCTCATCCATAGCCTTGTTGTCACCCTTGACGTATCGATCATAGGCGCTGTTCGGCGTAATCAGCGTACGTTCGTAAGCCGCAACAGCCTTTGCGGCATTTGCAACTGTCATAGAATCCTTGCCCGGAAAGGCCTTATCGAAATACGGCCGGTATCCCGGAATATCGCGCACCCGGTTCATGGCCTCTCCCACCTCGCTCATCCCCATTTCAATCGGGTTCGTTACCGGGCCCTTGGCCTGGTCTTCCAGTGTCGCCGCGCGACCATCCCAGAACTGGGAGGAACTAAAGCCTGAATTCCACACGGTTGGCGAACTGCGGCCACCCGTCTTGCCATGCACGCCCATCGAAACGGAACGGTTATCTTCACCACCCAGCATGACATTGTGGCATGAATTACATGATACGGTGCCGGTAGAGGAAAACCGGGGATCAAGAAACAACATCCGACCAAGCTCGACCTTTGCCGGCGTGGTTGGATTGTCCACCGGCGCGGGCGCTGCATCCGGCAAGGCCTGCCAGTCGTATGCCATCGCCGCTGGCGCAGCCAGTCCCAGCAATGCAAAAAGCATTGCGCGTTTAATCACTTGCATTTATTGCTCCTTGAGTAAATATCCAGGTAGCCAGAACCGTCGCCACGCATTATACGCGCAAGGACATGCGGCTTGAATTGCGTCAGATCATTTAATCAGTTGCCGGCCCGCACCAGTCCACCGAGACCACCCTGCTCCAGCACCTGGTTATACATCTCGCGTATCTCGCGCGGTTCCTCGAGATCCAGCGCCTTCGCCACCAGCTCGCGCGCCTCGCTGTAGGCAAAACTGCGAATAACCCATTTTACGCGCGGCAGATTGCTAACACTCATGCTGAGACTGTTAACTCCCAGTCCCAGCAGCGCCAGCGCGGCCGCCGGATCACCGGCCATTTCACCGCAGACACTGACCGGCTTGCCAAGTTTCTGGGCATCGTCGACCACCTGGCGGATCGCGCGTAACACCGCCGGGTGCAAAGACTGGTACAGATTCGCGACCCGGGCGTTGTTGCGATCGACCGCCAGCAGGTATTGCGTCAGGTCGTTCGTGCCGATTGAGAAAAAATCCACGCGCCGCGCCAGGGCATCGATCTGGTAAACCGCCGAGGGCACCTCGATCATGATCCCGATCGGCGGCCGCACGACCAACTCACCTTCCTCGAGTAATTCACTGAACGCCTGGTTAATCAGCACCATGGCAAGGTCCAGCTCACTCACTGTCGAAATCATCGGCAGCATGATTGTCAGGTTATCGAGACCCACGCTGGCGCGCAGCATGGCGCGAATCTGGGTCAGAAAGATATCCGGTTGGTCCAGCGAAATACGAATACCGCGCCAGCCAAGGAACGGATTGTCTTCATGCACCGGGAAATAGGACAACATCTTGTCACCGCCGACATCGAGCGTACGCAGGGTAACCGGGCGTGGCGCGAAAGCCTCCAGCGCGTTGCGGTAAATGCGCAGTTGCTGCTCCTCACCCGGGAACTGTTCCTGCATCAGGAACGGCACCTCGGTACGATACAGTCCAACACCATCGCCCTCGCTGTGTACCTCGGCACTGCCACCCGAGACGAGACCGATATTCAGATACAGCGGCACTGTTATTCCGTCCGGTGTTTCCGACGGCTGACCTGCCACTTCACTGAGCACTTCGGAAAGTTCCGACTCCTGCGACTGCAGGCGCATGAATTCCTTCAGTACCAGTTCAGTCGGATTGACGAAGACATCGCCGCGGTAACCGTCGGCGATAATGATCTGGCCTTCCAGGCGACCGACCGGCATATCGTCAACACCCATCACCGCCGGGATTCCCAGCGCCTGGGCAAGTATCGACACGTGCGATGAACTGGAACCACTGGCGGATACGATACCGGCCAGCTTTTCTATCGGGATCTCCGCCAGCTGCCCCGGACTGATGTCCTCACCCACCAGCACGGTGTTTTCATAGTATTCTTCGATGGCAACCCGATCGCTCTGCATATGCGTCAGAATCCGTCGCCCCAGGTCACGGATATCGCTGGCGCGTTCGCGCAGGTAGGAGTCTTCCATTTCCTCGAATACCTTGACGTGCTGTGCGATGGTTTCCCGCAGGGCACCCGGCGCCCAGTTACCGGCACGGATACGAGCGACTGTCTCTCCCACCAGGCTGTCGCCGCCCAGCATGAGCAGCAAGGCATCGAACAGGGCCAGTTCTTCGGCCGGTAACACGGCAGACATGCGGTTGGCGTAAGCACGCAGGTCATCCTGAACAGCGGCAACCGCGATTTCGAACTGGCTGACCTCGGCATCGGTATCCGTCACCGGCCGATCCGGTATGGCATCAAGGTTGGCCGGCGGGTAAACCACCCTGGCCTGGCCGATTGCAACACCGGGAGAACCCGGCAATCCGGTCAGGGCGGCGGCAGTGCTGCCGCCGGCACCGAGCATTTTGGCTATGTCACCGGTCGCGCCGGCATGGGTAATGGCACCGGCCAGTTGTGCAGCAAGCGTTACCAGAAACGCTACTTCATTCTCGTCGAATTTACGCACCTGTCGCTGACGTACAACGAGTACACCCAGCACCTTGCCATGGCGAATGATCGGCACACCGAGGAACCCGTGATACGGCGTCTCGCCGGTCTCACTAATAAACATATAACGGGGATGACTCGGTCCGTCTTCGAGGTTTACCGGTTCCTCACGCTCATAGACCATACCGACAAGGCCCTTGTCGATCGGCAGCTTGACGTGGCCAACCGCGTCCTGGCGCAGCCCCTGTGTTGCGCCAAGTACGAAATGGCGCTGATCAATATCGACCAGGTATACCGTCGACACATCCACGCCAACCGCCTCGCAGACGCGCGCCACGATGATATTCAGCGCCTGCTCAAGGTCAGGCGCAGCATTTACTTCCTGGATGATTCTTCTCAGGATATCGAGCATTATCACGTCCCGGTAATTTCGCCTGTTATGACGATGAACACACGACCGTCCCGGTCATGCGAAAAAAACAACGCCGGCACCCGGCCGGATTACTGGTCAGGCGCCGGCCTGTCGGGAATACCTTCGGGGAACAACAGAGGTGCCAGCTCATTGAGCGCCTTGCGGTAGACATTCCGCTTGAACGAAACAACTTCCTCGAGTGGATGCCAGTAGTCAACCCAGCGCCAGTTGTCGAATTCTGGATTTGCTGTGTGATCGAGACAGACTGCCGTGTCAGTACACAAAATACGCAGCGCAAACCAGACCTGTTTCTGACCGATACAGACCGGTCGGCTGGTACGACGCACGAACTGACGCGGCAGGCGGTAACGCAACCAGCCGCGGGTCGCGCCGATGACTTCAACGTGCTCGGGACGGAGCCCGACCTCCTCGGCCAGCTCACGGTACATGGCCTCTGCCGGCGTCTCGTCGGAGCGCATACCGCCCTGCGGGAATTGCCAGGCATCCTGTCCAATGCGACGGGCCCACAGCAACTGGCCGTCACTGTTCGACAGTATGATGCCTACATTCGGCCTAAATCCATCAGGATCAATCACTTACTGACGCCTTGTCTGTTTCTCGATTGCCAATCATTCTCCCATAGCTGCCTGACGGGGGCAAACCCGGGCTCGCCTGACCGGGCTGACAGCCGACCCTGTTCGTGTATGCTTTGCGCGTTTTCCAGCCTGGGAGCCAGTTGTGGGTATAGCGCTGTTTGATCTAGACAACACCCTGATCGCGGGTGACAGCGACTACCTGTGGGGCTGCTTCCTGGTGGAACAGGGCATTGTCGACGGCACTGTGTACGAGCAAGCCAACCAGCGCTTTTATGATCAGTACAAGGTGGGTGAACTCGACATTCATGAATTTCTCGATTTTCAGCTTCGACCGCTTGCCCTGCACCCGGTGGAACAACTGCAAGCCTGGCGTGCGCAATACATCGAGGAAAAAATCAGGCCCATCCTGCTGACAAAGGCACAAATGCTGATCGACCGGCATCGCCAGCAAGGCGACACGCTGGTCATTATTACTGCCACCAACCGCTTCATCACCGAACCCATCGCCGGCCTGTACGGCATCGAGCATTTGCTGGCGACCGAACCCGAGCACCGGGATGGACAATATACGGGCGGCGTAGCGGGCACTCCCTGTTTCCAGGACGGCAAGGTGACCGTGCTGGAGCAGTGGCTGGCAACACAGGGCGAGACACTGATCGACAGCTGGTTCTACAGTGACTCACACAATGACCTGCCATTACTGGCACGCGTGCAGAAACCGACGGCCGTCGATCCCGATGAAATCCTGCAAACGCATGCCGAAAAACATGGTTGGCCGATAATCAGTCTGCGCTAATCGCAGGCAACGGCACAGGCCACATCTTTCGCAACGGATACAATGTAGACTGCATGCGCCCTGCTTTGATACTTGCCGTACTTGCCTTGCTCGCTATCAGCAGCCTTGCCTTTAGCCTGCTGACTGGCAGTTTTGCACTCAACATCGATGACGTATTGGCTGCATTATCCGGCACCGCTGATACAGTTACGCGGCAAATCATTGTTGATTTACGCTGGCCACGAACGGCCGCCGCTTTCGTGACCGGCGCACTGCTGGCACTGGCCGGCGCACTCATGCAGGTACTGCTGCGCAACCCGCTCGCCGATCCCTATGTGCTGGGCATCTCCGGCGGCGCCGCCACCGGCGCCTTGCTGTCCATGCTGCTGGGCCTGGGCGGCTGGTGGTTACAGGGTTCCGCCTTTACCGGCGCGCTGCTGTCCATGTTGCTGGTATTCGGCATCGCCCACGGCAGTGGTGCCTGGAACTCGCACCGGCTGCTACTGACCGGTGTCGTAGTCGCTGCCGGCTGGGGCGCCGCCATCGCGTTCCTGCTCGCCATCAGCCCGACGCAGGGACTGCGCGGCATGCTGTTCTGGCTGATGGGCGACCTGTCGCGCGCCGGCCTGCCGCTCATGGCAACCGGTGTTCTGACCGGCGGCCTCGTTATCGCACTGGCCATCGGTCGGTCGCTCAACCTGCTGACCCGTGGTGAACTGGCCGCGCAATCATTAGGCGTGCCGGTAAAAACACTGCGCACCGTTATTTACCTGCTGGCATCCAGCCTGACAGCCTTCGCCGTCACCCTGGCCGGCAGCATCGGTTTTATCGGCCTGGTTGTCCCGCACCTGCTGCGACTCGCGGGTATACGTGATCATCGCCTGCTGCTACCGGCGGCGGTACTGCTTGGCGGCACACTGCTGGTTGTCGCAGACACACTGGCGCGCACGGTACTTGCACCGCAGCAATTACCGGTGGGTATTCTGACTGCGCTGCTCGGCGTACCGGTGTTCCTGGTGCTGCTCTATCGCGGGCGCAGTACATCCGGTGACACAGCCATGACTGCCCTGCGCGCCAAACAACTGAGCGTATCGATCGGGCCGGTGCAGGTCTGCGAGTCACTGGACTTTGAAATCCAGTCAGGCGAACGCTGGTGCATTCTCGGGCGTAACGGGGCCGGCAAAACCACCCTTCTGCATACGCTGTGCGGACTGCGCCGGGCAGACCAGGGCGACATTCTACTGAACGACAATGTCGCTGAACACACTACCGCGCAAAACAGTCGCGCAGAGTATCGGCGTACTGCTGCAGGACCATGGCAATCCCTTCCCGGCAACCGTTATGGAATCGGCACTGGTTGGCCGTCATCCCTGGCTGGGTGCACTGCAATGGGAAACAGACAACGACCGGGCGCGTGCCGCCGAGGCACTGCGCGAAACCGGCCTGTCGGGCATGGAGTCGCGCATGACCGACACCCTGTCCGGCGGCGAACAACGACGGCTTGACCTGGCAACCCTGCTGACGCAAAACCCGCAGATCTACCTGCTTGATGAGCCAACCAATCATCTGGACCTGCATTACCAGGTCCGGATTCTTAACCTGTTGCGTGAACTGGCCGGAGAATATGACCGCGGCATTTGCATGACGCTGCACGATATCAATATGGCAGTGCGCTACTGCAACCGTTTCCTGTTGTTGTTTGGTGATGGCGAAACCGACCTTGGCACCAGCGAGAACGTTTTGACACCGACCAACCTGGAACGCCTGTACGGTCACAAACTGCGCTTCATCGACACACCGGAAGGACCGGTGTGGTTGCCGAAATAAACTGATCAAGGCGTCAGAGATCTTGAACTGGCAAGGACTCTGACACTTTGAATTTAACTTACCATGTTCGGCAACCATCGATATCAAGGCTCCGTCATTCCCGCGCACGACTGCAGGGAAGCAGGAGGTAGAGCAATGCATGGAGCAATTGCCGAGGCGGGAATCCAGCCAGGAACATCATGCTGGAGCGGTGACTAACGCTATTGATTACAAATAACCTCGATACAAATCGGTAACCTAAGCTATTACATCGCAAATCTGCAGGGCTGGATTCCCGCCTGCGCGGGAATGACGTGTGAGAAAGTTTACCGCCAATCATTGCCCGAACCCGGGATCCGTCTTGACACCCCCACCCCGCAGCCGTACAGTTTCACACGCTTTGTTGCAGGTGTCCCCAGGACTGTCGTCCACGGGATGAAACGGGAAGCCGGTGCGTCAACCAACTGACAATTCCGGCGCTGCCCCCGCAACGGTAAGCGAGTAAAGGTGAGTCTACACGCCACTGCGCAAGCGGGAAGGCGACTCACCGGGGAAACCACTCGCGAGCCCGGAGACCGGCCTGCAACTGACTTGAATGTGTCGCGGAGGGCGATGCCAACAGGCTGATTCGGCCCCGTTGACTCTCTCCACAACACCATCGCGCGCGGGTGTGCGTACTGGAGAGATCATGAATTTCCATTTTGGTACTTTATTCCGGCTGTCTGCCTGCAGCCTGCTGTCCAGTCGTTCCCGCTCACGCCGCTGTTGAACAACCGCCCATCATCGTGACGGCAACACGTGTCGCACAGACAGCCGATGAAACACTCGCTTCCGTCACAGTCATCACACGCAAGGAGATCGAACGCAGCCAGGCGGGTTCACTCAGCGAACTACTGCAAGGCATTGCCGGCGTGAATATCGTCAGCCAGGGCGGTAACGGCAAACTGACATCAATGTTCATGCGTGGCACGAACCCCGGCCATGTAGCGGTCCTCATCGACGGCATCCGCATGGGTTCGGTAACAGCCGGCACGGTTTCCTGGGAATTCCTGCCACTGGCGCAGGTTGAGCGGATAGAAGTAGTGCGCGGACCGAACTCCGCCCTGTACGGTTCCGAGGCCATTGGTGGTGTCATACAGATTTTCACACGTCGCGGTGACGGGCCGGCCCGCTGGAGTGTCACTGCCGGCGGCGGTCGATATGCAACCCGCGAGGCCAGCGCAGACATCAGCGGCAGCCACAACAGCAGCTGGTACTCGGCACGCCTTGCACATAAACAGACGGATGGATTCGATGCCCGCCAGCCAACCGTCGAGTTCGGCAGCCTGGTCGATGACCCGGACAATGACGGCCATGACAATACCTCGGCCAGCCTGCGACTGGGTCACCGCTTCGGCAACGGTACAGAGATCGAGCTGCACGGCACGCATGCCGAGGGCAATACCGAGTACGATTCGACCGCACCGTTTGCCAATGAAGATGACTTCGTACAGCAGGCACTCGGCATCAGCCTGCGCGCCACGCCGGCAGACAACTGGGACCTGACCGTCGCCGGCGGACGCAGCCTGGATGAACGCGACAGTTTCCGCCAGGGCGCGCCGGCCTCAAGCACCACCTTCAACACCGAACGTCTCACCTTCTCCGTGCAGAATGATTTCACGCTTGCCAGCGACGACACACTGTCACTGGGCGTCGATTACCATGACGACCGCGTCGACAGCACGACGATCTACAATGAAACGTCACGCGCAACCACGGCCGGTTTTGTCCAGTACCAGGGTGAATCGGGCAAGCATGGCTACCTGGCGCGCATTCGGCGTTTGCATGACGAGCAGTTCGGCAATCGCAACACCGGCAACCTTGCATGGGGATACCAGGCCGGCGCATCCACACGCATTAACGCGTCCTACGGAACAGCCTACAAGGCACCGACCTTCAATGACCTGTACTTTCCGAACTTCATGGGCTTTCCAAGCAGCAACCCGAACCTGCGGCCGGAAAAGTCGGAAAGCTTTGAAATCGGCATGACTGGCGAGGCCGGCAAACTGGACTGGGATGTGCGCGCCTACCAGACGAATATCGAAGACCTGATCGTCTTTGACCTGGCGACGTTCCTGCCCGGCAATGTCAATGATGCGGTTATCAACGGGCTGGAACTGGCCGCCACCGGTACCGTACTGGGATGGACCACCCGTGCCGCCGTGACATTCCTGGACGCCGAGGACAACGCAACCGGCAATGATCTGCCGCGGCGTGCACGGCGCAACCTGCGCCTCGACGTGGACCGGGATGTTGGCAAGGCCGGCCTGGGTGCCACATTCATCGCCCAGTCCTCGCGTTATGATGACAACGCCAACACCATCAGGGTCGGCGGCTTCGGTGTATTCAATATGCGCGGCTCATATGAACTCGGGCGCAGACTGACACTGGAAGGCCGTCTCGATAACGTATTCGACAAGGATTACCAGACCGTCGATACCTACAATACAGCCGGCCGCAGTCTCTTTCTCGGCCTGCGGCTTGCGAGTGACGGGTAACCATATCTCATGCGTCGTTTCCTGCTGATCTCTGTTTGCCTGCACGCTGTCGCGGCGCTGTTATTGCTGCGTGTCGATGCAAACCGTGACGATGTCTTGCGACCGGGCAAAACCATCGAGCTGACGCTGCAGGCGTTCAGCGAACCCGTGCAACAGACCGCGGCCACGCCGGCCCCGGCACAGGACGTTTCTCCGGACCGAATGGTACCGACACCGGCCGCGCATCAACACAAACCGTCCGCGCCTGAACAGCACCCTGCCAACACGGACAGGGATTTCCCGCCCGCAGCGGTAACCGATACACTGACCGTCGACGCTCAAGCGCAGGAACAGGCTGCGATGAAAACTCTGCGTAACGCCCTGGTCAGTGCATTGCAGGCCCGCTTCAGGTACCCGCGCCGGGCACAGCAGCGCGGCTGGGAAGGCACGGTGGTGATTTCCCTGCGCATCATGCCCGACGGTCAACTCGCAGATGTCCATGTTGCAAACAGTTCCGGCGTACCGGTGCTTGACCGGGCCGCCCTGCGCTCACTGTCTGAGGTCAGCGTAAGCCAACACGTGGCCTGGCTGGATGGCCGCGAGATCGATATGCTGATACCGGTCGAATACCGCCTGACGGACAGCTGACATGGGTAACCGCCTGACGAAAATCTACACACGCACCGGCGATGACGGGACCACCGGGCTGGGTGACGGCGCGCGCGTCGCCAAGGACGACGCCCGTATCGAGGCAATCGGCAGCGTCGATGAACTTAATTGCGTGATAGGCGTGTTGTTGTGTGAAGAACTGCCAGGAACACTGCCGGACAGTCTGCTCGAGATACAGCATCACCTGTTCGATATCGGCGGCGAACTCAGCATTCCCGGTTACGTCCTGGTGACCGATACGCATGTCAGCAAACTGGAAACCTTGCTGGATACGGTGAACGCCGACTTGCCGCCACTCAAGGACTTCATCCTGCCGGGCGGCACGCGAGCAGCCGCGCTATGCCACCAGGCACGCGCCGTATGCCGGCGTGCCGAGCGGCGGCTGCATACCCTTGGTCAACAGGCAGACATCAACATGGCCGGGTTACGCTATCTCAATCGCCTGTCCGACCTGCTGTTTGTGCTGGCCCGCCACATCAATAAACAGGCGGGTGAAACGGACGTGTTGTGGAACCATGAACGCCGGGAGCCGGAATAGAATACAACCCGTGGAACTTCTGATTATTTATCATAACGCCGTCATGTAGGAGCGCCTTGCAGGCGCGATTCATCTGGTAGCCGGTTAATCGCGCCTGTAAGGCGCTCCTACAATTCAGCATCGCGGACACGATCGAGAATCTCACACAGTTGCGTTACGCCTTCGAGAATGCGTGGCGTGTGGCGTACCAGCAGGTCACCGGGAATCGTGTACAGATGTCCACCGTCCACGGCACGCAACCCCGGCCAGCGTTGCCAGGTGTTGAAAATATTCTGTTCATTACCGCCGTCGGCCGCCGCGATTATCACCGCCGGATCACGCGCAAGCACTGCCTCGATACCCACCTGCGGCACCAGCAGACCCATGCCGGCGAACACATTTACTCCACCGCATAACTGTATGACATCACTGATGATGTGGCTGTCATTCACCGTCATCAACGGTTGGTCCCATAACTGGTAAAACACCCTGACGGGCTGCTTGCCGGAATTGCTTAGACGCAGTGATGCAAGCTGTTCGTTATAGGCTGTGGCAGCCAGGCGGGCAGACTCGTCGGTCGCAGTCAGCTGTCCCAGCTTCAGCAGCGATGTACCGACATCCTCCAGCGTGTGCGGCTCCGACAGAAACACCGGCACACCCAGCGCGTGGAGTCGCGCCACAAGGTCTGCCGGGTTGCCGCTTTCCCAGGCCACCACCAGGTCGGGCTGCAGCGCAACGATGCGTTCCAGATCGAGCGCCATTCCGCTGCCAATCCGCGGAATGTCTCGCGCGGCCGGTGGATAGTCGCTGAAGCCGGACACGCCGACGATATACTCGCCCGCACCGGCCGCGAACAGCAGCTCCGTAATATAGGGCGCCAGGCTGACAATACGTCGCGCCGGCGACGCCAGCACCACCGCCCTGCCCGCGTCATCCATTACCCGCAGCTCAGCCGAGACGGGATTTTGCAGCAGGCAAAATGCCAGTAACAGCCACAGTAACCGGATATGTTTTTCACCAGGTTTCAACAGCATCAGGGAATATCTAAAAATAGTTGTCATAGTGAGCACAGCATTCGTTGCAGCAGCCAGGACCCCTCCCCCTCAGGGTGAAGGGCAGGGAGAGGGGATCAAACACAGATATCTGTTTGATAGTATATCCCCTCTCCCTGTCCCTCTCCTTCCGGGAGAGGGAATCCGCTTTTTTTATTTGCGGGGATTAACCTGGATGCCTTTTCGATGAATCAAGCGTGGCTATGTGTATCCACCCATCACACGGTCGCACAATGAGTCCGGCCTGACAGAACCACAGTGCGCAATCCATGCTGCAGACATGACCCCCTCCCCCTCAGGGGGAGGGTTGGGGAGAGGGGATTGAAAATCAGGCAGTTATTTATTGATCCCCTCTCCCGGAAGGAGAGGGAATTCGCTTTTTTTATTTTCGGGGGATTAACCTTGAGGCCTTTTAGATAAATCAAACGTAACAATGTGTATTCGCCCATCACACGGTCGCACGATCAATCCGGCCTGTCGAAACCTCAGTGCGCAACTCCACATTTCAATACAGTATAATCCGCCACTACCTCCACGACACCGGTAAAAAAAACCAATGAAATCACCCGTGATAGTCATCGGCATCGGCGAAATTGGCAGTGTCTTTGCACGCGGTTTCCTGCGTGCCGGCTACCCGGTTTACCCGGTCACCCGCCGGTCCGATATGGATGCGCTGGCACAGCAACTGCCAGCACCGGAACTGGTACTGGTCGCCGTTGCCGAGAATGCGTTACATGGCATTCTTGAGTCCTTGCCGACCGCCTGGCATGACCGCATTGCGCTGCTGCAGAATGAACTGTTGCCGGCAGACTGGACGCAGTACGGCTTCAGCAGCCCGACCGTCATCTCCGTCTGGTTCGAGAAAAAGAAAGGGCAGGACGTCAAGGTATTGATCCCCTCCCCCGTATTCGGCCCACAGGCCGGCTTACTGGCCGACACCCTCGGCACACTCGACATCCCCGCCCGCGTGCTGGGCAGCGACAATGAATTGCTAATCGAGCTGGTCGTCAAGAATGTGTATATAGTGACGACCAATTGCGCCGGTCTCGTTACCGGTGGCACCGTCAGCGAACTGTGGGCGCAACACCGTGAACTGGCCGAATCGGTCGCCCGCGAGGTCGTGGAAATACAATCAGCACTAACCGGCAAGTCATTGAATGCTGATGACTTGATCAAGGCCATGCTGGTCGCGTTTGACGGTGATCCTGAGCATGGCTGCATGGGCCGCAGCGCGCCGGCGCGCCTGGCGCGCGCACTGTCACAAGCCGATGCCGCCGGACTGGCGGTACCGACGCTCCGCGAGATCGCCGCCCGCCAGACCTGAACCGGGCCGTCCTGACTTCAGACTCGCTGTCTGTCAGCCGTCATCCGGGGTGTGACCCGGTGCAAGGTATCGGGCTATGAGGGAGACCAGAATATAAAGATGTCTGCAACCGGCACGTCAATACGGAGTATCGTTCCCGGCTGTCTGCTGATGCTGTTACTGGCCGGGTGCGGCAGTGGTGGCGGCGGCGGTACCCAGTCGGCCGGACCCGGTGGATTTACTGTCAGCGGTACGCTGACGGCCGCGTCCGGCAGTACCGTGGACAGCGATGTGAATGATCCTGCGGCGACGTATGTCGACAACGACACCGTGGCCAACGCGCAGGACATACCGAATCCCGTCACGCTGGGCGGTTATGTCAACCAGATTGGCAACGGCGCAGTTGGTCGTTCGTATGTCACCGGCGACACCTCGGATGTGTTACCGTGTTGCGCTGGCAGCGAACCAGACGATTACGCTGACGCATAGCCGATAGCACCATCGGCGACCTCGACCTGTTCCTGGGTGATGTCAACGGCTTCCCGCTGGACAGTTCTGAAGGCACCGGCGTGACCGAAACACTCACCGTCGCGAATGCCGGCACCTACCTGATCGAGGTCTATGCATTCTCCGGCGCATCAAACTACACCCTCGTCATAGGGCAACAGATAACCGCGGCCGGGAAGTACACGCTCAGCAGCATGGATAACTTCGTCAGTAACGAGGTCGTGACGAAGTTTCGTGACATACCGGCAACACGCCACCTGAATTCAGCATCACAGCTGGCAAGCAGACACGGAATGACAGCCCGCGCCGGTGCGCCCGGTCGCGCCATGCTGCTCGGCCTCAACCAGGGTGGCGCCAGTTTGGCAGCGCCTGTTGAAATCCGGCCGGTGATGCTGGGCGTGGACAAAACGCGGATTGTGAAATGGAAAACAGTGCGTGCGATCAAACAACTGCGGCAACAACCGGATGTGGAGTATGCCGAACCCAACTATATTCGCCAGTCGACACTGGTGCCGGTTGACCAGTTTTATCCACTGCAGTGGCACTACCCCCTGATCAACCTGCCACAGGCCTGGGACATCACCACCGGTGATAACAATGTCACGGTTGCCGTGATCGACACCGGCGTACTTACGGCCCACCCGGACCTGCAGGGCCAGCTGGTCGCGGGCTTTGACTTTGTCAGCGACCCGGCCAACGCCAATGACGGTAACGGTATCGATGCCGATCCGAACGATCCCGGCGACTCGAGCAGCGGCGGCAGCAGCTTCCATGGCACCCACGTGGCCGGCACCGTCGCGGCCGCCACCAACAACGCCAGCGGCGTGGCCGGCAGCAGCTGGGCAACCCGCATCATGCCGTTACGCGCACTCGGTCTGCTTGGCGGCACGTCTTACGATATCCGCCAGGCGATCCGCTATGCGGCGGGTCTCAGCAATGACTCGGGCACAACGCTCGCGCAACCGGTCGATATCATCAACCTGAGTCTCGGTGGCGAAGGTTTCTCCCAGCAGGAACAGGACCTTTTCAACCTCGTCCGCAACCAGGGCAGCCTCGTGATTGCCGCTGCCGGCAACAATGCCTCCAGCACACCCTTCTACCCGGCCTCCTATAACAACGTGGTCTCGGTCAGTGCCATCGACATCAACCGGCAACGTGCGCCCTATTCCAATTTCGGCGCATTCGTCGACGTGGCGGCACCCGGTGGCGACAGCACGCAGGACGTCAATGGTGACGGAAACCCGGATGGTGTTTTAAGTACAGGGGGTGATGACTCGGGCGGTAACCTGCAACTGAACTACCGCTTCCTGCAGGGTACGTCGATGGCCGTCCCGCATGTTGCCGGCGTTGCTGCATTGATGAAAGCGGTCACCCCCGGCCTGACGCCGGCACAGTTCGACAGCCTGCTGGCCGGCGGCCAGATCACACAGGACCTCGGCAACCCGGGACGGGACGATGAGTTCGGCTTCGGCATGATCGATGCGCACCTCGCCGTGGTCGCCGCCCAGGGCGGGATATCACCGGTACCACCTACACTGACAGTTTCACCCAATGCATTGAATTTCGGCAGCCTGGGCAATACGGCCATCCTGTCAGTCAGCAATGCCGGTGGTGGCACCCTGACGGTCAACACACCGACCGATGATGCCGCCTGGCTGGCGGTGACCGCAGAAAATACCGACCCTGTAACGGGCATCGGCAGCTGGCGTGTGAGCATCTCGCGCAACGGGCTGGCCACGGGCACTTATAACGCGACCATTACATTTACTTCAACGGCCGGTACGGAACAGATCAGCGTGATTATGCAGGTCACGGCCAGCTCGCAAATCAGCGATGCCGGTTATCACTATGTGTCCCTGATCAATATGGCAAACGGACAGACTGTGCAGCAACAGGCTGTCGCCGCCAATAACGGTGTTTACCCGTATACGTTCAGCAATGTTGCGGCTGGCACGTACGAAATCATGGCCGGTAGCGATCTCGACAATGACGGCCAGATCTGCGATGCCGGCGAGGCCTGCGGCGGTTATGTCACACTCGACCAGCTGACACCGGTCAGTATCAGCAGCGACCTGACCGGGCTGGATTTCAGCACCGGCTACAATGTGATCATCAACCTGACGTCTGCGGGAACAGCCATTCAGCCGCTTGCGCGCACCGACGGAATTAACCAGTCACCCTGAATTTTACTCGTCATTCCCGCGTCGACTGCGGGAATCCAGCCCATCGAGCCTTACACAGCCCGAGCAACTTCAGTGATTTTTTCGATGGTGTATATGCACAGATAATCATTGTTGATTCACAGCTGGATTCCCGCCTCGGCAATTGCTCCATGCATTGCTCTACCTCCTGCTTCCCTGCAGTCGTGCGCGGGAATGACGGGGAACGGGGCAGGAATGACGGTGGCAATAGATGTTGCATGCGCAATTAATGCATACCTCAGACGAAATGTATTCAACATATAAAAGTGAATAGCAGGCGCAAATCACCCTGATACAAACCTAATCACCCCACAGCCACGCCGCACCGCGCACACCGCTGGCGTCGCCATGCTTTGCACGCACCAACCGGGTTTCCACGGTGTCTGAAAACACGTAGTTTCCCCAGCGCTGCGGCACTGCGGAATACAGCCACTCGATATTTGAAATGCCGCCGCCGAGTACGATGACTTCCGGGTCGATGACATTGATAACGCTTGCCAATGCGCGTGCCATCCGGTCCGCGTAGCGATACAGCGTCGCCCGCGCCGCCGTCTCGCCCGTGACCGCGGCCTGCGCAACAGCCGCCGCATCCATTGCGTCACCGTTTTGCGCCGCATGATCGCGCGCCAGCCCCGGACCGGACAGCCAGGTTTCAATACAGCCCTGCTTGCCGCAATAACAGGCCGGACCGGGCAGCTCTTCCGCCTGCGGCCACGGCAATGGATTATGGCCCCACTCACCGGCAATGCCGTTGGGTCCGGACAACAGCTGGCCGCGGTAAACAATGCCACCACCGGTGCCGGTACCGACAATGACACCGAACACCGGGTCTTTGCCGGCCGCGGCGCCGTCGCTCGCCTCGGACAACGCAAAACAGTCAGCATCGTTGGCGAACCGTAACGCGCGTCCCAGCAGTGACTCGAGATCACGCTGCAGTGGCTGGCCGTTCAGGCAAACGGAATTCGAATTCTTGACCAGGCCGGTGGTGCGTGAATGGGTGCCCGGCATGCCGATACCGACACTGCAGGTCACCCCCGCCTGCTTCTCCAGGTGATTAACCATGTGACTGATCGCCTGCAAGGTAGCCGTGTAGTCACCCTGCGGTGTGGCAACCCGTTCGCGCCCGCTTTCAGCACCTTCAGCATCGAGCAGGACACCTTCAATCTTGCTGCCACCCAGGTCAATACCGATGCGCATGTCAGACCTGCCCGTGCGCCTCGAAATTGAACCCGCGCAAGTGATCCGTGCGCAAGCGCGTAATCCCTGCGTTGGCCACATTGATACGGTACATGGCCGCCGGCTGCATACAGAGGACATGGGCAAGTATCGCGCGGATGACACCGGCATGCGCAATCACGAGTACGGACTGCCCCGCGTAATCAGCCAGCAACTGTTCGAATCCGCCCGTTACACGTGCAACAAATTCATCCAGCGGCTCGGCACCGGCCGGCCGGTGCGCAATCGGATCCGCATAAAATCGGGCAACCTGCCCGGGCGAGCGCTGTTCAAGTTCTGCACGCGTATAGCCTTCCCACTCACCGAAGCCGACCTCGGCGAAACGCGGCTCGACCGACAACGGTATTTCATGTTGACCGGCCAGCCAGTCAGCAAAGGCATGACAACGCTGCAAGGGCGAGGTGACCACCCGCTGCCAGTGGTGATCGCCATCGACGGCAGCTCGCATCTGCTGCCAGCCGTGCTCGCTTAACGGATCATCCACCTTGCCACGGAAGCGGCTGCCGCCCACCGGTTCGCCATGGCGTAACAGTTCGATTGATGTCTCTTCAACGCGACTATCAGGCACGGGCCGCCGCCAGCAGTGTGCGGAAACGGTCCCAGTCAAAACCCGGTCCCGGGTCGGTCTTGCGGCCGGGTGAAATTTCCGAGTGACCGGTAATTGCTTCCGGGGTCAGTGCGGGGAATTGCGCCAGCAGGCGACTGACCACATCCACCAGCCGGTCATATTGTGCCCCGGTATACGGCTCCTCATCCTGCCCTTCCAGCTCGATACCGACAGAAAAGTCGTTACACGCCACGCGCTCCGAGTAACAGGATTCACCGGCGTGCCAGGCACGCATGCTGAGCGGCACATATTGCACCAGTTCGCCGTCACGCCGGATCAGCAGGTGGCTCGACACCTTCAGGTGCGCCATCTCGGCAAAGTAGGGGTGTGCATCCGGATCGAGGCAGTTGGTGAAAAACTGGTCGATTTCCGGCCCGCCGTAATTGCCCGGGGGCAGGCTGATACCGTGAATGACCACCAGCTCGACGTCACAGCCGGCCGGGCGCTCGTCACAATTCGGCGATGTCACCTGCCGCGCATCAGGCAATTGATCAAGTGTCAGGTCTGGCTTCATGATTTATGTATACAGGTTCCCGGTCAGCCCGCTCAATATACCGGCATCCATGTCAATTGATAAGTAATCCTGTTGATTTTCCATTGCTTAACGACCTGTTGCAGACAGCGCGGGCAGCACTGCACAGTTGAGGCTGGTATCGGCTAGAATAGCGTCCCGGGATTTTTAAGCACAAGCGGAGCCGTTGTGAAAAACGCATACCTATTCATTATCCTTGCCACCCTCTTTGCCGGCCAGGCCATGGCCGAAACACGCTATGTCAGCGACACGCTGGAAATCACCATGCGCAGCGGCAAGGGCACCAGCTACGGTATCACCCGCATGTTGCGCAGCGGCACGCAGTTGACTGTGCTGGAAGAAGACAAGAATTCCGGCTACACGCATGTACGCACCAAGAGCGGCAAGGACGGCTGGGTGCTGTCGCGCTTCCTGATGAAGACACCGGCTGCCCGTGACCGGCTGGCCGCTGCTGAAAAGCAACTGGCCGAACTGGAGCTGGAAAACCGCAAGCTTGAAACGGCCATGACCTCACTGAAAGACGAGAAGTCGAAGCTGAGCAAGAACCTCGGCAGCCTGGACAGTGAAAGCCGCAAGGTCAGCCAGGAACTGGCCGAAATCAGGCGCACCGCGTCCAGCGCGCTGGCCATCGATTCCGAAAACAAGGACCTGAAAAGCCGTGTCGTTGCACTGGAACGCCAGCTACAAACCCTGCAGCAGGAAAACGAAGGCCTGAAGAACCGCACCGCGCGTGACTGGTTCATGGTCGGTGCCGCCGTGGTACTGCTTGGAATTATCGTTGGCCTGATCATCCCGCGTATACGCTGGCGCAGAAAATCCAGCTGGGATACGTTCTGAATTGATGCGGGAATCCTGCATAAACAACAAAACGCGCTATCAATACCCTGGTATCGTTTTAATAATGCGCTGTAGGAGCGCACCGCGTGCGCGAATTGATCGCGGATGCGATCCGCTCCTACAGCACAAGATCTGGTCACGTCCAAACGCTTAAACGCCAGCGCATTGAACATCCCGATTCCCGCATGCGCGGAGCTGAACTATTCGTCAGTCACACAACCTTGCCGAGGCATTCCTTACCAGCTTGATGTATTTCGCCAGCGTTCCGCGCACAGCCTTGTAGGGCGGCATTTCCCACGCCGCTTTGCGCTGCTGCATATCCGCATCACTGACATCAACACTTAATGATTTATTCTCGGCATCGATCGTTATGATGTCACCATCCCGGACCAGGGCGAGTGGACCACCTTCCTGCGCCTCCGGCACGATATGCCCGATAATGAACCCGTGTGACCCGCCCGAGAAACGACCGTCGGTCAGCAACGCAACATCCTGGCCGAGTCCCGCACCCATGATGGCCGAGGTGGGTGTCAACATCTCCGGCATGCCGGGTCCGCCCTTCGGACCTTCGTAACGAATCACGACGACATCGCCCTTGCCGATCTTGCCCGCCTCCAGCGCCGCAAGCATCGCCTCTTCCGCGTCAAACACACGCGCCGGACCCTTGAAATGCAGACCTTCCTTGCCGGTGATTTTTGCGACGGAGCCGCCGGGCGCCAGGTTACCTTTCAGTATCTGGATGTGCCCGCTTTCCTTGATCGGATCAGACAGCGAATGAAACACATCCTGACCATCCTTGAGACCGGGCAGGTCCTGCAGGTTCTCTGCAATTGTTTTACCGGTCACCGTCATGCAGTCACCGTTTATGAGTCCTTCCGCCAGCAGGTATTTCATCACGGCCGGGGTTCCACCCACATTATGCAGATCTTCCATGACGTACTTGCCGCTCGGTTTCAGATCCGCCAGGAACGGAATGCGGTCACTGACGGACTGGAAGTCGTCTATACCGAGATCGACGTCGACTGCACGCGCCATCGCAATGAGGTGCAAGACCGCATTGGTGGAACCGCCTGTCGCCATGATAATCACCATGGCATTTTCAAATGCCGCGCGCGTCATGATATCGCGCGGCTTGATGTCCTGCTCCATCAGGTGACGTATCACCTTGCCGGCGCGGTAACACTCTTCGAGCTTGCCGGGATCCACCGCCGGTGTCGACGAACTGTAGGGCAGCGACATCCCCATGGCCTCAATCGCGGACGCCATGGTATTGGCCGTGTACATGCCACCACATGCGCCCGGACCCGGGCAGGCATGGTCGACGATATTGTGCCGCGTGTCCTCATCGATCTTGCCGGTAATAAATTCACCGTAGCTTTGAAAGGCCGACACGATATCCAGCGGCTGATTGTTGTAATGACCGGGCTTGATGGTGCCACCGTAAATCATCAGTGATGGACGATTGAGGCGTCCCATGGCAATCAGGCAACCGGGCATATTCTTGTCACAGCCGGGCAGTGAAATATTCGCGTCATACCACTGCGCACTCATGACGGTTTCGATAGAGTCTGCAATCAGGTCGCGTGACTGCAGTGAGAAACTCATGCCGTCCGTTCCCATCGAAATACCATCGCTGACACCGACGGTGTTGAAGCGCATACCAACCAGCCCTGCATCAACCACACCCTCCCTGACCTTCGCCGCCAGGTCATTGAGATGCATATTGCAGGTATTACCCTCATACCAGACGCTTGATATGCCAACCTGCGCCTTGTCCATATCCGCGTCGGTCAGGCCGGTACCATGCAACATGGCCTGCGAGGCGCCCTGCGACTTCGGTTGGGTTATCCGTGAGCTGTATTTGTTCAGCTGTTGACTCATTTCTCTCTCCGCGCCTGTTACCGGCCTGTCAGATCAGTGCAATGGGCTCGCTATTGTACAGAGGGTGGCCGCCGACCGGCAGGCATGCCAGGACACCTGTCTGCATGCACACCCAGGCGCAGTCACCACTCGACAAACCCACAAGAGACTCGCGGGCTCGCCATTTAATTGACAAGCGGACTATTTATATTCTTATCAATTACAACATGTTGCACACTTTAACCGCACAGAAAAATGCTTGCACCTACTTTTTATAATGTTAGAATATTAGCACTTGTTTAATTTAAAGCTTCCTAATGTTGAAACGGTACTTTAATGGGTATAAAAGCATGCGTGTAGAGCAATTATTCGATCCAGCCAGCTCGACATATAGCTACCTGGTCTGGGACCCGGACAGTCGGGAAGCCGCCCTGATCGACCCGGTACAGGAACAGACCGGGCGTGATACCGGTTTGATCCGCGAATTAAAGCTGACGCTGAAGTACACCCTGGAAACCCACGTGCACTCGGATCATATCACCGGCTCGGGTTACTTGCGGGAAGTACACCATTCCATTGTCATCGTTCACGAGAACAGCCGCTCCAAGTACGCCGACGTGATGGTGAAGGACGGTGACTATATCCCGCTGGGGCGTGAGCGAATTAACATTCTGTATACACCCGGACATACTGATAACCACATTTGCCTGGCGATTCCCGGCGCTGTGTTTACCGGCGATTCATTACACATTGGCAGTTGCGGCCGCACTGATTATGCATCGGGCGATGCCGGCCTTATGTATGATTCAATTACCGGCAAGCTGTTTACCCTGCCGGACGATACACTGGTTTATCCCGGTCATGACTACCTTGGCAAGACCTGCTCAACCATCGGCGAGGAAAAGCAACACAACCCGCGCATCGGCATGCACATCAGCCGCGATGAATTCATCAGCAAAATGAGCGACGTCAAGCTCGCCCCCCCGCACCGCATCCATGAAGCTTTACCCTCCAACCTGCAATGCGGCATGCCCGGCTACCAGGCCATCCGTACACCAGCGATCAACTGACATACCTGAGAAGTTCAGCCCTGCCCGGACCTGTCGTTACACAACAGGAACACAAGGTCATGACAGGGAGCTGTCCTGACCGATAGAGGCAGGGAGCCAGACATGTAACCGGTCCAGTACCGGCTGAAACCGGCCATGCAGTTCAGTGTTTTTCTCATACTCGCCAGCGCCCAGGATGATACCGATGGGCATGCTTTCTGTGCAGTCCGTCACACTTCTGTAATTTTTCTTTAGTTACAATAGCTTATATGCCGTTCCAGGCCTTCAGTCCTGTGCTGCCCGGCCGACCCTAGACTAAATAAGCCCGTCCGGACAGGCATCCGCCCGGGCACTGACTGGGAGTCCGGCAAGTACATGAAAGACAATACCCGCCTGTTTATTACCGTCGGATTCCTCACGGTACTGGTACTCATGTTTTCACTGGTATCGATTGCACTGTTCCAGCTGCAATCGACCAACGACAGCATGGAATACCTGGTCGAACGTACCAACAAGAAAACGGCGGCCGCCAATGACATGCGTGATGCTGTCCTGCTGCGCGCCAACAGTCTCAAGACCATGCAGCTGACCGATGACATTTTCGAGCGCGACGAAGAACTTCAACGCTTCACCAGTCATGGCGGCAAGTATCGACGCGCCCGGGAACGCCTGGTCAGTCTCGGCATGGACGAGCAGGAAGCATTACTGCACGATCAGTTGCTGCAACTAATACGTACCACGCAGCCCTACAGTGACAATGCTTCCGACCTGTTGATGAGTGACGCTTCTGAAGAGGCCCTCGCGCCGGTTATCAAAAACGCCATGTCCCTGCAAAGAATCATGCTGGAAAAGCTCGATGACCTGGTCGCAATCGAACGACGCAATACAGAGGATGCATTGGCCGCCAGCCGCGGACATTTCAGCAGTACCCGCCAGCTACTGATCGCGCTATCTGTATTTGCCTTGCTGTTTTTTGCTATTGTTACCGGCCTGGTCATTCGGCACGTATCCTCCAAGAACCGGCAACTGAGCTACCAGGCCTCGCACGATGCCCTGACCGGACTGATCAACCGACGCGAGTTCGAGCTGCGCCTTGACCGTGCAATACGCATTGCGCGAACCCAGTCCGGCGCACATGCACTGTTATATATCGATCTCGACCAGTTCAAGGTCGTCAACGACACCTGTGGCCATGCAGCCGGTGACGAACTGCTGCAGCAATTGTCCGGCCTGTTACTGAGCTCGGTGCGGCACCGGGACACACTGAGTCGCCTGGGCGGTGATGAATTCGGCATGTTGCTGGAGAACTGCCCGCTCGACAAGGCTATTTCGATCGCCAACAACCTCCTCAAGACCATGGATGAATTTCAGTTCTGCTGGAAAGACAACTCTTTTACCCTTGGCATGTGTATTGGCGTTGTACCCATTGACCGTACGACCAACGACATCGCGTGCAGCAATGAGCGCGGCGGACTCTGCCTGTTATATCGCCAAGGAATCCGGGCGCAATCGCGTACAGATTGCACACATGGGCGACCGCAAGCTGCAGGAACGACATGGCGAAATGCAGTGGGTCTCCAGGCTGACACGCGCAATCGAGGATAACCAGTTCGAACTGTTCTACCAACCTATCTCACCGTGCGCACGCAGGAGCAATATCACGCGTAACATCGAAGTCCTGCTACGCATGATCGATGATGATGGCACCATCATAACGCCAGGCGTGTTTATGCCGGCTGCGGAAAAATACAACCTGGCTGCCAACATCGACCGCTGGGTAATTGCCAACACCATGGAATGGATCGCAGAACATACGGGTGGAGAAAACCGGCCGCTGACCGTGAGCGTGAATATTTCCGGCCAGACCAGTCAGCAGCGCCGATATGCTGCGTTTCATAATGGACAAAACGGAAGAGACTGGTGTTTCAGCCGAAAACATCGTCTTTGAAATTACCGAGACAACGGCGATTGCAAACATCACTGCGGCCACCAGCTTCATGCTCACATTAAGGGGTTGCGGATTCAGGTTCTCGCTGGATGATTTCGGCAGCGGCCTGTCTTCGTTCGCCTACCTGAAAAAACTTCCGGTTGACTACCTGAAAATCGACGGGACATTTGTGCGTGACCTGCTGTCCGATCCGGTTGACTATGCAATGGTGCGCTCGATCAACGAGCTGGGCCAGCTGCTCGGCAAGGAAACCATCGCGAAATCCGTCGAGACCCTGGACATTGCCGATGAATTACGCAGCATCGGCGTTGATTATGTACAGGGGCATGCATACGCGAAGGCACAGCCACTGCACATGTTCACGCATACCGCCCGACCCCGGCTGGTGGTCATATCAGGCTGATATTCGTTTAGCCATAAAATCACGCAGCGCACTCACCGATACGATATATTCATCGGTATACCCGGAAAATCGGTAATACCATGACCGCACCACCGCCTTTACTGGACATGATCGATGCCCTGATCCGCTCGCCATCGATCAGCAGCGCCGATCCTGCGCTCGACCAGGGTAATCGTGCCGTCATAGACCTGCTGGCAGGCTGGCTCGAGGATGCCGGCTTCAGCGTTGAGATCATGCCGCTTGACGGCCCACCGGCCCGTGCAAACCTGGTTGCCACCCTCGGACATGGACCGGGCGGACTGGTACTGTCCGGTCATACCGATACCGTCCCCTTTGATGAAGGTCGCTGGCAATACGATGCATTCAGCATGACCGAAGCCAACCAGCGACTCTACGGCCTCGGTACATCCGACATGAAGTCATTCATGGCGCTCGCTATCGAGGCCTGCCGTGACTTGCACAGCGGCGACCTGAGGGAACCCGTCACACTACTCGCCACCGCAGACGAAGAGACGTCAATGTCAGGCGCGAAGGCCCTGGTAGCGCGCGGCATACCGCATGCGCGTTACGCCGTGATCGGCGAACCCACGGGACTCAGGCCGGTGCGCATGCACAAGGGCATCATGATGGAGTCGATCAAACTGCTGGGGCAATCCGGTCACTCCAGTGATCCGTCGCTCGGTAACAACGCGCTGGAAGCGATGCACCGTGTCATCGGGGCGCTGCTGGACTGGCGCGCCGAGCTGCAGGCTCAACACATCAACGACCAGTTTGCCGTACCGGTGCCGACACTGAACCTTGGGCACATTCACGGCGGCGACAACCCGAACCGGATTTGCCCGTCATGCGAACTGCAGATCGATCTGCGCCCGCTGCCCGGTATGGCGATTGATGAATTACGCGCCGAGCTGCATCACCGGACTACCCGGGCGCTCGCGGACAGCGGCATACAGATTCAGTTTGAGGCCCTGTTCGACGGCGTGCCGGCAATGGAGACACCGGCCGATTCCGCCATTGTCAGGCTCGCGGAACGTCTGACCGGCCATGCGCCGGGCGCAGTGGCCTTCGCTACCGAGGCGCCCTACCTCACCCGGCTGGGCATGGAAACCATCGTGCTCGGTCCCGGCGATATCGAACAGGCCCACCAACCGGACGAATTCCTCGCCATGAATCGGCTGGAACCAACAGTTAATCTACTGAAACAGATAATAAAATCCGTTTGTATCGATTCGGAACCCCTGTTATAAAAGATGTTCAGGCAGACATCCATGAATAGCGATCAATCAAACAGACAGTTCATTAGCGATTTCCGACACGCGGCGCCGTACATTCATGCGCACCGCGGCAGCACCGTCGTGCTCGCTTTTGGTGGCGAGGCAGTCGCGGATGAATCATTCCCCGACCTGGTCCACGACATCGCCCTGCTGCACAGCCTGGGTATCCGGCTGGTGCTCGTGCATGGCGCCAGGCCGCAGATCGAACACAAACTCAAGGCAAGCGGCGCACAACTCGAATATGCCAATGGTCTGCGCATCACCGACGATGCCGCACTGGTGTGCGTCAAGGAAGCGGCCGGCAGTGTTCGTGTCGAGGTGGAAGCCCTGTTGTCGATGGGCCTGGCAAATACACCCATGTCGGGTGCGCGCATCGGTGTCAGCTCCGGCAACTTCGTTACCGCGCGACCACTCGGTGTCGTTGATGGCGTGGATTACTGTCATACCGGCGAGGTTCGCCGCATCGACAGCCAGGCGATTCAACAGCACCTGGCTGTCCGGCGCATCGTGCTGCTGTCGCCGATCGGCTATTCACCGACCGGCGAGATATTCAATCTCAGCATCGGTGAAATTGCGACACAGGCTGCGGCCGCACTCAATGCCGACAAGCTCATTTTCATAACGGAAGGCAAACGACCGAGAAACGGCCGCCGCCAGCTGATTTCGAAAATGGACATCAACGAGGCCAACGCACTACTGGGCGGCAAACGGCGACTGGACGAGACCACCCGCCAGCTACTGGAATATGCCGTACAGGCCTGCCAGCATAATGTACGGCGTGTACATATCCTGGACCGCACCGTGAACGGTGCACTGCTACTGGAGCTGTTCACACGCGACGGACATGGCACCCTGGTTACCGCGGATGTCTATGAAGGACTGCGCGAAGCGACCATCGAGGATGTTGGCGGCATACTGGAACTGATTAAACCGCTGGAACAGGAAGGTGTTCTGGTCAGGCGTTCGCGTGAACGCCTGGAAATCGAAATTGATCATTTTGTGGTAATCGAACGCGACGGGACTATTATTGCCTGCGCCGCCCTGTACCCGTTCGCAAAAGACGGGCACGCGGAACTGGCCTGTCTCGCCGTCCACGAGGACTACCGTAATGCCGGGCGCGGCGATGCCCTGTTGCAATATATCGAACAACGCGCTGCCCGAAGCGGCATCCGCAAGCTGGTTGTGCTCACCACGCGCACCGCACACTGGTTTCGGGAGCGTGGCTTTCAGGCCGGCAACAAATCAGACCTGCCTGCCCGCAAGCAAGTGCTGTATAACTACCAGCGCAATTCCAAGGTCTTTTACAAGCCGCTCGGCGATGAAAGTGCCAGCCAGCCGTCCACGAGGACTACCGTAATGCCGGGCGCGGCGATGCCCTGTTGCAATATATCGAACAACGCGCTGCCCGGAGCGGCATCCGCAAGCTGGTTGTGCTCACCACGCGCACCGCACACTGGTTTCGGGAGCGTGGCTTTCAGGCCGGCAACAAGTCAGACCTGCCGTCCCGCAAGCAAGCGCTGTATAACTACCAGCGCAATTCCAAGGTCTTTTACAAGCCGCTCGGCGATGAAAGTGCCAGCCAAACTGGTTGAGCACATGACAAACCGGCTGTTTTTTGTCACCATTCGGATGCGTACATAAACTCATAATCGGTACGCTGGCCAGATTCCTGTCGCCAAGCGGGACGCCGGCAACAGTCAGGCAGTTGCAAACTGACAGGGGGATACAGCAATTAAGCAAGCATCCACATCCGCCCAGGCCATCAAGGTGCTGCAGATTACGGATACACACCTGTTCGACACACCCGACGGCTGCCTGCTTGGCCTGAACACGGAACAGTCATTGAAGGCCGTAATCGACGATGTCTCGGCGAAACACCTGCCGGCTGACCTGGTACTGGCGACCGGTGACCTGGCCCATATGCCCGCCGCGTCGACGTACGAACGGGTAACCACTCACCTGGCCCGGCTCGGGCTGCCTGTTTACTGCTTGCCCGGCAATCATGACGAGAGCACCCTGCTGAACTCGGCATTCAATGGCGGCCTGTGCCGGTTCGAATCGCAGCTGCACCATAACGGCTGGCAGTTTATCTTTCTCGATTCCACGATCCCGGGCAGCGAAGGTGCACATTTCTCCGCTGAGCGGTTACAACAGCTCGACCGGATGCTGGCCGATTCCGACGCGCCGCATACACTCGTCTGCCTGCATCACAACCCGGTAAATATGGGAAGTCGCTGGCTCGACACCATGGCGCTCGACAACCAGGATGAATTCTTTGCTGTTATCGACCGGCATACGCAGGTACGCGGAATTCTGTGGGGACATGTACACCAGGAATTCACCGGTACACGCAACGGGGTGCACCTGATGTCTACCCCGTCCACCTGCATCCAGTTCATGCCCGGTAGCAATGAATTTGCGCTGGACTCCAGCTCGCCCGGTTACCGGTGGCTGTTACTGCATGAAGATGGAACGATCGAGACCGGCGTGGAGCGCCTCGACTGGATACCCGGCACGGTCGACGTGTCAGCGAGCGGTTACTGAACGAGCTGATTGAGGTCGAAAATCGGTAACAGGATTGCCAGCACGATCACCAGCACGACACCACCCATCACCAGGATAAGCATCGGCTCGAACAGGCCCAGCAGGGCTGCAATCATCGTTTCGATTTCGCGCTCCTGGTTGATGGCCGCGCGCTCGAGCATGTCCTCCAGCTTGCCGGATGACTCACCGCTCGCAATCAGGTGAACAGTCATGGGCGGGAAATACCCGCTTTTTTCCAGTGCCCCGGCAATACTCGCGCCCTCACGCACTCGCGCGGCCGCCTCGTCTACCGCGTCGCGCATCGGCAGGTTCGAAACCACTTGCGCAGAAATACGCAACGCCTCCAGCACCGCTACGCCGCTCGCGGTGAGGATGCTGAAGGTTCGCGCAAAACGCCCCGTGTTCATACCACGCACCAGTCGCCCGACCAGTGGCACTGACAACTGCATGCGATGAAAGCGCCGGCGATTGTCCTCGTTCTTGAGCAGCCAGGAAAACACGATGCCGGCCGCAACCAGCGACAGCAGGATCAGCAGCCCGTAATTACGCAAAAAATCGCTGACCGCGATCATGCCGCGGGTTAACGGTGGCAGGTTCTGACCGATATTATCGAACACCTGCACGACCTGGGGTACCACGTAAGTCATCAGGCCACCGACGACCAGGATTGCCACGACGGTCAGCATTGCCGGGTAGAACACGGCAAGCTGTATCTTTTGCCGCATCTGCTGGCGATTCTCGGTGTAATCCGCCAGACGCTCAAGCACGCGATCCAGGTGGCCTGAAGCCTCGCCGGCTTCCACGGTGGTGCGATAGAGTTCCGGAAATACGTGTTTGAAATCACTCAGCCCGGCAGCCAGGGTATGCCCTTCCATCACCCGCGAGCGTACCGCAATTAACATGCTTTTCAGACGTGGACGGTCGGTCTGCTGCGATACCGCACGCAGGCATTCTTCCAGCGGCAGCGCTGCGCGCACCAGCGTGGCAAGTTGCCGGGTAATCAGGGCCAGGTCGGTCGCGCTGATGCCACGCCGGAACAGCGAAAACTGCTTGCGGCTACGCGTTTCGCGCTGTGCAACTTCCTGGACCTCGAGCGGCACCAGGCCTTTTTCACGTAACTGTTGCCTGACCTGGCGGGGTGCATCACCCTCCATGACGCCTTTCTTTTCGCGCCCGGATGCATCAAGAACAGTGTATTCAAAGGCACCCATGGTTATCTGCCTGCGCCTTGCGGGTAATAATTGTCGACATCAAGAGTGCATCTGGCCGGAAACAGGACTTTCAAGACATGACCCATTGAATTATTTTCGTCATTGCGCGCAATGACGAAAAGTACCGCGCTAGTCGCCCTGGGTAACACGTAACACTTCTTCAACAGTGGTTTCACCCTCGAGCACCTTGCGCCAGCCATCCTGCCGAATGCCCGGCGAGTTCTTGCGCGCCTCGCGCTCGAGTTCGATTTCACCGGCACCGTCGTGAATCATGCCGCGCATGTTATCGTCGAGAGTCACCAGTTCATAGATACCGGTTCGACCGCGATAACCCAGCTTGTTACAACTTGGACAACCCCTGGCATGGTAGAGCACCGGCGGATTATCTGCCGGGATACCCATCATTTCGCAATCCGCCTGCCCCGCGGTATAGGCTTCCTTGCAGTCCTCGCACAACACACGCACGAGTCGCTGCGCCAGCACACCGATCAGGCTGGATGAAAGCAGGAACGGCTCTACGCCCATATCACGCAGTCGGGTGACTGCGCCCACGGCCGTATTCGTATGCAGCGTGGAAAATACCAGGTGGCCCGTGAGACTGGCTTGCACACTGATTTCCGCCGTTTCGATGTCACGAATCTCACCCACCATCACCACATCGGGGTCCTGGCGAAGAATGGCGCGCAGACCACGTGCGAAACTCATATCAACCTTGGTGTTGACCTGTGTCTGGCCGATGCCGTCAAGGTAATACTCGATCGGATCCTCAACGGTCATGATATTGCGACGCTTGTTGTTCAGGCGTCCCAGTGCCGCGTACAACGTGGTGGTCTTGCCGGACCCGGTCGGTCCCGTTACCAGGATAATGCCGTGCGGCTTGTTGATCAGCACATCGATGGTATCGCGTGATGCTTCTGCCATACCCAGGTGTTCGAGATTGAGACGGCCGGCCTGCTTGTCGAGCAAGCGCAACACGACACGCTCGCCGTTTCCGGATGGCAGCGTGGAAACACGCACATCGACCGCACGCCCGGCCACACGCAACGAGATACGACCATCCTGCGGCAGTCGTTTCTCGGCGATATCGAGACGCGCCATAACCTTGATCCGCGACACCAGCAGCGGCGCCAGCACGCGTTGCGGTTCCAGCACCTCGCGCAGCACACCATCACAGCGGAAACGCACCACCAGGCGATTCTCAAACGGCTCGATGTGAATATCCGATGCGTTTTCCTTGACCGCCTCGGTGAGTAACGCATTTATCAGCCGAATGATCGGTGCATCGTCTTCACTCTCGAGCAAATCCTCGGGTTCGGGCAAGGCCTGCGCAGCGTGCATCAGGTCCATGCCCTCGCCCAGGTCGCCCATCATCTGCATGGCTTCACTGGAACCCTGTTCATAGCGGGTAGCCAGCAACGACTCGAAGGTTTCAGGATCAATTGCCTGGAGCTTGAGGGGCATGCCCATGAAGCGACGCAACTCAACCAGGGCGGACGGCTCGACCGAGCCGGTATGCATGACAAGGGCCTTGCCGTCTTCTTCCCCGTTAACCAGCAACCCATTGCGTTTGGCAAACATGAACGGCGGTCGCCGCGGTGCGTTCTCGTCACCGCTCAGTTTTTCATCCGTATCCTGGAGCTGCAGCTCACTCATCCGTAAAAAAGTCGGCCTGTGGCTCAGGAGCGGGTACGGGGGCAGGCGTGCTGACTGCGGCAGGTGGCTGCGGCACGGCGCTGAATTCCTCGATAGGCGGGAGTACCGGATGATCCCGCTTGTACATCAGGTCAACACCCTTCTCACGCTCGTCCATCTGCAGTGCGCGCATATAGTTATATTTCCTGTTGGTGTATTCACTCGTCAAGGTACCGTCGCGCAGGATGACCGGATGAATAAAGACCATCAGGTTTGTCGTATCCACATCAGTCGATCGTGACTTGAACAGGTAACCCAGCAGCGGTATATCACCCAGCAACGGCACCTTCTGTACGTTTTCGCGGACCTCTTCCCTGATAAGCCCGCCCAGCACGACTATCTGGCCGTCATCAACCATGACATTGGTCTTGATAGACCGCTTGCTGGTAATGAGATCGGATGCGGCGGTACTATCAGAAAGACTCGAGACTTCCTGTTCGATATCAAGACGCAACGCGTTACCTTCATTGATCTGCGGTTTGATTCTAAGCGTCAGGCCAACGTCTTCACGCTGTATGGTCTGGAACGGGTTGGTTGCACCCTCGCTGGCCCCGGTATTCGTAAACGAACCGGTCACAAAGGGAACATTCTCGCCAATGATTATTTCCGCTTCCTCATTATCCAGCGTCACAAGTGTTGGAGTCGAGAGTACATTGGTGTTGGTGTCAGAAGACAGCGCATTGATGATTGCAGCGTAATTAAAACTGTTGGACTTGTTAACATCACCGAAACCCAGCAGTGTCCCGCTGGATGGAACTCCCGCCAGGGCAGTACTGCTACCATCGAGAATATCCGCGACACCGCCCGCCACTGTTGATATCGGCGTCGAGACGTTGTCAAAGTTTATCAGGCCGACCGGCGTGTTGTTTCCGGTAGTGTCACCACTAAACAACCACTGCACACCCAGATCCCGCGCCATGTCGGGCGACACTTCCGCGATCACCGCCTCCACCAGCACCTGTGCACGTCGAATATCCAGCTGGCTGATAACGCGCTTGATCGACTTCATAATATCCGGCGGCGCCGTAATGACCAGGGCATTGGTCGCTTCGTCCGCCTGTATATCGAAACTGCCACGCTTGGCGCTGGCGCCGCCCTTGGCCGCGGTAGCTTCCTGTTCCTCGACCTTGCCGACACCCATCAATACGTCGACCAGCTTGGTCGCTTCCGCATAACGCAGGTAGACCACATCGGTATTACCACCTGAATCAAGTGGCGTATCGAGATGGGAAATAATGGCGCGCATGCGTAAACGCGTTGCACGGTCACCACCCAGCAGAACACTGTTGGTGCGTTCGTCCGCAACCAGCACCTGGGCGCCCCGCCGGCAGCGGCCTGCGCACCGGCAGCCGGCACTGCCGTCGATTCAGGCTGCTGAGTACGCGGACAACTTCTGTCGCCGAGGCATGCTCCAGTGAAATGACCTCGATCTCACTGTCACTGACCTGATCGATACGACGAATGATGCTGACCAACCGCTCGACGTTAATCGCACGGTCGGAAATGATAAGAACATTGGTCGCAGGGTACGCGGCAAGATGACCCTGCTGGGGTACCAGCGGACGCAGGATCGGCACCAGCTGCGCGGCGGCCACGTTATCCACCTGCACCACGCGCGTGACCATCTGGTCGCCACGGCCCGGGTTGGCATCGGACGTGGTCGGGATTCCGTCCTGCTTGGCGTTGACGTCCGGCACGATCTTGATGACCTCGCCGCTCGGCACGGCAGCAAAACCGTGCACCTTCAGAATCGACAGGAATACCTGGTAGACCTCGTCGCTGTTCATCGGGCGTGACGAGACCACGGTCACCTTCCCCTTCACGCGCGGGTCAACAATAAAATTCTTGTCTGCGACCTCGGCGACCGTGCTGATTAGCGCGCTGATGTCAGCATCTTTCAGGTTCAGCGTGACTGTCTCTGCCTGTGCAGGCAGAACCAGCGCGAACCACAGCAGTATCGCTGAGAGCAGATATCCCGGAAAATTCATTACTTATCCCTCAACAGACACTATTCTATACACTTCTTTGCAAAATTATCGACCAAAAGCCGCTTATCTTGCCTGATTTTTATGACTACTTCCTGACACTTACAGGCCATCCAGCGTGACAAGCTGCTCCTGTCCGTCCCGGACCAGCGTCACGGATACAGAGTCACCACTCTGCAGGGTCTGCAAGGCCCTGGCACTGTTGGCCGGGTCACTCAAATCCATATCATTGACCTGCGTCACCACGTCACCGTCTACCAGGCCCAGTTCGGCAAACAGGGCCGGGTCCCTGCCCGGTGAAATACGGTAGCCGATCATTTTGCCCGTACCATCCTTATGGATCGCCGCGCGCAGCAGCCCGTCAATCTTTCTTGAATCCTGCTTAAGCTGCTGCCTGACAGCAGCGAGCCGTGCCTGCGGGTTGCCATTCATGGACTGAAGCGCCCCCGGCGCTGACCGACTCCGGCGCGACAAACTCCCTGCCTGTCGGGAATTCACCGGCAGCCGCAATGTTTCATAGCGGCCACTGCGCTTGAGAATGACACGGTCCGGATAAATTTCGCTCAGCTCGGCATTCCCCGGCAAGGCATCACCGATGGAGTACTGCTCATCCTTCCCCTTGGGATCGGCGATAATTGCGCGCGCGCCACCCGGTTCGTCAGATGCCAGCACGCCGCGCAAGGTCAGTTGCAAACGGGTATCCGGGGCGTTAGCGGGAATATCGACGGTGGCGGTTGCCGTGTTCTGCGTGGCCACACCCATCAGGTGCCAGCCTGGCAGCTGACCGATCAGGCGCCTGTCAGCATCGGGTTTAACCGGCGTGCTGCGCGGTGCGGACACGGCCGGCGCGTTCGTGTCATCCGGCGACACCAGTACCCCAGGTCAGGGTCGCCAGCTGGCTGGCAATCCAGATCACCAGCAACAGGTTGATACCCAGAATAAGGTACTTGATATTCCCGGCCTGCAGGACCCTGAGTAAGTCGGATTGTCGAAGCGCAAGTGAGCTCATGTGTATCGTCAGTACCTGTCATGCCCTCACGGGCACCTGGTATCAGGAATGTGAACGCCGTCGGCCGGAACCACCACCCGGTTTACCCCGGCCGCCCGGTTTACCGCGCCCGCCACCGGGCCGCGGCGGCGGACGTTTGATCTTGACCGGTGGCTTGAGTTTCGTGATATACCCCTCCGGCACCGCCTCGACCTGGATCTTGTGACCAATATAGGCCTCAATCTCGGGCAGGGAGTAGACATAGTTCTCACATGCGAAACTGATGGCATCGCCATCCTTGCCCACCCGCGCCGTTCGACCTATCCGGTGTACATAATCTTCGGCATCCTGCGGCAAATCATAATTGAATACGTGGCTGACATCCGGGATGTGTAGACCGCGTGCGGCCACATCCGTTGCAATCAGCACCGGCAACTCGCCCGCCTGGAACTCTTTCAGCAGTCGCTGCCGCTTCGTTTGCGGGACATCGCCCGACAACACCGCGCATTTGAAGCCATTTCCCTCGAGATAGGCCCACACCCGTTCGGCCGCCCGCTTGGTATTGACGAACACGATACTGCGGTGCGGGTCGGTATGGCTCAGCAAACCCACCAGCAAGGGAATCTTCTCATCGTTGGCGGTGTGGTAGAGCACCTGCCGCACCCGTTCAGCCGTGATCATCTCCGGCACCACGTCCACATGGACCGGCTGGTTCATGTGCTCATAGGCCAGTTCCTGCACACGGTGCGACAGGGTGGCGGAAAACAGCATGCCAAGACGCTGCTCCGGCGGCGGACAGCGCCGCAGCAGGAACCGGATGTCCTTGATAAAGCCGAGGTCAAACATACGGTCTGCCTCGTCCAGTACGACTGCCTGTGCCATTTTGAGGTCGTAGACGTGCTGCTTGAAATAGTCAATCAGACGACCCGGCGTTCCGACCAGGACATCGACGCCGGCGGTAATGGCGTCACGCTGTTCATCGTACCCGGTACCCCCGTAGGCCAATGCCAGCTTGAGACCGGTATGTTTGCCGATTACCTAGGCATCATCGCGAATCTGGATGGCCAGTTCCCGGGTCGGCGCCAGTATCAGCGCCCGCGGCTGATTCTGCTTGCGGCTCGCATCGGGCGGATTTTTCATCAGGTGGTTATAGACAGCAACCAGGAAAGCGGCGGTCTTGCCAGTCCCTGTTTGCGCCTGCCCGGCAACATCCCGCCCGGACAACGCCACCGGCAGGGTCTCGGCCTGGATGGGTGTGCACATGGTAAATCCAGCTTCATCAATGCCTTGCATTAATTCCGGAGGAAGAGAGAAGCTGCTGTAAGCAGTATCGGTTAAGTGAGTTTCTGACATAAGAGGGGGTTTCCGGGCCGTCCATAATGGCGTGAGCCGTAAAATTTCATATTATATTTCAAATGCTTGTTAATATGCTATTGATTGTTTCATTGATCTGGTGGTGATAGTCGTATTTTGCCGGGCGCTATAAATCGGCGCGCGCCGCAACAGACAGGCCGATTTGACCGACCCCACCCTGCAGGCTCGGCACATATGCGCAAAAATGTGCGCGCCGGACTTGTAAATGAAACGGTTTTAGGCTGAAATAGTCCGCAGCAAACGTGCAACATGCTTTCCTTGCACATCACGTAGCCTGGCCAGGGCTGCAAAACTCCGCGTCCTGGCTTCCATAACGGATTTCCATTTTCATACAATCCTGCGGGCACGGCGTGCCTTCCATGCGCATGATACAGCAACTTTCTTGACAGGAGATTTCAAACAGTGAGTGAGCAGATTTTGCAATTGACCGATGATTCATTTGAAGATGACGTAATCAAGTCATCCAGTCCGGTACTGGTCGATTACTGGGCGGAATGGTGCGGACCCTGCAAAATGATTGCACCGATCCTTGAAGAAATTGCCAGTGAATACGGCGGCAAGATCACAGTCGCAAAGCTCAACATCGATGACAATCCGCAAACGCCGCCAAAATACGGCATTCGCGGCATCCCGACACTGATGCTGTTCAAGGACGGTAACGTGGAAGCCACCAAGGTCGGCGCCCTGTCCAAGTCACAGCTCACCGCTTTCATCGACAGTAATATTTAATAACTCATACAAACGTCCATTAACCACGGGGGTAACCGGATCACGCGTCACATTACGGCATTACTCGCTGATCTGTTCTATAACAGCTACGAATCTGTTGTGTGACCGCACCGCTTGCCCGCACTTCCCTGGCCAGACCGGCCATTCAAAAAATACCCGAGAATAATCCAAAGGCCCTTTATGAACCTGTCTGAACTCAAGCTGAAACCCGCCTCTGAACTCATAGAAATTGCCCAGAAAATGGGTGCCGAGGGAACAGCGCGTTCCCGCAAACAGGATATTATTTTTTCCATCCTGAAATCACACGCCAAGAAAGGCGAAGACATTTTCGGTAACGGAGTACTTGAAATCCTGCAGGATGGTTTTGGCTTCCTGCGCTCTGCTGACAGCTCCTACCTGGCCGGTCCCGATGACATCTATGTATCGCCCAGCCAGATTCGCCGCTTCAGCCTGCGCACGGGTGATACGGTCGACGGAAAAATACGGCCGCCAAAGGACAGTGAACGCTATTTCGCCCTGCTCAAGGTCAACGAAATCAATTATGAAAAACCGGAGCAGGCGAAGAACAAGGTTGCCTTCGAGAACCTGACGCCGCTGCATCCAAATGAGCGACTGGGACTTGAACGCGGCAACGGCAGCACCGAGGACATTACTGCGCGCATCATCGACCTGGTGGCGCCGCTCGGCAAGGGACAGCGCGGCCTGATCGTTTCCCCGCCGAAGGCCGGTAAAACCATGCTGCTGCAGAATGTGGCACAGTCAATCGCCGCCAATTACCCGGAGTGCTACCTGATTGTCCTGCTGATCGACGAGCGTCCCGAGGAAGTCACCGAGATGTCGCGCTCGGTGAAGGGCGAGGTCGTCTCCAGTACCTTTGACGAACCGGCCAGTCGCCATGTACAGGTCGCCGAGATGGTGATCGAGAAGGCCAAGCGCCTGGTCGAGCACAAGCATGATGTGGTCATCCTGCTGGATTCCATTACCCGCCTCGGCCGTGCCTACAACACCGTGGTGCCGTCATCCGGCAAGGTACTGACCGGCGGTGTCGACGCCAACGCCCTGCAGCGCCCGAAGCGTTTCTTCGGTGCCGCGCGTAACATCGAGGAAGGCGGCAGCCTGACCATCCTGGCAACCGCGCTGGTTGATACCGGCTCACGTATGGATGACGTGATCTACGAGGAATTCAAGGGCACCGGCAATCACGAGATTCACCTCGACCGCCGGATTGCCGAGAAGCGCGTGTACCCGGCGATCAACCTCAACCGTTCCGGCACCCGCCGTGAGGAACTGCTCACCGATGCGAAGGAACTGCAGAAGATGTGGATCCTGCGGAAGCTCCTGCACCCGATGGACGAGCTGGCCGCCATGGAATTCATGCTCGACAAACTCAAGGCCACCAAGAACAATGCGGAGTTCTTCGATTCGATGAAGCGGTGACCTGGGGTGGAACGTTAGACGTGAAAAGTGAAAAGTGAAAAGTGAAAAGTGAATCTGAAAAAAATAACTGGCCACGGAAGCACACGGAAATACACGGAAAAAGTCAGTTAATTACAAAACATAATAATTGGCCACGGAATCCACGGAAGGACACGGAAAAACCAGTTAATTGCAAATCGTATTAACTGGCCAAGGAAGAATATTTAATAATAAAGGCGAATTAATAATTCATTTGCCACGAAAGCACGCCGACCAGCACTAGTTCACAGCATTCTATTACAATAGCTTTTTGTTATTTATCTTTCCGTGTCCTTCCGTGGATTCCGTGGCAAATAGTTTTTGTTCTTATAAAGAATATTTTTTCCGTGTATTTCCGTGTGCTTCCGTGGCCAGTTATTTTTTTAGAATGACATTTCACTTTTCACGTTTCACTTTTCACGTCTCACATCTACTCATTCCCCAGATTCCGCAGCCGGTTCATACGCAACTCCAGCGGCGGATGCGTCGCATACAACCGGTTGGTATGTTCACGGAAATTCCGGAACGGGTTGACAATAAACATATGCTGGGTGGCACGGTTCGCACCCTTGAACGGCTGCGCACTGGCCGCCAGCTTCTCCAGCGCGGAAATCAGTCCTTCCGGATGCCGCGTGAGACGCACGCTGGTGGCATCGGCCAGGAATTCACGCTGGCGTGAAACCGCCATCTGCACCAGGAATGCGAACACCGGCGCCAGTGCAGCAAACGCAACCAGCACGATCATGACAATCGCGGCACTACCACCACCGCCCTTGCCGGATGAACGACTGCCCGAGCGGTTCGAGAAATACAGTGTCCGGAGTGCCGCATCACTGACCAGCGCGATCAGACCGACAATCACGCCGACTGCCGTTGCATAGCGGATATCCCAGTTCACCACATGTCCCATTTCGTGACCGACCACACCCTGCAGTTCTTCACGATTGAGCGTATCGAGCAGACCCCGCGTGACCCCGATCGCCGAGCGCGCCGGTGTCATGCCGGTGGCAAAAGCATTCAGCGCCGGCGTATCGAGTACGTAAATCCGCGGCTTGACGATGCCCGCGGCAATGGCCATCTCTTCCACCACATTATGCAGAACCGGTTCTTCATCCGCCGTCACCTCGATTGCGCCAGTCAGCCGCAACACGATGCGGTCGCCACTGCGAAAAGCGATCCAGACCCACAGGCTGCTGATAGTCAACAGGCCAAGCCCGCCATTTATCCCCCAACGACTGACGAACAGTGCAGATTGTGCATCCGGCGGGTAATAGCCCATGCCGATCTGCAAGCCCCAGCCAAGCAGGTAACCGAGCAATGTCAGGATTACAAGGAGCATGGCGACCAGCCGTTGTGTCGCACGCTGGTTAGCACGCGCCGCAGCCATGAAATCCGTTCGGCGCAGCACCTTGTTGCGCATGCGCCGGCTATTCTGCCAATCAGGTTTTAACGGTGCGCCACACTGGGTACAACTGGCGGCATGCGGCCGGTTATGGGTGCCGCACTCGGGACATGTCTGTGTTTGTGAGGAGGTCATATGGACCGGTCAGGCGCGCACAGGCGCGGCAAGCACGACGCAATGCCTGCTCGGCATTGTGGAGTTGTGGGTGCGGGGCATTCCCGGATGCCGCTACGCGGAATCCGGGCTACTCTTTGTGGTGAACCGGTAGTGATATGGGACATCCTGGCCTGGTTCGCGCATGCGATGCGCTCCTACAACCGCTTTGTTTAGCCCG